>JAQTZD010000128.1 GCA_028687975.1 Sediminibacterium sp.
AAAGCAGCAGCGCAGGAATGGAATGTTCCGGTGGAAGAATGTTATGCCGCCGATGCAGCAGTGCATCATCGTCCTTCCGGTAAAAGCCTGTCTTATGGTGCATTGGCCGAGGCCGCTTCTAAAATAGAAGCGCCCAAGAATCCGACCCTGAAAGATTCTAAAGATTTTAAGATACTGGGCAAGTCTGTAAAGCGCCCCGATATTCCTTCCAAAACAGATGGCTCTGCCAAATTTGGTATAGATGCTTCCGTTCCCGGAATGGTATATGCTTCTATTGAGCGTTGTCCCGTGTTGGGCAGCAAGCTGGTGAGCTTTGATGCCACTGCAGCCAAAAAAGTGAAAGGTGTTATTGCAGTTGAAACCTGTGAAAGAATACACGGCGTTTACAAAACAGAAGGCGTTGCCGTGATTGCAGAAAATTATTGGGCTGCATTGCAGGGCAGAAAAGCACTGACAGTGAAATGGGATCACCAGGGCTTTGACCAGTTCAATTCAAAAGACTATGAGCAAAGCCTGCGCAATGCTGCAAAAGAAGAGGGTGCTGTAGATCACCAGCAGGGCAATTTCGACAAAACGTTTGCAGAAGCTCCGGTTAAAGTGGAGGCTTTCTATGAAACCCCCATGGTATCGCATTCTCCGATTGAACCCATGAACTGCCTGGCCAGCTGGCAGGAAGGGAATAAAATTGAAATCTGGGCTTCCACACAGGTGCCCGGAAGAGTCATCAATGACCTCTCTTCTACCTATGGTGTGCCTGCAGAAAATGTGAAAGTGAATATGTTCTTCAATGGAGGTGGATTTGGAAGAAGACTCTATCCCGATTATGTACACGAAGCAGTACAACTCTCTAAAAAAATCGGTAAGCCGGTGAAGAGTATCTGGACCCGCGAAGACGATACCCGGCAGGGACCATTCCGTCCGGTAACCTATTCTGCACTGAAAGGTGGCCTGGATGCAAATGGTAAAGCAATTGCATTTCAGCACAAAGTGATTGCACCTACGCTCGACATGCAGAAGAACTACGACAAAACCAAGACCAATGGTACCATGACCGAGGGTATCAGTGAACAGAAATATGAAATTGAGCACATGAAGAACCTGTATGTGCATCATTATGTTCATCTGCCCCTGGCTGCATGGAGAGCGGTAACCAGCACCACACTGGCTTTTTCGCATGAGTGCTTTATAGACGAGATGGCGGTTGCCGCAAAGAAAGATCCGATGGCTTTTCGCCTGAGCATGCTTACCAAAGAAAGTGATGCCAAAAATGTACTGAACAAACTGAAGGAAGTATCCAATTGGAATAAGCCGCTTCCTGCAGGATGGGGCAGGGGTGTTGCACAATACGAATTCTTTGCAGGCCTGGGTGGCTTTGTGGTGGAAGTGTCTAAGAAAGGTGCCGGAGTGAAAATTGAAAAAGTATATGCAGTGATTGATCTGGGCACTGTGGTGAATCCGGATAATACAAAGGCACAGGTAGAGGGCGCTGCCGTAATGGCGTTGACCGCTGCCATCAAGGGAGGAATCAGTTTTGATAAGGGCAAGACCCTTCAAAGTAATTACCACAACAATCCATTGGTGCGTATCAATGAAATGCCGAAAGTAGAAGTGCATATACTGGCCAATGGCGGACCAACCATCAAAGGTGTGGGAGAGCCCGGCCTTCCTCCGTTTGCACCGGCGCTCTGCAATGCCATTTATGCAGCCACCGGAAAGCGGATCAGGAGATTACCATTCGATATCAATAAAATTGTTTAAGATCAGAAATAAAGAGTAATGATGCGTAGTATCAGGTTGATGGGTGTGTTGGTGGTGCTATTGTTCACCGCAAGCGCTTTTGTACAGAATGATGGATTGTCTAAAAGTATTGCAAGAGGAAAAGATTTATACGTTACCAATTGTATGAACTGTCATATGGACAATGGAAAGGGGATGGAAGGCGTATATCCGCCACTGGCCAAGTCCGATTTTTTAAAGCGTCCTGCCAAAGACATTATAGAAACCGTATTGAAAGGCCAGTCCGGAGAAGTAAAAGTGAATGGGGTAGTATACAATGCGGTGATGCCGGCGCAGGATTATTTAACCGATGCAGAAATAGCAGATATCTTCAATTATGTGAACAACAGCTGGGGAAATAAAAATACAAAAGCAATCACCCCTGCTCAGGTTAAACAGTTACGGCCATAGGAGGTCGGTCCCCTATGAAAGAAATTAAAGACATTGTACGGGCATTTGATGAAGCCGTACAACTCGGAAAAAAAGCAGCACTGGCTACCGTTGTGCATGTAGCGGGTTCCTCGTACAGAAGACCGGGTGCACGTATGCTGGTAACCGAGGAGGGAAAACTCACCGGGGCCATCAGCGGTGGCTGCCTCGAGGGAGATGCGCTGCGCAAAGCAGTGCTGGCCATTACGCAGGACCGGAAAAAACTGGTGATCTACGATACCACCGACGAAGACGATGCGCGCCTGGGTATACAACTGGGCTGCAATGGTATTGTATCTATTTTATTTGAACCGGTGGATGCGGAACATGCCGGACCCATCAACATTTTACGAAAGGCAGCAGCGCAGCGAAAATCTGCGGTGATTGTTACCGGCTATTCGCCCGATAACAAAACACATCTGGGAACCATTGACCCTTTTTCCGGGAAAGATGCAGAGCAGCACCTGATCCGGGATAAAGCCGCACAGGTGATGCATTCCGGTAAAACCCTGCATTGCAGCTTAGCTTTTGCAGACAGCACACAAGAACTCTTTGTAGAATATTGCGCTCCTGCCATTGCGCTGGTGGTAGTTGGCGCGGGCAATGATGCCATTCCGCTGGTGCAGATGGCCGAACTGCTCGGGTGGGAAGTTATAATGGTGGATGGCAGGGCCACACACGCCAATCAGCAACGTTTTGCAACCGTGCAGCGCTTGCTGGTAGGAAAACCCGGAGACATTTTTCCGGCACTCCAATTCGATTACAGAACAGCTATTGTACTGATGACGCATAATTACAATTACGACATTGAACTGCTGGGGCTGCTGAACACGCATGATATCCCATACATTGGCCTTCTGGGACCGGCAGCCAAAAGAGACCAGATGTTGCAGGAGCTTTCCGAAAAAGGAATTCATTTTACCGAAGCGCAACGCAATTGCATCTACGGCCCTACCGGCTTAGACCTGGGTGCAGAAACGGCTGCGGAAATAGCCTTGTCTGTTTGTTCAGAAATTATGACAGTATTGCAGCAGCGCAATCCGATGCACCTGAAACAAAAATCCGAACCGATTCACAGCCAGGCATGAAAACCGCTGCAATCATATTGGCTGCAGGCGCTGCTTACCGTATGGGAAAGGCAAAAATGTTGTTGCCCTATCAGGGAAAAACCATACTGGAGCAACTGATCATTGAACTGAAAGCCGTAGCGCCGCAATCCATCTGCCTCGTAACCGGAAAATACCACGAAACCATATCTCAAACCATCAGCGATCCCACGATCAGCCTGGTGTACAATGAAGCATGGAGTAAAGGAATGGCCGGTTCCATACAGGCAGGTATGCAAGCCCTGTTACAGCAGATACCCGATCTGGACCTGGTATGGATTGTAGTGGGGGATCAACCTTTTCTTTCCCAAAGCGTATTACAGGAAATGCTGCGGTTGCAACAGGAAACACAGAAAGGAATTATAGCAGCGCAATACAAGGGGGTTGCCGGAACACCGGTACTCTTCAGTGCTGTTTATTTTGAAGCCCTGCAGAAATTAACGGGCGATAAGGGTGCACGGGTTATATTGCAGGAACATCCGGAGGATATGGCCACCGTGGCGTTTCCGCAGGGTGAACTGGATATTGATACGCCGGAAGATTATGAACGCTTCCTGCAACAACTAAACCAACAAGATGCTGACAGACCAATACAACCGGGTTCATAATTATCTCCGGATATCGCTGACCGATAACTGCAACCTTCGTTGCTTTTATTGCATGCCCGAAGAGGATTATGCCTTCATGCCTGCGCAGCAATTGATGCAGCAGGGGGAGATCCTGGCGCTGGCAAAAATCTTTGTGGCCAATGGGGTAAATAAAATCCGCCTTACCGGAGGTGAACCACTGGTGCGCAAGGATGCAGCAGCCATCATCCGTTCATTGGGCGAATTGGGCGTAACGCTGACCATTACCACCAATGCAACCAGGGTGCATCATTTTATAGAAGACTTTACTGCTGCCGGCATCCGTTCCGTGAACATCAGCCTCGACACATTGCAGCCGGAGAAGTTTCAGCTGATTACCCGTCGCAACCAGTTTGCTGTGGTCATGGACAATATTCATCTGTTGCTGAGCAGGGGGTTCAAAGTGAAAGTGAATGTAGTGGTGGTGAAGGGCCTGAACGACGGAGAAATATTGGATTTCATAGAATGGACCAGGCATTTACCCATTCATGTTCGTTTTATAGAGTTCATGCCATTCGATGGCAATCGATGGAAAAGCGATAAGCTGGTTACGCTTCAGGAGATGATCGACCGGATTGCACTGAACTACGATATTACTGCTGCAGAAAATGATCCGCACGATACCAGCAAGCATTTCCATGTTAAAGGACATGCCGGAAGTTTTGCAGTGATCAGTACCATGAGTGCACCTTTTTGCAGCAGCTGTAACCGGATTCGCTTAACGGCAGATGGAAAAATCAAGAACTGTTTGTTCTCTCAGGAGGAAACGGATTTGTTGCAGGCATTGCGCAGCGGACAAAATGTGCAGGAGCTGATTGAGCAATCCATTTATGCAAAACACAAAGAACTGGGAGGCCAGTTCTCTAAAAATTTTGAACTGATCAATGCCAATGATCTGCACAATCGCAGCATGATTGCCATTGGTGGTTAACCAGGAAAATGAAAACCGTACAAGAAGCCAGACAAATTGTTGGGGAAAATGCTTTGCCATTGGGAAGCATCCTGCAGCCGGTTGCAACAGCCGCCGGATATGTATTGTCTGCTTCTGTTTACAGCCCTGTTTCAGTACCGGGATTTACCCAATCCTCCATGGATGGATATGCAATACGTGCGCAGGACCGTGGGTTGGTATTGCCTGTTCAGGACGAATTGCCAGCAGGAACCAACCGGCAGGTACAACTGAAAGCGGAACAAGCCATTCGCGTGTTTACCGGCGGACCGGTTCCGGAGGGCGCGGATACAATCGTACAGAAAGAATGGGTGACTACAACCGATGGAGGTATCCGGATACAAGAACCGGAACGCGTGATTGTGGGCGCCCATATCCGGATGCCGGGCGCAGATATACAGTCGGGTGATCAGGCGCTTCCGGAAGGAACC
>JAQTZD010000044.1 GCA_028687975.1 Sediminibacterium sp.
GCAAAATTCATGTCGGAGCTTTCGTTGTGCAGTTCAACCAGCTTTTTGTCTTCCAGTAAAGCTATTTCCACGCCGGTTGGAGCTGCGTTTATGATCAATTCTTTGTTCACTTTGGCAACTTTAAAATACAAATTCACCGTCCAATTGCAGACAGTGATTATCTACTTAAACTATAAAACGTCGCTGCTAATAAGGAAGGAAAGGAAGTAAAGTTGCAGAAGGGAAGGACCCAGCGACAGTATGTAGATAAGTATTAAATGGACTGCATCAGAAGATACAGTCCATTTACATATGTTCAATAGAAAAAAGAATTATTTATTCTTCTTCTTATGACGATTCTTTCTTAAACGTTTTTTTCTTTTGTGCGTCGCAATTTTATGACGTTTTCTCTTCTTACCACAAGGCATACCAGGACATTTTAAATAGTTAAACAATAATTTATTTTCTCAACTCAGTGATTCGTTTGTTCAGTTCTTCTATCGCCTCCGGAATATTCACCATTTGCTTTGCTTTTTCATAATAAGCGATTGCATTGGCTTTGTCTCCCTTCATGTCGTATGATTCAGCTATATGAAATACGGCTTCCACATTTTTCGGATCTACTTTTAATACAGCTTGAAAACGTTCAATTGCTTTGTCGAATTGACCACTTTTCTTGCCCCCCAGACCCAAAACCATCTGTCCGTATACATTGCCGGGATCACGCTGAACAACTTCGCGGACCGGTAAAATACCCTCCATGGGATTGGTACTAAGGTTACCAAAAATAAAACAGGCACCTAGTCCGACCTTGCTTGAATCATTAGCAGGATTGATTTTCAGTGCATTTTCTAAAAGAACTTTTGCATTGCTAGCCAGCCAGTTTTGCATGGCAGGCTCCCCGCTCACCATCAGTCTGTCTAAAAACAAGCGGGCGGCAAAGGTGAGGCTTTTTTCAGAATTTTCCAACTTCGCAGCTTCGGAAGTATAATATGCATAAGGCTCGAACACTCCGGCAGAGTCTTTCCAGAACCTGGCCAGTTGATGGTACACATGAATTTGCTGGTCCTTTACATCTCCTCGTATAACTGAATTTTCTAATGCATTTACCCTTTGCGCCTGTTCAGGGGTAATTTTTCCAAGGGCTTCGGCCAGGATATGTTTTCTGAAATCAATTTTTTCGGGAGCGTGTCCGTGGCCATCGTCGGCCGAATGGGCTTCTTTGCTCTTAACAGGAACGGTTCTGCCACCAAAGTAAAGTCCTGCACATACAATTGCAGCAATGGCTGCCAGAAGAAGTTGTTGTTTTTTCACTTAGCGATTCTCTTTTGGCAAAGGTAGCTTACTTACGTCTGCTTTTTACTTCACCAACGAATTCTTTGGCAGGTTTAAATGCCGGGATATAATGCTCGGGAATTTCTACGGCAACATTCTTCTTGATATTTCTGCCAATCTTAGCTGCTCTTTTTTTGGTGATGAAGCTGCCAAAGCCACGTATGTATATATTCTGGCCCTGCGAAAGGCTTTCCTTCACCTCCTTGAACATGGTTTCCAGTGTCACCAAAACATCTACTTTCGGGATGCCGGTTTTCTCGGAAATGTTGTTGATGAGATCAGATTTTCTCATTTGTAATTGATTTTGTATCGATTAATACTGATTAAAGTAAATTAAAAAGATTGAATTATGCAAGAAATGTATGACTAATTTCGTCAATTTGTGCATACTTTTTCAAATCATTCAATCAGTTACGATTGTAAATTTGATTATATATTTGATAATTTCTTCTTAAAATTGACCAACTTTACAAAAAATACCAGCAAAACACTACAAAAAAGGCAGATTCAGGCCTTTTCAGTGGGTTTAATGCGCTGGAATGGACAGTTGAATACCCGAAAAATGCCCTGGAAGGGAGAAAAAGATCCCTATAAAATCTGGCTCAGTGAAGTGATATTGCAGCAAACCAGGGTTGAGCAGGGGTTGCAGTATTACAACCGCTTCATACAAACTTATCCTGCCATTACCGATCTGGCCAGTGCAAAAGAAGAAGCTGTATTTAAATTGTGGGAGGGACTGGGCTACTACAGCCGTTGCCGGAATCTGCTTGCAACGGCCCGGTATATTGCATTTGAATTGGGTGGAAAATTCCCGTCTACATATGAGGCGCTTTTGAAATTGAAGGGTGTGGGCCCTTATACTGCCGCTGCCATAGCATCCTTTGCTTTTCAGCTTCCTCATGCGGTTCTGGATGGCAATGTATTCCGGGTGATTGCTCGTTATTTTGGCATAGATCAGCCTACCGATACAACTGTGGGTAAGGAGTTGTTTGCCTCGCTGGCAAAGGATTTGCTGGATACAAACGCTCCGGGTGTTTATAATCAGGCCATTATGGATTTTGGGGCAACCATCTGCAAACCTGCATTGCCCACCTGTGCCACTTGTCCGCTTCAGAAAAACTGTAATGCATTGCATACCGGAAGGGTCAATATGCTCCCCCTGAAATCAAAATCCACTCTCCGCAAAAAAAGGTGGCTCTATTATTTTATTTTTCAGCACGGCAATGCCACTGGTATCCGGCAGCGAACTGAAAAAGATATCTGGCAGGGACTTCACGAGTTTTACCTGGTGGAATCCGATAAAGCGATCCATTGGGATCCATCCTCCGTTTTAAGCTGGCTGCATACCCAATTGGGGGTTGAAGAAGCTGTCATTCAATCCATTTCTGCCCGGCAGCAACAGCAGTTAACACACCGGCAAATCAGCGGGCAGTTTATACGGGTGGGGCTTAAAACCATACCGGAATCCCTGAAAGGATTGGATTGGGTTCGCCCTGCTCAAATGCGAAAACTGGCCTTTCCCCGCTTTATCACGGCCTATCTGGAGCAGGGGGTATCCTAGTGCAATTTTCTCCGAACCCTGATTATGTTATAAAAAAAAGGTATTTTTAAACTGATACTTGCCGTAACTACCTAAAATGTACTTCTATGAGAGGCGTAAACAAGGTAATGTTGATCGGAAATCTGGGTAAAGATCCCGATGTGCAACATCTGGAAGGTAATATAGCAGTAGCCAAGTTCCCGCTGGCTACCACCGAAACCTATAAAGACAGAACGGGTAAGCTGGTTTCACAAACGGAGTGGCACACTGTTGTGTTGTGGAGAGGACTGGCCGAACTGGCTCAGAAATACCTGCACAAAGGCAGCTTGATTTATGTGGAAGGTAGATTGAGGACCCGAAGCTGGGAAGATAAGGACGGTCACAAAAAATTTGCAACAGAAGTGGTGGGAGATAACCTGATTATGCTCGACAAACGGGCAGATGGTGCAGGCCTCCATGGTTTTGGAGAAGGGATGGAAGGATTTGGCGATGATGCCCCCAATTTATCCGACCCGGGGGAATCACTTCCCTTTTAATTGTGAGAGAAACAATATTTTTGTGATGTTTACAGGATATTGCTCTTTTTTGCAATGCCCATTATTTAATTAAAACAACCAGCTTTGGATTATCACCCGGTTATTGGATTTCTTTCTTCAGTTCATTTATTATCCGCCATACAGGCACAGGGAACAACCGCACTGATCATGGTATTGTTTTTTTTGCTGTTCCTTTCTTTTGTATTATCCGGTGCGGAAGTGGCTTTTTTTTCGCTGACCCACAAAGACATCAACCTGATGCGTTCCAAACAGCAACCGCCTTATCAGCGGATTGTTGAACTGCTGGAAGATCCCAAGACGTTGTTGGGCTCTTTATTAATTGCCAACAGCTTCATTAATATATCCATTATTATTATTTCCAATCTGCTGATTGATGACCTGTTCAATTTTGAACAATTCAATGCCGTTTGGGTAGAGTTCCTGATTAAAGTACTTGTGGTATCGTTTGTGCTGGTCCTGTTTGGCGAAGTAATGCCCAAAGTACTTGCAACGCAGAATAATGTTCGCTTTGCGAAAGATTTTGGAGGGATCATTCAAATACTTACCTACCTCACATCCGGACTGAGCAGAAAGCTGGTTAAATATTCCGATGTTATAGAGCGAAAGCTAACCAGCAGGTCTAACGGTGCATATAGTTTGCAGGAGCTGGACCATGCCATCGATATCACCACAGAAAACACAGCATCGGAGAATGAAAAAAATATCCTGAAGGGCATTGTAAAGTTTGGCAATATTACGGTAAAGCAAATCATGAAAACCCGGGTGGATGTGCACGGGATTGATGAAGACACGGGCTTTTCGGAATTACTGAGCATTGTTCGGGAGCTTCATTACAGCCGGCTGCCTGTTTACAGGGAAGGACTCGATAATGTAGTGGGCATGATCCATACAAAGGATTTGCTGCCGCACCTCGATGAGCCGGAGGATTTTAACTGGAAAAGCCTGTTGCGTCCGCCTTATTTTGTACACGAGCAGAAGTTAATAGACGATCTGTTGAGTGAATTTCAGGCAAAGCGAATACATTTTGCGGTAGTGGTAGACGAATTTGGAGGAACCAGTGGTATCGTAACACTGGAAGATATACTGGAAGAGATCATAGGAGAAATCAAAGACGAGTTTGATGAAGAAGAAGTGGGATATAAAAAACTGGATGAACTCAACTATGTTTTTGAAGGTAAAACCATGATCAATGATGTTTGCAAAATAATGGGACTTGATGCAGATACTTTCGATTCAGTAAAGGGGGAAAGCGATTCACTCGCAGGTCTTGTACTGGAAATAGCAAGAGAGATTCCGGCAGCTTCCGCTGTTGTGAATGCCGGGGATTTTGATTTCACTGTACTGGAAGTAGCCAAAAACAGAATCAATCATATTAAGGTGACCATTAAGGAAAGAGGAGTGTAGCGCATGAAAACCGGAATTGAAAAACTGCATTATTTATCCTTTGCCCTTATCGTATCCGGGCTCTTGCTGATCGCCTGCAACAGTCCTTTTACCCCTAAACCCACCGGGTATTTTCGGATCCCGTTTCCGGAGAAAAAATATCAGTTGTTCGAGCAGACAGGCTATCCTTATACGTTTGAATATCCGGTTTATGCCACTGTTACGAAAGACACGATGTTCTTTGATGAATCTGCAGAAAATCCCTGGTGGATTAATGTGAATTTTCCGGAGTTCAATGGCAGGATTTATGTGAGTTACAAAAATATTGGTCCCAATAAATTTGATACACTTGTGAAGCATGCTTTTAGCCTCACGGGAAAGCACAGCGCCAGGGCCTATTCTATAGATGATTCTCTGATTCGCACACCCAACAATGTGCATGGTGTTTTCTTTACTGTTGGAGGTGATGTGGCAACGGCCAACCAGTTTTTTCTGACAGATTCTTCCCGTCATTTTTTGCGGGGAGCCCTGTACTTTGATGCAGCACCAAATGCGGATTCATTGGGTATTGTGAACCGGTTTCTGATAGAAGATGTGAAGCACCTGATTAACAGTTTTAAATGGAGGGATCAATAACCCCTGCTTATGAAAGACCTATCTTTACTTAAAAATATTTTAGCATGATTGCAATTGATCATATACTCGTAAGCGATGAAGTAGTGGAAGAACAATTTGTGTGCGACCTCAACAAGTGCAAGGGCGGATGCTGCGAGGATGGAGATGCCGGAGCGCCAATGGAAATGTGGGAGCTGAAAAAGCTGGATGAATTTTACGATGTGATTGAACCTTATATGACTAAGGAAGGGATTGCAGAAGTGAAACGGGGAGGTAAATATGTATACGACCAGGAATTTGGATGGGTTACACCAACCATTAACGGGGCCATTTGTGCCTATGGATATAAAGACGACATGGGCATTATTAAATGCGGAATTGAACAGGCCTATAACGACGGAAAACTGGACTGGAAAAAACCAGTGAGCTGTCATTTATTCCCAATCCTCGTTAGAAAGAGTAAAAGGGATCCGGATGTGGAATACGTAAATTACCAGCCAAGGGAAGATTTGTGCAAATGTGGCTGCAACCTGGGTAAAAAACTGAAAGTGCCGGTGTATGAGTTTCTGAAAGAAGCCCTGATCAGAAAGTACGGAGAAGAATTTTACAACGCTTTGTCTGCAACGGCAGAGCAGATGAAAAAAAATCAAAGCAATGACTAATACTGCTGCTTCATTCATCGCCAAGAGTACCATTAAGGCTGCTGATCTGGATCATCGCAGAAAGATCAATTTCAATATTGGTAAATACAATTCGGTGGTTCCCCTTGGGAAGCAACAGTTTGCAGATGTAAACAAGACCCGCGAAGCTGCGAAGCAAAAGAAATGGGAAGCTATTGAACACCTCGATAAATACCTGGAGGAATTTGAGAAAAAAATTACAGCCAGGGGTGCAAAGGTATACTGGGCTGCAGATACCAAAGAAGCACAGAAATGCATTGGTGCGATTTGCCGCGAGAAGAACTGTAAAACGCTGGTGAAGAGCAAGAGCATGGTAACGGAAGAAATCCATCTGAACAGTTACCTCGAAGAAGCAGGAATTGAGAGTGTGGAAACAGATTTGGGAGAATATATTCAACAGCTGGATGGAGAGCCTCCCTACCATATTGTTACACCGGCCATGCACAAAAGCAAGGAGGATGTAGCCAAATTATTTGCACATAAACTAGGTACACCCGGCGGACTATCTCCGGAAGAACTCACCCTCGTAGCGAGGCAAAAGCTCCGCGAAAAATACGTGCAGGCAGAAGTAGGGGTAACCGGTGCCAATTTTATATTGCCCGATATCGGAGCAATTGCGTTAACAGAGAATGAAGGCAATGCAAGATTAACTGCTGCCTGGCCTAAAACACATATTGTAGTGGTTGGGATAGAAAAAGTAATTCCTTCTGTACACGACCTGCATTTGTTCTGGCCCCTGCTTTCCACATTCGGAACCGGACAGAAAGTAACTGTGTACAACACCATTCTGGCTGGTCCCCGTTTGAAGGATGAATCGGATGGTCCGGAAGAAATGATTGTGATCTTACTGGATAACGGCAGGACCAATTTGCTGAAAGATCCGGTGGCCAGAGAAGCGCTCTATTGCATTCGTTGCGGCGCCTGTCTGAATGCCTGTCCTGTATACAAGAATATTGGTGGTCATGCTTATGAAACCACTTACAGCGGACCGATTGGTAAAGTCATTACGCCCTATCTCCGTGGAATGGAGGAATACAAGCACCTGAGTTATGCCTCCTCACTTTGTGGCAACTGCACAGAAGTTTGTCCTGTAAAAATTAACCTGCACGAGTTATTGCTCCACAATCGGCATGAGGCAGTGAAACAGGGGAACAGTAGCCTGGCCGAAAGACTTGCCTGGCAAGCTTGGAAGACCGCCAGCCTCAGCAGGTTGCTGATGAACAGCGGAAATGCAAGGATGAAGAACTGGATAGTGAACAAAGTGTTCAAGGGATGGACCACACACCGGAGTGAGCTGGACTTCAGCAAAAAAACCTTCAATGAACGCTGGAAAGAAGAGCGGAAAGCTTAAGCTTTCACAGGTTGTTTATATCCCTTGTTGAATTGAAAACCTATCCTGATACTACTTTGCTGATTTACGCCGAGGAACTTTATCCCCGGTTAGTCTACATTACAGACACCATTTTCCCTTTTCCTGCAGCGGTAACGGATTCATGGGAAGCATTCCTGGCACATAACGGTCCCCGAATAAATTATGCTGAAAAACCCTGCAGTGAATTGATTCCGCAAGTTGTGCCTCATGGGTTGCTGGCAGAAGACGATATTCGTGTGCAGCAGATCGACAGTTTTGAATGGGAGGGGTTGAAAGCATTTTTCCCTACTGCAGGAACCATTCCTTTTGATTTTTTTGCCGCTTCTTTTTACCTGATCAGCCGTTACGAAGAATACCTCCCTCATCGGCAGGACCAATACGGCAGATACATGCATGAAAATAGTCTGGCATACAGGGAGGGTTTCCTCCACCTGCCTTTGATACAATTGTGGGTGAAAAAAATCACGGAACACTGTTCCGATAAAGACTTCAATAAGCAGCTGCCGGCGTTCAGACTGTCTTTCCATTTTATTCCCACCTATGATATCGATATCGCATACAGTTATCTGCATCATTCTCTGTACAGAAACAGCATGGGGTATTTCCGGGATCTGATACAGGGGAAAATGCAGCTGACCACTGAACGGTTGCAGGTGCTCAGCGGTGTACAAAAGGATCCTTATGATGTATATGAATGGCTGGACCTGTTGCACAGTAGTTTGCAATTAAAGCCCTTGTATTTTTTTCTGCTGGCCAAACACAGAAAGGGGCGCGACAAGAACCTGCCTCCGCATCTGGATGCGATGAAAAGCCTGATCCGGCATCATGCAGCACGCTATACAACCGGTATACATCCTTCCATACAATCCAATGCGGATGAGCAGCTGTTAAAGCAGGAAACAGATACACTGCGTTTCATCACCGGAAATACAATTACTGTTTCCAGACAGCACTATATTCAATTAATATTTCCAGAAACATATCAACAATTGCTGGAAGCGGGTATTCAGGAGGATTATTCCATGGGATACCCGGGTACCAATGGTTTCAGGGCATCCTACGCTGCTCCTTTTTTCTGGTTCGATCTGTCTGCCAATGCAATAACAGCACTCAGGGTGCATCCTTTTTGTTTCATGGATGCTACGGCCATTTTTAATCAGCGTACCGATGTGATGGAGGCCGCGCAAGATCTCCAGTACTATTTTGATACAGTCAAAGCCACAGGTGGAGAATGCATCACTGTTTTTCACAATAATTTTCTGACAAAGCAACCCGAATTTGAAAGCTGGAGAAATATGTACGCAGATTTTTTACTGCGGAATCTTACCCGCTGATTTTAGTCAATCGGTTCTACCAATGCCTTCTTTTCTTTTTTGAGGCTTTGGTTAACGATGTATACACCGGCAAGGGTAATCACAGAGCCGATCATGATATTGGCAGTGAGCGCCTCATTGATCAGCAGGGAACCAATAATGGTAGCCACAATCGGGTTGATGTAGGCGTAGAGCGCCGCAACAGATGGCTCCAGATATTTCATGGTGTAAATAAAGGCAGCATAGGCAACTACTGATCCCATGATAACCAGGTATCCGATGGCAAGCCATGTTCGAAGGGGGATATAGCTGATGGGAACCACGTCTCCGGAAACTGCGGCCATGATGGCCAGAAAAAATGAGGCGAAGAACATTTGCAGGCCGGTTGCATAGTATGGGTTGATGTTCAGTTTTTTTCTGGTGATCAGGATGGTGCCGATACTCCAGCTGAGCATGGCAATCAGAGATACGATGATTCCTAAAATATAACCGGGACCCTGCTGGTGGAAAGCATTTTCGTAAAAGACCAATGCAATTCCACTGATGCCAAGAAAAATTCCCAGGAAGGTAAAAAGGGTAATTCGGGTATTCTTAAAGAAAATGCGTTCAATGATTACCACACTCAGGGGATAGAGCGCAGCAATCAGTGCGCCCAATCCTCCTGAAATATATTTAAGACCAATGGTGGCCAGTCCGTTTGCAGAAACAAACAACAGGATAGACATGAGTATCATCCATTTGAGCTGGTGCCAGGTAGGTAGCTTTTCTCCTTTGATCAGAAAAAAAACAACAAAAAGCAGACCAGCCAGCCCCTGCCGTATAGCGGCCACCTCAAATGCCGGTGTATGCTGAACGGCAATTCTGCTGCTGATCCAGGAAGTACCCCAAACAATGCTGGTGATACTTAATGCTGCATATGCTTTCTTTCTGTTGCTCAATGTGCCGGTTGGTTGATTAGTGTCTGAAATGTCTTGTTCCTGTCATGACCATGGCCAGCCCTTTTTCAACTGTATAATCAACACTGTCCTTGTCTCTTACAGATCCTCCTGGTTGAATAAAGGCTTGGATTCCTGCAGTATGTGCAATCTGAACACAGTCGTTGAAGGGGAAAAATGCATCGGAAGCCAGTACTGCACCATCCAGATCAAATTTGAATTGATGCGCTTTTTCAATTGCGTGTCGCAATGCATCTACCCGGCTGGTTTGGCCGCAACCCTTTCCTACCAGTTGCATGTCTTTCACCAGAGCAATGGCATTGCTTTTTAAATGCTTGCAAACAATATTGGCAAAAATCAGGTTGGCTTTCTCCGATTCGGTGGTTGGTCTTCCGCCTACTTCATTCCATTTTTCGTAATTGCCTGTATCGCTGTCCTGCTCCAGTGATCCATTGAGGATCGATTTAGCCATCCGTACAGCTTTGAAGCCATTGCCTTTTAATTGCAACAGGATCCTGTTTTTCTTGCTTTTCAAAATTGCCAGTGCATCTTCATCAAAGGATGGGGCAACCAGTACTTCAAAAAATATTTCGTTGATGGCCTGGGCGGTAGTGGCATCGATGGTTTTATTGCAAACCAGCACGCCTCCGAAAGCACTTTCCGGATCACCGGCAAGTGCCGCATCCCAGCTTGCCTTTACAGTTGCTCTTGCAGCAACACCACATACATTGGTGTGCTTAATGATGCCAAACACGGCATCTTTCACATCACTGAAGTCGCCGATCAGCTGAATGGCCGCATCCACGTCTACCAAATTGTTATAAGACAGCTCTTTTCCGTTGAGCTGTGTAAAAATTTCGGAAAGATCTCCACTGAATACCGCTTTCTGGTGCGGGTTTTCGCCATAGCGCAATACTTGCTCCTGTGCAGGATTAAAGTAATTGCTGATGGCAATATCATAATACATCACTACTTCAAATGCTTTAGCGGCAAATGCCCTGCGTTGTTCCAGCGAAAGTTCACCTTTCTGAGCAACCAGCAATTGTTCCAGGGTAGTGTAATCTTCTTTTGCCGCTATCACCGCAATGTCTCTGAAATTTTTTGCCGCAGCACGAATCATGGAAGGTCCGCCGATATCAATTTTTTCGATGATGGCTTTTTCTTCGCTGGTATTTTTCAGTGTTTCTTCAAAAGGATAAAGATCCACGATCACGAGGTCAATTTCCGGAATCTGGTATTGTTTCATCTCTGCCAGATCCTGTGGCTCATACCTCCTGCCAAGGATACCACCAAATACGGCCGGGTGCAGTGTTTTCACTCTTCCACCCAAAATGGAGGGATAGGTTGTTAAACTTTCCACCGGTACACAGGTAATGCCCAGGTCTTCCAGAAATTTTTGGGTTCCTCCTGTGGAGTAAATGGTGATTCCCAGTTGCTGTAACTGGCGGGCAATGGGTTCCAGGCCATCTTTGTAAAAAACGGAAATCAGTGCAGATTGAATTTTCTTTTGCATGTGTGGTTACTTGCGGCGGTAGCCGGTTTAAATGGAAGTAGTCGCTTAGAGGTTGAACTCAAACGCACCCGAATCGGGTACTGAATGACGGCGCAAATGTAAGTTCTCTGCTTCTTTTTTCCATTTTTCTATTTTCCACAAATCATTACTGCAATCAAATACATAATATTTGCTATTTGTGTACCGGTGAATTTCATCTAATTGTATGTTGGGATTGCCGCATATGATTACAAGATCCATTTTTTTCGGAAGCGGACGAGTGGGAAAGGGCAGTCCCGGCCGTACAATCAGAATGGTTTTGTTGTTGCTGAATAGAAAAGGGGCACGAATGATGGTGTTGGTGTGTATACTGGCAGCAGTGGCGCGATACAAGGTCCTGGTTGGGGTCAGGTAATTCCGGGCCTGCGCCGGGTTCTGGCCTACTACCAGGCTGCCCAGGTAGCGATACCGGTTTCCTTCCAGGATATCGATGGCGGTCGTTTTGGGTATGCTGTAAACAATGAGTTTTTGTTGTTGCCCCGAAAGGATTTTTTCATAAGCATCTATCCCCGAAAAGACCATCAGGGAGGCGGCTGCTGCCAGCATTAACCGGGATTTTTTCAACATTAACCAGGAGGCCAGCAGTGCAATCAGCAAATACAGCAGCGCCACCTGCACCAGGTTGATTTGGATCTGATCGCTTACGCCAAAGGGAATCATTGCTGCATTGCTGATCACCTGGTTCATCAGCTTTAATAAAAAACCGGCGCCTTGACCAATGTATGTTGCCATTGCTGAAAAAGGGCTGATGACCAATAACAATATTTCGCAATAAAGAATGATACCGGATAAGGGGATCGCAATAAAATTGGTCAGCAGAAACAAATAAGGAAACTGGTGAAAATAATACAGCAGGAGTGGAAGGGTCAAAACTTGCGCTGCCAGGGTAATTGCAACCATTTTGCCACATTGCAGCAGGAACCGGTTGGGTGTATACAGTAATCGGGTGAGGGGTTGTGCAAAAAAATGGATGCCTAAAACAGCAGCATAGGAAAGCTGGAATCCGATATCCCATAATAACTGCGGATTGCAGCAGAGCATGCAACATGCCGCTGCTGCCAGGCTGTTCAACAACGAACCTGACCGGTTCAGTGCCGTTCCGGCAATTACAAAGCTGAACATGATGGCAGCTCTTACGATCGACGCGGAAGCTCCGGTAAGCAAACTGAAGGCCCAGATGATCAGCAGTACGATCAATGGTTTCAGCCACCTGATTCCATTTGCCTGCAATGGCTTCAGCAAAAGCAGCAGCAGGCCGTAGATCATTCCCAGGTGCATGCCACTGATAGCGATGATATGCACCACGCCTGTGTTACTGTATGCCTGCAGCAGTTCCTTATCGAGGTTTTTACGGTATCCGATTAAAAGCGCTTCTGCTACAGCAGCTTCTTTGTTGCCCGGGATGTACCTGTTGAGGGCATGCAATATTTTTTCTCTCAGCATCGCCATCCATGCTGCCATTTTTCCGGAAGATCTTTTGCCGGTGATCCGGAATTCGCCAGGGTTTAGAAAAACCTGGTGGTGTATTTGCTGTGCTGCTGCAAATGCTTTGAAGTTAAAACCGCCAGGATTTCCGGTTGCAGTAATCAATGAAGGTTGCTTAAAAAGCAATAATTCCGTTCCTGCTTGTATGATGCTGTCTGTTTGGCCTCCGTTAAAATAGAGCAATATCCTGCCCCAGGGGGTTACTCCTGTTGTTTTAATTGTTTTGCCTGCCTTGGAGGATGGCTCCATCACAACCACCGGAATGGGTACCGCAGGCATATCCACCGCTTTTTGGGTATGCTGTTGCATCAACCGATAACCGAAGCAACAGAATAGCAGCTGAAGCGTGGCTCCCGCAGCCCATTGCATCCGAAACCGTAATCGAAGCGGCAGAAGATGGAAGCCAATGAACACCAGGGCTGAACTGATGAGGATAACGATCAGCAGGAATTCAGGAACACTGCAATATTTTCCTGTTGTTATACCTGTGATGAGGGCCAGGGTACCACGCACAAAAGGGAAATGATACCAGGGAACCGGTCTGAAATTTTTTTGCATGCACCAACCTAAATAAAACAGCCGCAACAAAAGTTGCGGCCGTTAAAAAAGGTGCTAAAAAAGGTATTTCTACGCTATTTACTCAGGTTCATGCTACGCTCTTTATAGAGTGTGCGGAAATAAGGATCTCTTAAATCCTTAATGAAGCGGATGGCTTCTCCGGTACTCTTCATTTCTGGTCCGAGTTCCTTGTTCACGCCGGGGAATTTTTCGAAACTGAACACCGGTTCTTTGATGGCGTATCCATCCATTTTCTTCTCCATTGTAAACCCGGAGAGTTTGGCTTCTCCCAGCATTACTTTGGTGGCAATATTCAGGTAAGGAATCTGGTAAGCTTTGGCGATGAACGGAGTAGTTCTGGAAGCGCGCGGGTTGGCTTCGATCACAAATACTTTATCGTTCTTGATGGCAAACTGGATATTGATTAATCCACGGATATTCAGTGCCCGGGCAATTTTCTCAGAATAATATTCCATGGTTTCCACTACCAGGGGGCTCAGGTTGAACGCAGGCAATACGGCATTACTGTCTCCGCTGTGAATACCTGCAGGTTCAATATGTTCCATTACACCCATAATATGGAATTGTTCTCCGTCGAAAATAGCGTCTACCTCGGCTTCCTGACATCTGTCGAGGAAATGGTCAATCAGAATTTTATTTCCGGGAATATGTTTCAGGAGGCTGATGACCGCTTTTTCCACATCTTCATCGTTGATGACTATGCGCATCCGCTGTCCGCCAATTACATAGCTTGGTCTTACCAATACCGGATAGCCTACTCTGTTGGCTACTTCAATGGCTTCTTCTGCGTTGTAGGCAGTTCCGTATTCCGGGTAAGGAATATGGAGTTCTTTCAACAGATCACTGAAACGACCGCGGTCTTCAGCTATATCCATGTTTTCGAAACTGGTACCCATTAGTTTAACTCCCTTCTCGTGTAAACGTTTGGCCAGTTTCAGCGCTGTTTGGCCGCCCAACTGCACAATTACGCCATCCGGCTGTTCCAGTTCAATGATTTCCCACAAGTGCTCCCAGAAAACCGGCTCGAAATACAATTTATCGGCTATGTCAAAATCTGTGGAAACGGTTTCGGGGTTACAATTCACCATGATGGCTTCAAAACCGCATTCTTTAATGGCCAGCAAGCCGTGAACGCAGCAATAATCGAACTCAATACCCTGACCAATTCTGTTCGGGCCACTGCCTAAAACAATAATTTTCTTCTTTTTGGAGGGGATTGATTCGTTGGAGTTGAGTGTTGGGTTCATTTTCTTCAGGAATTGCGCGAAATTACGATTACCCAAGAATTTTGCGGGTTATTTTTTGAGAAAGCCCCGTTTATCGATCTCTCCGGGATTTCCCTGTCCGTTTTTGTAATTTTGCAGCGGTCAGAAAGAGTGCAATTATGAAAAAAGGACTGAGGGTTTTCTTGTTTGTTACAGGTGTTTTTATGTTATTACTGGTATTGACGGTGCTGTTTATCTCTCCCATCACCAGGTATCTTATTGAAAAGCACAGTGAGGAATACACTGGCCGTAAAATCACCCTGGAGCGCCTTTCCATCAATATATTCAACGGAAAGCTAAAGGCTAACGGACTGAAAATCAAAGAAGCTGGTTCAAAATCTGATTTTTTTGCATGTGATGAACTGGAACTGAACCTGGCCGTATATAAACTATGGGCTGCCCAATACGATATCAGTTCTCTGCGCATCAGCCGGCCGTATATTCAGGTCATTCAGCGGGGGAACCGGTTCAATTACGATGACCTGCTGAACAAATATGTATACAACGATGCGGACAAAAAGAAGGATACCGCTGCTGCCCCTGTAAAGTATTGGGTAAGGGATATTCATATTGAACAGGCAAGAATGCTGTATACCAATACCAAACCACTGACCAGGATCGAATTAAAGCAGGTTGATATCCGGGTGCCACAGTTGGCCTGGAATGATCCGCTTTATCGTGCGCAAGCCTCCTTTGTGATCGGTTCGGGTGGAAGCGGAAGGGCCAATCTTTTACTGAATGGAAACACCTATGATTATGCCTTAACAACAACAGCGGACCAGGTGAATATCCGTTTTCTGTACCCTTATCTGAAAGATTACCTGAAAATTAATTCACTGGACGGGTGGGTTGGAGGAGCGATCCGCCTGAAGGGAAATCTGAATCAGCCCACGGCCATTGCAGCATCCGGAGAAATCAGTGCAGGCAGGTTTGCACTGGTAGACAACACCAATGAGTTGTTGACGGCTATTGAAGCGGCAACTGTAAAAATTGATACGCTGAATACCGCCAAAAACATGTTCAATTTCAGTGAGATCAGTATCAGTCGTCCTTTTGTACGAGTGAGCATGTACAATAAGGGGTTCAACTATGAGCGTATCATGACAACTCCGCTGGCTGTATCCGGAGACACTTCCTCCAAAGTATATTCCAATGTTTTCCTGATGATGTCTTCGTATATACAAGACATTGTTCGCGAATATGATGTCAATAATTATAAGATCAACAGTCTCAGGATTACAGGAGGTCAGTGCATTTTCACCGACTTTACGCATGGAGACAAGTTTCGCTATGTGCTGGACTCGCTGAACATGAGCAGCGACCGGCTCAACAGCAACAATCCCTTCCTGGTTTTTGCTGTAAAAGCAAGATTGAATACATCAGGAAAAATGCAGGGCACACTCAAAGTGGATCCGCGGCATTACAAAGACATCGATATTGATGCATCTGTCAAAGATCTGCTGATTACCGACTTTAATCCGTATTCCAAATATTATGTGGCAACTCCTTTTCTGCAGGGAACCATTTCTTATGTGAACAGAACTACAGTGATGGGTGGAAAGCTGGATAGCAAAAATGTGCTGGATGTAAAACAAATCAAAACCGGTAAGAAAATAAAGAACAGCACCGCCATGAATTTACCTGTGCCATTGGCTGTTTCGTTGCTGAAGGATGTGAAAGGAAATATTCACCTGGACATTCCGGTAAAAGGAAGTTTGGATGACCCTAAGTTCCGTTGGGGAAGAGTGGTTTGGCAGGTGGTGAAAAACCTGATTGTAAAAGCGGCTACTGCACCATTCAGGCTACTGGCCAATCTTTTTGGCGGTAAAGAAGAAGACTTTAAGGAAATGCAGTTTGAGTATATCCAGACCGATATTCAGGCTAACCAGCAGACCGTACTGGATCGGCTTGCCCGGGTGGCTGCAGATAAGCCTGATCTCCTGCTGGAGCTGGTTCAGGTAACCAATCTTCAGGATGAAAGAGAGGTACTGGCAGTGTATGAAGCCAAGAAAAAATACCTGGGTATTGGAGAAGCTGCATCCGGAAAGGATCTTCGCTATCGCATAGACAGTGTGCGCAACAACGACTCGCTGTTTGTACAGTACATCAATGCTGGAACGGGTTCATCGGGTAATCTTCAGTCTACCGAAGAAAAATGTGTGCAGCTGATCGGAAAGGACAAGCTCGATCCTGTAGTACAGTCGTTCCTGCTGCGCAGGAATGAGGCAGTGAAGAACTACCTCACGCTGCAAAAAGGGGTTCCTGCTTCCAGGGTGGTGATATCCAATACCAAAGAAACCAACCAGTTGCAGAAGAGTACGCCTCCCAAATATGTGATCAATGTTGCGGTGAAGGAGTAAGTTAATTTCTGTATTTTCATGATACGATCTTAAAGCCTTTATATGAAAACCAGTTTATTCTTTATTCCGGCAATATTTTTTCTGTTGGCCTGCTCTTCCATTAAGGTGAGTAATGTAACAACTGCACCAGGCACAGATTTTAAACAATTCAAAACATTTGGATTTTATGAGCTGCAGGCTTCGGGAGATACCGTTTCTATCCACTTTGCAGAAAGGGTGGGTTTTCTGAAAGACGCCATTACAGCAGAAATGACCCGGCGTGGATTTACGGCATCTGCCCAACCCGACCTGCTGATCAATATAGGAGTGGTGGTAAAGGAAGAGATTCAGACCAGAACAACCGACTGGCAAACCGATGGCCGTTATACCTATGTGGGTCAGCGAAATTATAAATGGCAATCGAAAGAGATAGAAGTGGGCAGATTCCGCAAAGGTGCCGTTACACTGCATATGGTAGATGCAGCAAAGAATACCCTGTTGTGGGAGGGAACCGTGAATGGGGTTATGCCAGATGCAGAAAAGAATTTGCCCAAGGCCGTTGCGGAAGGGATGAAGGAACTGTTCCTTCAATTCCCTGTTCCTTTGTCGTAAGGGTTAGTGAACGATACAGATTTCTTCCCAGCGTGTTGTATAACGCGGGCTCCGGAGTTCCTGCCTCATTTTCCAGTTGCATTTGGTGCCCGATGCAGCAAACTTTACCACATCGTTGCGCATGGAAAAGTTCACATTGTCGATGGTGCTCATCAGCATTCTGATTTTATTTGCTTCGGGAGGGGTAAACAGGTTGCCCTGGATGGAAGTATCCGGTACAATATTGCTGAGTATTACTCCTGCTTTTTTATACAAGGTTCCCGGTTCAAAAATTTGTTCAGCCATTTCCAGTGCCGGTTTAATCAGTTCGTTGGTAGAAGAACTGGCCTGCGGAAGTTGTACATAACTACTTACAGAAGGTCCGTGCCGGAATCTTCCGGTTTGTGATGGTTCCTTAGGTACTACGAATACACTGATGGCGGCGGCAGCACTGTGTTGCCGTCTCAACTTTTCTGCAGCCTTGGAGGTATAGGTGGCAATGGCTTCCCTGATTTCTGCAAGGGTACCTACCGGGGTACCAAACATGCGGGTGGTCGCAATTATTTTTTTGATTAGGCGCTCCTCATTCATCACCATACTTTCCTCTCCGTTCAACTCCCGGATCAGGCGTACACCAACAACACCTCCCATTACCCGATGTGCCCATTCCGGATTTTGCCTGCTCAGGTCCAGTGCATTATTGATATTGTACAATCGCAGTTTGTTGCTGTACTGCCTTCCTACGCCCCAGATATCTTCTACGTCCGTTTTTTGGAGGGCCTGTTCAATTTTCTTTTTGGTATTGAGTACCAGTACACAGTTGGTAACAGCTTTGTGCTTTTTGGCCAGCCGGTTAGCCACTTTGCTCAATACCTTGGTAGGGGCCACACCAATGGACACTTTGATACCAGTCCATTGTTCTACCGTGTTTTTGAGGTGGGTGGAAAAGGATTCCAACTCCTCATTGGGAATATGACTCAGGTCAAGAAAACATTCATCCACAGAGTATACTTCTACCGCTCCGGAAGGAAGCTGCATGCGCAATGTTTCCATCACCCGCCAGCTCAGGTCTCCGTATAAATTGTAATTCGAAGAAAAAGTGGTTACACCGTGTTTCAGGATCAATGGTTTCGACTTGAAATAGGGGCCTGCCATTTCCACACCCAGCGCTTTGGCTTCGTCGTTGCGGGATATGATGCAGCCATCGTTGTTGCTGAGTACAACCACCGGAAGCTTGTCTAGCCTGGGTAGAAACAATTGTTCACAGGAGCAGTAAAAACTGTTACAATCTACAATCGCTTTCATGTTACTGCATGTATTGAATAAGTAACTACGCCCCAAACGTTGACACTGTCGTTAAAACTGTTCAGGTTGATATTTCCATACCGGCTGTTCTCGGCAGCAAGGGTAACACTGTTTGGTTGCTTTACCAGTCTTCGTACCAGCAGCTCTCCGTCCAGAATGGCGATGATGATCTTTCCGCTTGTTGCCCGAATGCTTCTGTCTACAATGAGGGTATCTCCTTTAAAAATACCTGCTCCGATCATGGCATCGCTGTTCATCCTGAAGAAGAAAGTAGCAGGTTTGTTGCGGATTAACTGTTCATTGAGGTCAACGCCCCGTTCCATATAATCGTCGGCGGCAGCCCCAAAACCGGTAGCGTTGGCGGTGGGCACTTCCCATTGGGTAAATTGTTTGGAGCCTTTATAGGCGGCTTCCTGCCCGTTTTCTCCGTGCATAAAATATAAAATTTCGTTGTTTACTAAAATATTTAGTAAATTTATGCTAAAATAATTAACGCCAATTGTTTTGTTTATGCTTTCAAAATTTGCAGCCGGCAGGTCCGGAAAATTGAATGGCAGGGAGCAGTGCCGTCAATATATGTTGGTTGCTTATCCCGAAGCGACCAACTGTTCGGGAGTGGAGGTGCATCCAATTGAACTGGCTTCATTTGAAGCCAAAGAAGGGATGGAAGAAACCATGATCCGCTGGATGCACCGGATCATCAGTACCCAGCCGCAGTTTCAGCTGGAACTGGTTCAGTGGACGGATCTGCATACCGGACAAGCGCAAATGAGTATCCCCGACAAAACGGCTTTTCAGCAACTGGCCCGGCAGCTGAAAGTAGTAAGCCAGTATATCAACAGTTGCGATTGTGCCGAAATGCATTTCAATATCCGGCCTGTTACCGGGTTACTGAAAGCTCATCCCGATAGTGATTTTCAGGGCATTTACACCATCCGTGCGTTTCATTTACTTAAAAAGAACCATGATTTTGATACTTCCCGTTCGGTGAGTGTATTTGCGTTAAGGCCGGGTGTTTGAACACTTCAGCCGCAAAGTCGATCTGAATCTTTATTTTCGTTGAAATCAGATCAACTACATGGAAGCCGTTATTGAGGCCATCGGGCAATTGTTTACAGCTGTTTGCCAAAAAAAGGCAGACCGGATTGAAAAACTTCCACAAAGCGGAAGCGACCGGATTTATTTCAGGATATATGCAGGCGATAAAACCTATATCGCCACATACGATATCAATACCAGAGAAACCGAAACCTTTATTCAGTTCAGCCGACATTTTAAGCAGGCCGGATTACCGGTTCCGGAAGTATATGGTGTAAACATAGAAAATACAATCTATATACAGGAGGATCTGGGTACGGCTTCTCTGCTGAACAAGCTGGAAGAATACGGACACAGCGATTATACCTACGAACTGTTCCGTAAAAGTCTTTCCGAGCTTGCGAGAATTCAGATTCTGGGAGATAACGGGTTGAACTATAACTGGTGTCTTACTGCGAAAGAATTTGGCAAGCAGGCCATCATGAGCGACCTCCTTTATTTTAAATATTATTTTCTCGACACATTGCAACTGCCTTACGACAAGCAGGCAATGATGGACGATTTTGATGCACTCAGCACCTATCTTACCAGAACGGAGAATAAATATTTTATGTTCCGGGATTTTCAGAGCCGGAACATAATTGTTCGTGACAATGATGTGTATTTCATCGATTACCAGGGAGGTATGAAAGGCGCTTTGCAGTACGATGTAGCATCGATGCTGTGGCAGGCAAAAGCCGAGCTGAGTGAGGAATGGAAGAAAAACCTGCTGGAGTACTATATGGATGAAGCGGATAAGCTGCTGGAGAAGCCGATTGACCGGATCACTTTTGTAAGCCAGTACAACGGATATGTACTTATCCGCTTGTTGCAGGTATTGGGTGCATACGGCTTCAGGGGGTTGTTTGAACGGAAAGCACATTTTCTTTCCAGCATCCCGCTTGCCTTGCAGAACCTGAAGTTCTTCCTCGATAACCAGCGAGTGGGAATTGTTACACCTGAATTTGATCGGGTGCTTCATTTGGTGGTTGCACCGGAGATGGTGGAACGTTTTCATGTACCGCAAGCCAATGAGCAAACGCCATTGGTAATAGAAGTGAACAGTTTCAGTTATAAAGTGGCGCTTCCGGTAGATGAAACAGAAAATGGTGGCGGATTCATGTTCGATATGCGGGGTATTTTAAATCCCGGCAGATTTGAAGAGTACAAGAAACTAACCGGAAAGGATAAACCGGTACAGGATTTTCTGGAACAGCGTACGAAAATGGGGAAGTTCCTGAACAGTGTCTGGGACCTGATCGATATTACAGTAGAGGAATACCTGCGCAGAGACTTCAATCACCTGATGATCAGTTTTGGTTGTACCGGCGGACAACACAGAAGTGTGTATGCAGCAGAACAAACGGCCAGACACCTGCGCAATAAATACAAACTGAAAGTAAACCTGACGCATACCAACAGTCATAATTGGGTTAAATAAAGAAGGCAGATGAAAGCAATGATACTCGCTGCAGGACTGGGTTCCCGGTTAAAGCCATGGACCGATCATCATCCCAAAGCATTGGCGCCGGTGAATGGAAAAAGTTTGCTGCAACGCAATGTGCTTTACCTGCAACAGTTCGGCATTACCGAACTGATTGTGAACGTGCATCATTTTGCCGATCAGATTGTTGAAGCGGTTGAAAAAAACAAGGGATGGGGATCAACGATTACCATCTCCGATGAAACCGATGTCGTACTTGAAACAGGCGGTGGTTTACAAAAAGCAGCCTGGTATTTTGAAGGAGAGGAAGATTTTGTGTTGATGAATGCGGATATACTTACCACACTGGACCTGGACAAAATGATCACTTCGCATCAGCAGCGCCATCCACTGGCAACGCTTGCTGTGAGCAACCGCAGCTCTTCCCGTTGTCTGCTGTTCAATGAACATCAGCAGATGGTGGGCTGGCGCAACAACAGTACGGGTGAAGAGCGGGGCCCCATTTTGGAACTGAAAGACAGATCCGGTATTCATGCTTATGCGTTCAGCGGTATTCATGTTTTGAATGCAGGTATTTTTTCTGCAATCCGCCGGGAAGGAAAATTTTCCATGATAGATGTATATGTAGATGCCTGTGCGGATTACCCCATTCAGGCTTTTGATCATACCGGCACCCTCTTACTGGATGTGGGTAAGCCGGAGAATATAGAAAAAGCAGCCAGCTTATTTAAATAGCCATGCACCATGCCAAGGATTCAATTTGCCATAATTGGTTGCGGACACGCTGCTGCAATACATGCCGCGCAAATCGGGCGTTTTGGTCAATTGGCAGCCGTTTGTGATGTTGTACCTGCTAAGGGAAAAGCATTTGCAGAAAAACATGGCGCCCGTTTTTATCCGGAACTCAAACAGTTATTGAAGCAGGAGCCTGCTCTTGATGTGGTGGTAATTTGTACGCCCAATGGCCTGCATTGCAGTCAGGCAATTGCTGCCATGCGCGCCGGAAATCATGTGCTGGTAGAAAAACCCATGGCACTCCGGGTTCGCGATGCCAATGCAATGATCCGGGTTGCAAAGCAAACAGGCCAGCAAATATTTACTGTAATGCAAAACCGGTTTAACCCGCCAGTTTTGGCCGTCAGGAAGCTGTTGCAGGAAAACAGGCTCGGCAAACTATACAGCGTACAGCTGAATTGTTTCTGGAACCGGAATGCCGATTATTACAGGAACAGCTGGCATGGTACCCGGGAGCTGGATGGCGGAATTCTGTTCACCCAGTTCAGTCATTTTATTGATTTACTGATCTGGTTATTTGGTCCGGTGAAGCAGGTAAAATCTGTTCTGCGCAATACGTCGGATCGCCGGGATATTGATTTTGAAGATACGGGTGTGGTTCTGTTTGAGTGGAAGAATGGAATGGTGGGCTCTATGAATTATACCATCAATGCATTTGAGAAAAACCGGGAAGGGTCCCTGACGATATTAGGCGAGAAGGGAATGGTGAAAATCGGGGGGGAATACCTGAATACCCTTGCGTACCAGCATATTGATCAGTATAGGATAAAATATACAGAAGCAGACAGCCCGGCAAATGCCTATGGCACTTATCAGGGATCTATGCGCAATCATGATAAAGTATACAAGTGCCTGATGGATACTTTGAAAATGAACAAACCCTATTATACAAGCCCGGAGGAAGCAAGGGCAACCATTCAGCTGATTGAGCAAATCATGCAGCCAACCAAATAAATTCCCATGAAGAATGCTTTTACTTTGATTGAATCGGGGATCAGAGAGGTGACATTTGGAGAAAATGTTACCATTGTATCACCCTGTAACCTGTATGAGTGCATCATTGGTAAGGATTCATTTGTAGGACCTTTCACTGAAATCCAGAAAGATGTTGTGGTTGGTGAACGCTGCAGGATTCAATCCCATAGTTTTATTTGCTCACTGGTCACCATTGGGAACGATTGCTTTATTGGCCATGGGGTCATGTTTGTGAATGACCTTTTTAAACAGGGAGGCCCGTCCGGAAATCCGGCTGAATGGCAA
>JAQTZD010000129.1 GCA_028687975.1 Sediminibacterium sp.
CTTCTTTAAATAAAATTCCTAATTTGTAAGCCCTTTTGGATGCGAACAAATTCTTTTGATAATTTCAAAACATTTTTCAGTAGCATTGTGAGGTAATTTTAAAACCAACTGTAATTTTTAAAAAAAAACAAAATCAATTGAGTCATGGCTGAAACAAAACCAACCGCAGCAAAGAGTGCATCTTCAGTTCAACCAAAGAAGAGCAGCAACATCATTTCCTGGATTGCTCCGTTTGCAGGAATCTTATTGGGTTACATTATTTGGAGATTTGTATTGGGTGCAGACAGCAACTTCACCAATCCGGATGCAACTGGCGGTTTCTGGCCCAACCACAAAGGACCTAAGACCGGCTTAAGTAAAATGTATGAGGGTGGTATCGTAGTACCTGTTCTGATCGGTAACTTCATTATCGTTGTTATTTTCGTAATAGAGCGTTTACTGACTATCATGAAGGCTGCTGGTACTGGTAGCAATACAGAGTTTGTTCGCACAGTACAGTTTCACCTGGCTAACAAAGAAGTAGATAAAGCTTTGGCTGCTTGCGATAAGCAAAAAGGTTCTGTAGGTAATGTAATGAAAGCTGGTCTGAAGAAGTACAAAGAAATGATCACCAATACAGAACTGGAAACAGAACAAAAAGTATTGAACATTCAAAAAGAAATCGAAGAAGCAACTGCACTGGAACTGCCTATGCTGGAAAAGAACCTGGTATTCCTTTCTACCATCGCATCAGTAGCAACCCTCCTCGGTCTGTTCGGTACCGTATTGGGTATGATCAAATCATTCTCTGCGTTAGGTGACGAAGGTGGTGGTGATGCTGCACGTGAACTGTCTAAAGGTATCTCCGAGGCGTTGTTCAACACCGCACTGGGTATCGGTACTTCCGCTGTTGCGATCATCATGTACAACGTGTTCACCACTCGTATCGATGGTATCACTTACGGTATTGACGAATCTGGTTTCACATTAACACAAAGCTTTGCTGCTAACTACAAATAGTAGATCTATTTTTGTGGAAAAAGCAATGTTTTGAATCTTATTTGTGAAATAGTTAAAAAATAAACAATGGGTAGAGCCAAATTACCTCGTAAGAGTACGAGTATTGATATGACGGCGATGTGCGATGTGGCCTTTCTCTTGTTGTCGTTCTTCATCTTAACGACCAAGTTTAAGCCTGCAGAAGCCATAGCTGTTACTACGCCCAATTCAGTAGCCGCAAAGGTTGCGCCGCAGAAGGATTATGTAATGGTTATTCTGGATAAAAATGGCAAAGTGTTTCTTGAAATGGACGACGAGTCTAAGAAAGAAGTAATGGCCAATAGCCTGAATAGCATGAAAAATCTGAATATGAGTGTTCCGGCTTTCAAAAAGGCCCTGTTTTTTGGAGCACCATTCAGCGGTATGGCATCATTCCTGAACTTACCGGAAGATCAGCGTAAAGGCGAAGGCCTTCCTGGTATCCCGGTTCAGGACACAGCCAACAACGAGCTGTCTACCTGGATGCGTGTAGTAAAAGATGCATATATGGGTCAGAAAGAACCTGCCTTCCTGTTAAAGGGAGACAATATGGCCAAGTTCCCCGCATTTAAGGCAATCATTGATGCGTTCAAAAAGAACGACATCCTGAAGTTTCAGATGATTACCAATCCGGAAGCAGCTCCGGTGGGAACGGATTTATGGAAACTGAATCAATCCGGACAAAAGATTGAGGAGTAATTTTTTAAACGAAAACTAAATTCTACCGATATGGCAGAAATGGATACCTCGGGCGGTGGCGGACATAAAAAAGGCCCCGGCGTCAAGAAAGGGAAAAAATTATCAACCAGGGTTGACTTAACACCCATGGTGGACTTAGGTTTCTTGTTGATTACGTTTTTCATCTTCACCACAACCATGAGTCAGCCAACAGCTATGAAGCTCTTTTTACCAAAAGATGCGGATAAGCCGGAAGACCAGAATAGGGCGAAGGAATCAGGTGTTATCACGATTCTTCTGGGTAAGGACAACAATGTCTTTTACTTCGAAGGACAACTGGATAACGCTGCTTCGAATTTCAAATCATCCAACTTTAAGGAAATCAGAACTGTATTGATCGACAAAAAACGTCGTACTCCTGAAAAGGATCTCGTTGTAATCCTCAAGCCATCTTCTGAATGTACTTACAGAAATGTGGTTGATATTCTGGATGAAATGGCAATCAATGTGCTGAAACGTTATGCACTGGTAGATATCTCACCAATTGAAGAAGAACTGGTGAAGCGATCTGAGGTAGCAGGCGCAACGGCAGCAGCCAACTAAGCATCATCAAGCAACTAACAAACAATTAATTTTTTACAATGGACGTAAATAAAATTCTATCCGCCGATATTCTGGATATCATTTTTGAGGGCAGGAATAAGGAGTACGGTGCTTATGATTTACGTAAGACCTACAACAAGCGTATTACAAACGCACTGATAGGTACTATACTCATATGTGCATTATTTCTCGTATCTACCCTGGTTTCCGGCAACGGGAATAAAGGTAAAACAGAATTGATCGTGCAGGATGTGTCGCTGGAGAACGTGCAGCAGGAAGAAAAACGACCTGAGCCACCGCCACCACCGCCACCACCAAAACAAGAACCTCCAAAAGTGGAGATCACTAAATTCACTCCTCCAAAAATTGTGAAGGATGAAGAAGTGAAAGAACAGGATGAAATTAAAGAGGTAGAAAAGCTGGAAGATACCAAGATCGGTACCATCAATCAGGAAGGTACAAAAGATGAGGGTATCGTAGCTCCTCCAGTAGAATCCGGTACCGGTGTAGTTGAAGCTCCTAAGCAGGAGGAAGACTACGACAAAGTATTTACAGTAGTACAGATCCCTGCAGAATTCCCTGGTGGATTGTCTTCATGGGCTAAATATCTGGAACGTAACCTGAACAGGGATTTACCTGTAGAAAACGGTGCACCTCCGGGAAAATACACTGTAATCGTTTCCTTCATTGTATCCAAAGACGGTAGCATCAGCGATGTAGTTGCTGAGAACGATCCGGGTTATGGTACAAAAGCGGAAGCCGTACGTGTAATCACTAAAGGACCAAAATGGAAGCCTGCGGTACAGAACGGTAGAAACGTAATCTATCGCCACAAGCAGAGCATTACCTTCATGGTATCCGAAGAGTAATTTCATACCAACATACTATACAGAGGCTGTCTCGAAAGAGGCAGCCTTTTTTTGTTTTATGGAAAAATTGATTTGATGAATCACATATATAAATCAATTACCATGGAAAAGCAATTCATTCAGCAGAGCGATCTGCTCGACATTTTGTTTGACGGTAGAAATAAAACTTATGGCGCATATGAACTGCGCAAAAATTATAATCGTCGAATTACAAAAGCGATGGCCGGTACATTATTCATTGTACTACTTTTTATCGCCGGCGTGTTGCTTGCCGGGAAAACATCTAAGGAAACGGCAAACCAGCAATTGGTGACAGATATATCCCTGGAGTCTGTTGAGAAGCCTAAAGAAGAGGTGCAGTTGCCACCAGAAAAAAAAGAGCAGCCTAAACTGGAAACCGTATCGGTTACTCCTCCTAAAATTGTTAAGGATGCAGAAATGACGCCGGAAGATGAAGTTAAACCGGTGGAAGACCTGGAGCAGGTGCAGATTAGTAATTTTAATATGGAGGGGGAAAAATCGAATGGCATTGTAGCTGCACCGGTAGAACAATCTATTGCAGGAGTGGAGGCTATAAAGACTGGTTTGGAGGATGAGACCATCTTCTATACAGTTCAGATAGCGGCAGCATTTCCGGGTGGGAAAGAGGAGTGGGTAAAGTTTCTGGAGAAAAATTTGAACAGTACCATCCCTTTAGAAAACGGTGCGCCCTCTGGAAAATACACTGTAATCATATCCTTCATTGTATCTAAAGACGGCAGCATCAGCGATGTAGTTGCTGAAAACGATCCGGGTTGGGGTACAAAAGCGGAGGCTGTTCGTGTAATTGCTAAAGGACCAAAATGGACACCTGCTGTACAGAATGGCAGAAACGTTATCTATCGCCATAGGCAGAGCATTACTTTCATGGTATCCGAGGAGTAGGTTGATGCGAACAGAGACTATACAGCGCTTCAGTAATGAGGGGGCTTTTATTTGTACCTTTGCCCCATGAACACAGCATTAAAGGGTTGGGACGATACCATTGTGGCGCTGGCAACCGCCCCGGGAATCGGCGCCATTGGCGTGATCCGGGTAAGTGGTCCGCAGGCATTTGAAGTGATTGACGGTATGTTCCCCTCCAAAAATCTGTTGGCTCAACCTTCGCATACCCTGCATGTGGGTTTGCTGAAAGACGGGGACTATGTGCTGGATGAAGTGGTATTGTCTTTATACCGCTCTCCCAAATCTTACACAGGGGAAGATGTAATCGAAATCAGCTGTCATGGTTCTCCTTTTATTCAGGAAAAAATTATACAGGCCATCGCTGCACGCGGAGTAAGGCTGGCCAAGCCGGGCGAGTTTACCCAACGCGCATTCCTGAAAGGGAAGATGGATCTGGCACAGGCTGAGGCAGTAGCAGACCTGATTGCAAGTAATTCAGAGGCCAGCCAGCGGGCGGCCCTGCATACCATGCGGGGAGGATTCTCCAGCGATCTGGCCAAATTGCGGGAATCGCTGATCAGTTTCTCTGCACTGATAGAACTGGAGCTGGATTTTTCACAGGAAGATGTAGAGTTTGCAGATCGCACCAAATTCAGGGAGCTGATCAATGAACTGATGAATACTACACAGCAACTGGTTCAGTCGTTCAAACTGGGAAATGTGATTAAAAATGGGGTGCAGGTGGCGATCATAGGAAAACCCAATGCCGGTAAATCCACCCTGCTGAATACCCTGCTGAACGAGAACAGGGCCATAGTAAGTGAGATTGCCGGTACCACCCGCGATACCATTGAAGAAGTACTGAACATAGAAGGGGTGCTGTTTCGCCTGATTGATACGGCAGGTATCCGCGAACATACCTCCGACAGTATTGAACAGATTGGCGTGAGTAAGAGTAAGGAGAAAATGCGTTCCGCCGAAGTAGTGCTCTATATATTTGATGTGCAGGAAATGAAGCCGGAGGAATTGCAACAGGTAATCGATGAATTTAGCCAGGAACAGATCAAATACATTCTGGTTGGAAATAAAGCGGACAGCGGAACCGAAGCTCTACAAAAGCAATTCAGTGCATTCCC
>JAQTZD010000130.1 GCA_028687975.1 Sediminibacterium sp.
GACGCCACATTTGTAGAATCCTGATTTGCGTTATACTGTTCAGGAACAGCTTTGTTTTCCTGTTTGTTTACGAGCTCAGGCAGCTTACATGCGCTAAACATGATCACGACAAACAGGATCAAAAAATTATATTTCATGTTTATTCCTCCTTATTCTTTTAATGATATTTTTAATCTGTTTGGTCAGGGCAGAGTCTTCTCTGTTTTCTACAAAGTCTTCCGTTAATGGGTTTACATCTTCTCCCCTGATCAGTGACCTGCCTTCCTGCAGCTTTCCAAAAATGTAATACAGTCCGGGAACTACGATTACGCCAAATATGGTTCCGAAGAGCATTCCTCCCAAAGCAGAGGCGCCAATGGTATGGTTACCTACTGCCCCCGGCCCCTTGGCTACCACAAGCGGAATCAAACCCGCAATAAATGCAAATGAAGTCATGAGGATTGGGCGGAAACGCGCTTTTGCACCTGCAATAGCAGCTTGAAGTACCGTTGAACCCTGGTTGTGTTTTTGTACGGCGAATTCAACAATCAATACTGCATTTTTACCCAGCAGACCTACCAGCATAATCAGACCGATCTGTGCATATACATCATTCGATAACCCCATGGCTTTTAGTAGAAAGAATGAGCCGAATACTCCGGGGAATATAGAAAGCAAAACAGCCATTGGTAGCAGGAAACTTTCATATTGGGCAGACAGGATCAGATAAACGAAAAACAATACTACCAAGAATATATACAGCGCTTCATTTCCCCTTCTCGATTCATCATAGGAAATACCTTCCCAGGCAATATCATATCCTTTTGGCAATGATTTTTCGGCTACTTCTTTAATAGCTTTGATTGCATCGCCAGAAGAATATCCTTTTGCCGGAACACCATTGATCAGAGAAGAGATATACAGGTTATACCTGGAGATCTCATTTGGTCCCTGTGTTTTTTTAATGCTCATGAATGCAGAGTAAGGAACCATTTCTCCATGATCATTTTTAATATACATATTTAAAATATCCGAAGGAAGCTGTCTGAATTCAGGGGAGGCCTGTGTATACACTTTGTAATAGTTATTAAATCGAATGAACCCCTGCTCATAAGTACTACCGACCATAATATTCAGGTTTTCCATTGCTTCACCCACGGAAACACCTTTTTGCATCGCCAGACTGTTGTCTATAAAAATTTCATATTGAGGGTATTTTGCAGAGTAGAACGAAAACAGACCATCCAGTTCTTTTCTTTTTTTCAATTCCCTCAGAAATTCTGTATTTACTTTATCAAATTCCTGATAATCCACATCGCTTCCTTTATCGAGCAGCCGCAATGAAAAACCGTCTGATGTACCATATCCGGGTACTGCCGGAGGCTCAAAGTATTCAATGTTAGCAGGCAGATCTTTCGACTTTTCTTCCAGTTCATGAATCACTTCTTTTACAGAAAGCTTTCTTTCGGACCAGTCTTTTAAATTGATTAAACAGGTACCGGCATTGGATCCGCGACCTTCGGTGAGAATTTCATAACCAGCCAGAGAGGTTACAGATGAAACGCTCTCTATTTCCTTTGCCAGTACTTGAAGCTTATTTGAAATTTCGTTGGTACGCTCCAATGTTGTACCCGGAGGCGTTTGAATAATGGCATAAATCTGCCCCTGGTCTTCATTTGGAATGAATCCCGCAGGAAGCACTTTGTCCACGCCAACTATTCCAAATCCAAAAACAATCAGGATTCCGAACGTAAGTGTTTTTCTGTTTACAATTAATCCCAGAAATTTTTCATACCTGCCTGTTGCACGGTCAAAAGTTTTATTAAACCATTCCAGAAATATACCAACCGGAGTCCTTTTCTTTGGTTTACCATGCGTATTCTTAAGCAGGATGGCACATAATACGGGTGTTAATGTTAAAGCCACAAATCCGGAGATGATAATAGCGCCTGCCATGGTGAGTGCAAACTGACGATAGAGTACTCCTACAGGCCCTGTCATAAAGGTTACTGGTATAAATACCGATGCCATTACCAATGTGATGGCTATAATTGCCCCGCTGATTTCTTTGATTACTTCTTGTACGGCAGCATAGGGCGAAATATTTTCCTCCTGCATTTTAACGTGCACCGCCTCTACTACAACAATGGCATCATCCACTACAACACCAATAGCCAGCACAAGTGCAAATAAGGTGATCAGGTTGATGCTGATGCCAAATGCATTCATAACCACAAACGCTCCAACTAAAGAAACCGGTACTGCCAGAATTGGAATAAAAGTTGAACGCCAGTCGCCCAGAAAGATAAAAACCACAAACGCCACAAGTATAAATGCTTCAACAAGCGTATGTAATACCTTTTCAATGGATGCGTCTACGAATTTTGACACATCGTAGTTGATTTCATAATCGATCCCTGGTGGAAAATCGCTTTTTAAGTCTTCGAGTTTCGCTTTTACCTCGGCAATAACCGTTTTAGCATTGCTTCCAGGATTTTGCTTTAAAACCAATGATGCAGAAGGATGCCCGTCTTTATTGGAATAAATATCTACGAATTCCGATCCCACTTCCACTTTGGCAATATCTTTCAGTTTTAAAATTTCCCCATCCGAATTTGCCCTCACCACAATGTTGTCGTATTGTTCTGGTGTATTATACCATCCCTTATAAGTAAAAACGTATTCCTGCGACTGAGCGGTTTTACCGGAGCTGAGTCCTACGCGGCCCGGCCGTGCCAACACACTTTGTTCATCTATTGCAGTTAACACATCTTTTGCTGAAATATTGTATGCCCTCATGCGCTCTGGATTCAGCCAAACGCGAATGGCAAACGCACGGCTACCAATTGCCTGTGCAAAGCCCATGCCTTTGATACGCTGTAATTCAGGAAGGATAAAGGTATTGGCATAATTGAACAGAAACTTCTCATCTACCTTGTTGTCTTTACTATACAGATTCAGGTACATCAGCATGCTGGGTTGCAAAGGAGAAATAATAACCCCTTCCCGCTGAACCAGCGGCGGAAGGTTTGTCATTACCTGGTCCACTCTCGATTTAACCCTTACGGCTGCAAGTGTTGGGTCTGTGCCCGGTTCAAAAATAACCTCAATGCTGGCTTCACTGGCGCTGGTGGCGTCTGAAAGCATGTATTGCATTCCCTGAACGCCATTGATGGCCCTTTCTAAGATAGTTAACGTTGACTTTACTAAAACATCTGCATTGGAACCGGGGAATTCAATAAAAATATTTACTCTCGGAGGAGCAATTTCCGGAAATTGTGCAACTGGAGATTTTGTAATTGCTAATATTCCCGTAAAAACAATTGCTAAGGAGAAAGCAATTGCCAGAACAGGCCTCTTTATAAAATTATTAAACATTATTGTTTATTTTTCTTGCCATTATTCGGCGTGAATATTTTTAATTCCGGCCATTTCATTTTTTAGCGGGATAAACCTGTATTTGATTTTTTCGTTGTTTTTTACTTTACCCAAACCTTCCAGAAGAATCTTATCGGTCGATTTTAATCCTGATGCAACTACATAGAGGTGAGGAATTTCCTGGGCAATGGTAACCTGGGTAGATCGAATGACTCCCTTTTCATCCACTACATACACATATTTTTTATCGAGTACATCAAAGCTGGATTTTTGAGGAATGATGATGGCATTTTTCAAATTCACCGGCATCAGAATATTGCCCGTTTCACCATGGCGAAGAATCCCTTTTGGATTAAGGAATGCTGCCCTGAAGGAGATATTTCCGGTTTCATTGTTAAAGTCGGCTTCGATGGTTTCAACGAAGCCACTGGATTTGAACATTTCCTTGTTGGCCATTTGTAATAAAACTTTTTGCTTTTCCTTATTTTTTACTTTTTGGATATAATCCAGGTATTCGGATTCGGTAACATTGAAGTAAACCCAGAGTTTGCTGTTATTGGAAAGTGTGGTCAGTAACTCACCTTCATCTACCAGGCTCCCCAACCTGGTATGAAATTTATCCATAATGCCATCGAAAGGCGCCCGGATTTCGGTGAACGCAAGATGAGTTTGTGCCAGACGTAATTCTGCCCTGGCTTTGTCTAACTTGGCTTTTGCCAAGGCCATTTCATTGGGCGACACCACGTTGTTTTCCGACAGGCTTTTTGAATTTTTATATTCAATTTCTGCAAAGTTTACTTCTGCTTTCGCTTTCTCAACTTCTGCTTCGTAGATAGCCGGCATCAGCTTGAACATCAGTTGCCCTTTTTTTACAAATTGACCTTCATCCACATATATCTTTTCAAGATATCCTTTCTCCTGAGACCGGAGTTCTATGTGGTTGGCAGAATGAATTTGTGCTACATATTCCTTATATATTGTTGTGTCTGTTTGAATAGGGCTGGTCACTTCGAATGTTGCCTCTTTTTCTTTTTCAACCTCATGGTGTGAACAGGATGCAAAATGTATGGTGGTTGCCGAAAGGGCAATGAATAGGATTCCTCTCATTAATTTCTTTTGATTGGTTAAATGAACGCATTAGCAGATGTATACAGGTATCCGATTACCTGTAGTTGGTCATGCAGTATCAACTGCAGAAAATAAAGTCGACGTTAAGACAAATGGCTCTTCCAGGAATGGTAGAGTACAAAATAGGGTAGTTCAACCTTGCGTCGATTAGATGAAACCAATCTTAAATAAAGGGTGCGTATGAAATAATTGTAGTGTACCCCTTCAAACGTATAATCCTTAGCAATGGATCCGGTAGTAGGAATCTGCTCATTGTGTACTTCATCTTCGTCACCGGATTCAATTTCTATATACAGATCCAGCTGGCTTTCCTGATGCGGAATGGTTCCTTTTTCAAAATAGCCGGTTTGAGAAATTCCGGAACTTATATGTAAGGACCCAAATGAGTTGTGTAAAGTTGCAAAAGCAAAATGTTGCAGTAAGATTGCCGTTAAAAGCAACGGAACAAGCCGAAAATTGATCGGAGTCTTCCGGGGTATACGCTTCAAAGTATGCCCTGATTCATTACCACCAATTTTCACTTTTTGCATGTAGTGCGCGAAATTAATATAGAAACCAGGCCTGACCTAATCATTTTCTTTCTCAAAAATAGCATCCCTTCGGGTACGCAGTTCTTAAGAAATTGTTTAATTGTACAAATAAAAAAGCAGCCATGTAATAAATCTTCATAACTGCTTGATTATTAAGTGGACCCACCAAGGCATGATCCTGGGACCCCCTGATTATGAGTCA
>JAQTZD010000045.1 GCA_028687975.1 Sediminibacterium sp.
TGACCGTTCACATCCGTAATGGTGCCCACCTGTGTTCCAACCACCTGTACTGCAACACCCTGCAAAGCAGTTTTTTGTACATTGTCTACTACTGTGCCCTGAATTTTTTGCTGGGCAGTTGCCTGTTGCATGTTTAGAATAAAGCATAGTAATCCCGTTACCAGAAATCTGCATTTCATGATTTAATATGTTAAATGATTTAATTAACCGATGGATCGTTCTAAGAAATCACGAAACTATCTTATCGGTGCAATTGGTCTGACAGTTCACTCATTAAGGAATCGTTACCTTAATTTGTACTAGTTGGTTGGTACCACACCGGACCTGTTGATTGCGATCTTGAGCGAAGGATGTATACAATCATTCATCCGGTAAACGATGGCGGCGCAAATCTATTAAAATAAATATTGAATTAACAAGAGAAAGATGCAATTATACCGTGTAATTCAAACACAGTAAAACTTCACACAATTAGGACTCAAACCTTTACACATTAAAAAGGGTCGCAGAAAATCTGCGACCCGCTTGCTTAATAACCAATACCATTGCTTTAGTAAAAGCAGTTTAGGGATTGGTAGAGTAAACAGATGATTCTTTTACAAACACCCGTCTGTTTAATTTTAACTGTGCAACAATCAATTCTGCAAAATCTTCCGGATGCATTACCCTGTCTTCGTTGTTGTTGATCAGGTTGGCTGATTTTGCAAGATCAGTAACCACGGTACTCGGCGCCATAGCGGTAACCCTGATATTGTGTTTGCGTACTTCCTGCATCAGCGAATCGGTTAATCCCATTACACCAAATTTAGATGCACTGTATGCACTGGTAATTGGTGCTCCTTTTAGTCCGGCAGTGGAAGCGATATTCACGATATCTCCGGTTTTTCTTTCGATCATTTGCGGCAATACTGCCCGTGTAGTGTAGTAAACACCAAACAGGTTCACTTTCACCTGCTGTTCCCACTGCTCCGGTTCCAGTTCCAGGAATTTACCAAAAGCAGCAGTACCTGCATTATTGATCAGAATATCGATTGGACCAAGCTCCTGCTGAATCACTTCAACTGCTTTATTCACAGACTCAATATTGCTCACATCCGCTGTTGCAAAGGCAGTTTTCACACCTGTTGCTTTCAGTTCTGCTGCAACAGACTGAAGATCTTTTTCAGTTCTGGCAACCAACCCTATGTTCACACCTTCTACAGCCAGTGCAAGAGCAATGGCTCTTCCAATACCCTTGCCTGCTCCGGTAATCAACGCTGTTTTTCCTTTTAAAGATTCCATATTGTGTGTTTTTCCGGACCTGCCGGTATTGATAAAATATAATATTGACTGGCTGTTACACTATTCGGATAAAAACGGATAATCGGTATAGCCTTTTGCACCTGGCACATAAAAGGTGGCCTGATCCGGCGTGTTCAGCAGCGCATCGGTTTCATATCGTTTAACCAGATCGGGATTGGCGATAAACGGCACCCCGAATGCAACTAAATCGGCATCTCCATCTTCCAGTACCTGAATGGCTTTCGCCTTATCAAAGCCTTTATTAATGATTAATGTTCCCTTGTACAAGGGTCTGAAATGCTTGGCTACTTTGGTTACAGCATGCGGAACATCATCTACGGGTACAAATGGTTCTGTCAGGTGCAGGTAAGCCAGTTCGTAGTTGTTCAGTTCTTTCACAATATATTCATGTGTAGGAATAGTCAGTTCATCTACCAGCATACCCTGGGCATTGTGCATAGAGGGGTTTAAACGAACGCCTACACGGTTCATCGGGATCACTGCTTTCAGTGCATCGAGTATTTCAAAAAGAATACGCGCACGGTTTTCTATGCTTCCGCCATACGCATCGGTTCGCTGGTTGGAACAGCCATTGAAAAACTGGTGCAGCAGATAGCCATTGGCTCCATGCAACTCAACTCCGTCGAATCCTGCCCTTACCGCATTGGCAGCAGCCTGGGTGAAATCACGTATGGTTTGCTGAATATCCTCGGTGGTCATTGCTGCGGGAACATCTGTATCCACAAAACCATTGTTGGTAAACGCTTTTGCATTTGGGTTAATGGCAGAAGGAGCCAACGGCAGTTCACCATTGTGCAGATCAGGATGAGACATCCTGCCCACATGCCAGATCTGGGCAAAGATCTTACCGCCCTTTGCATGTACTGCATCCGTTACCAGCTTCCATCCTGCTACCTGATCATCGCTGTATATACCCGGCACATTGATGAAGCCCACCGCTTTTTTACTGATGAATGTTCCTTCTGTAATGATCAATCCGGCGGTGGCCCGTTGTTCATAATAGGTTGCCGTTAATGCAGTGGCAACATTGCCCGGATTATCAGAACGGCTGCGGGTCATTGGCGCCATCACCATTCTGTTCCGAAGTGTTAGTCCGGAGAGTTCATAAGGGGTAAACAAAATTGACTTTTCCATTGGTTCCTTTTATTTTTCTATTGTTTTTACAGATTGTATGATTTCATTGAAACGAATATTGTGCAACAGCTTTGTGGCTGTATCCCCTGCTTCAGAATCACTAACGCCGATGCGTACAGCGTCAGCAGCCGACACCGGCAAATACATGGCAATGGTGATGATGCCTGAATAAGGCAATTGCTTCTTCAATATGTTCAATGCATTTTTTTCGGGCTGATCCAGTAAAAAAACAACCGTTTTCCTGGTGACCACTTCCTGCATTTGGGCGATCAGGTGGTTTCTCTCCGAAAAAGGGAGTGCAAAAAGGATCAGGTCTGCCTCCCAGCAAGCTTCCCTGCAACAGGCCACCTGTTCCACATCTGCCTGTGGCACTTCACAGTCGATAGCCTTTTGAAGTGCCGCAATCCCGTTTTCATTCGGGTCCATTAACAACAACCGGTAAGCGCCTGCCGAAAGTGCTTTCGCAATTGCAGCGCCATATTGTCCGGATGCCCCGATGACCGCAATGGTTTGCCTTAAAGCCATGGTAAGAATTGAACTGCAAAGCTACCTGAATACCCTGCCTTCGGAATTGATCAATCGTAAGAAAATGAATTGATCTGGATCAAGGCTTTATTTTTTCTGTGCAAGTTTTTTTCGGATCCGGCTCAGTGTTTCGGGTGTAATGCCCAGATAGGATGCAACCAGGTTAAGGGGAATGCGTTGCAACAGTTCAGGGCTGGATTCAACCAGCCGAAGGTATTTTTCTTCGGCAGTATAACTGATGGAACTGATCAGTCTGCGTTCTTTTGAAATGATATTGTTCTGAAACAGAATTCTGAAATACCGCTCCATCCGCGGAACTTTTACCATCATCTCCTCAAAACCTTCTAAGGTGATCATGAGCAGTTCAGCATCTTCAATGGCATCAATATTATAGCCGGAGGGCTCGCCAGAAAGAAAGCTGTAGATATCGCCCATCCACCATCCTTCCATGGCAAAATGAATAATATGTTCTACCCCTTTGCTGTCTACATTGTAAGATCGGAGCACTCCTTTCTCCACTAATGCCAGGTACTTGCAAGGTTCGCCTTCCTGCAACAGGTATTGCCTTTTGCGCAATTTTTTAGGGGCAAAGAAGGTCTTTACCTCCTGCTGCTCTGCTTCGCTAAGCTCAACTTTTTGATTGATATGGGTAAAAAACAGGCTGAACATTCCTGCAAAAGTACGTGCTTAGTTCCTTAACTTGTTTTCCGTAACCCTTCGCCTATGAAGTATTTCTGTCTGATACTGTTATTTTGCCTGGCCGGTACAATCCTGCTGCCTGCACAAACGCCTTTTGACGCACCTCCTGCCTGGGCAGAAAAAGCCATCTGGTACCAGATTTTTACAGAACGGTTTTACAATGGCGACCCGCAAAATGACCCTGTTCCGGCAAATATGAACACTCTTCCCATGAACCAGCTCACACCTCAGGGATGGAAGCTCAGCAACTGGACCGGCAACTGGTACAGCACAGAGCACTGGTGGAAGAAAGAAGATAGCAGTTTCAACAATATGCTTCAATACCGCAGGTACGGCGGCGATTTCAAAGGCATCATGCAAAAACTGGATTACCTGCAGCAGCTGGGTATTACCGCTATTTACCTGAACCCCATCAATGATGCACCTTCTCTGCACAAGTACGATGCCCGAAACTATCACCATGCAGACATCCATTTTGGTCCCGATCCGGAAGGCGACCTGGCCATCATGGCCAGGGAAAACCCGGCAGATCCTTCCACCTGGCAGTGGACCAGTGCAGACAAGCAGTTCCTGGAACTGATCCGGCTGGCACACCAGCGGGGTATCCGCATCATCCTGGATTTTTCCTGGAACCATGTGGGCACTACTTTTTGGGCATGGCAGGATGTACTGAAGCAACAGACTGCTTCACCGTATAAAGACTGGTTTGATATCCGGCAACTGGATGACCCCGCTACTACTGCAAATGAATTCAGCTACCGGGGATGGCTGAACATTCCGCATTTGCCGGAGTTGAAAAAAACAAATATCACCACCGAACGTAAAGGTGGCTATCCATACGAAGGCAATCTGTCCGAAGCGGCAAAGCAGCATATTTTCGCTGTTAGTAAAAGATGGCTTGCACCCGATGGAGATACCAGCAGGGGCATTGATGGATTCCGGCTCGATGTGGCCGACCATGTGGGGCTTGGATTCTGGAGAGACTACCGTAAATGGGTTCGTTCCATTCAGCCCAATGCTTACCTGGTAGGGGAAATCTGGTGGGAAGAATGGCCCGACCGGCTCATGAATCCGGCACCCTTTACCAATGGATCCGTTTTTGACGCAGTGATGTTTTACCAGGTATACCGGCCTGCCCGATCTTTTTTTGCCAATGTCCGCAACCCGATTACCGCAGAACAGTTCAGAGATAGTTTGCTGTTCCAGTGGAACAGGCTTCGCCCGGCAACCAACAAGGCCATGATGAATGTTTCCTCTACACATGATGCACCCAGACTGCTCTCCTGTTTTTACAATCCGGGGAAATATAAATTCAGAGCCGGTCCTGCGGAGGATCCCGATTACCGTACAGGAAAGCCGGATACCGAAACCTACCTGCGCGCCAGGCAGTACCTGGTTCATCTGTTCACCAGCGTTGGAGCCCCACAAATCTGGAATGGAGAAGAAATGGGCATGTGGGGAGGAGACGACCCGGATTGCCGAAAGCCGCTATGGTGGAAAGAATTTCAGTTTGAGCCGGAGGAGTACAATGGAGTTATAGATGCGGTAGGCTTTAATCAGGAACAATTCAACTGGTACCAACAGCTGATCCGTATCAGAAAAGCATATCCGGTTCTGGTGAACGGAACAATCGATTTTATACTTGCAAAAGACCAACAACTGGCATATCAAAGAAAAAATGCAACGCAGACCATTCTGGTGTATTTCAATACAGATAAGCATTCTGCCAATTTTTCTTTACCAACGAAAGAACACTACAAAGACCTGCTGACAGGAAAATTGCATCAAAATGGTCATTTCCGCTTAAACGGACTACAGTCTGCCATACTGATTCCTATACCGTAAAAGCGGTATTGGAAATCGGGAATTTTCCCGCTATTTTTAGCCCGGCTGATTAAATAATTATATATATCTTCCAAAATATAAACCAGGCAGTTATTAAACAACCAAGCTATATAGTATCTTACCTGAGAGTAGGCCGTCTGCTCTATTATTCATTAATCCTGTTCATACTGGAAGCCTGGTTTTACTGGATCAAATTAAGCGCAGCATTGGATGCATTTGCTACCCTATGGGTACTGTTCTGGGCATATAGTTTTTTATTTTCTTTCCTGCATATTTTCCTGGTACTGGCCGATGGCTGGTCGAGGTTCCAGAACTACAAACGTGCCAAAGACCAGTTTTTCATTCATGGTTTCAACAGGAAGATTGCACATACCTATATTGGATCCAAATGCCAGCGCATGGCAGCTGAAGTGGCAGCTGAAGAACTGGGACTGGAAAAACAGGTAAAAGCATACTATGCAGAGATGGGTGTTAAATGGTACCATTTCATCCCCTACTTCATGATCCGGGAACCCATGTTCCTTTTCAAAAAGAAATTCTGGTCACGAACTTTCCTTGAGAAAAATTATACCCCAAAATTCGATTACAGTTCACTTCAACCCGTTTTCCAGGCATGATCATCTCCGGAAATGATTTAAGCAAAACGTACAACCAGCTAAAAGTACTGGATCGGGCGAACATTCATTGTGAAGCCGGCGAAATCTGTGGTTTGCTGGGTGCGAATGGCGCAGGCAAAACCACCCTGTTTAAAATACTCCTTGGCTTGGTTACTCCGGATAGTGGAACTGTTTCCATACAAGGAACCGGAAAGAAAAAAATCGGAGGAATTATTGAAGGGCCTGCACTGTACGACTACCTGAACGCCTACGACAACCTGAAAATTTTCGGAAGTGTACAGGGGGTAGATGTTTCCAAAAAAGCACTGCAAGTCTGCCTGGAAACAGTGGGATTACCGCTGAACAGACTGGACCCTGTCCGTAATTTTTCGCTGGGAATGAAACAAAGACTGGGTATTGCCATTGCCTTGCTCAACAATCCCTCCTGCCTGATACTGGACGAGCCTTTCTCCGGTCTGGACCCGATGGGGGTTGCTGCATTGCGCAACCTGATTGTGGAACTGGCAGACCGGCATCAATTGGCCATCATCCTTTCTTCGCATATCATAGAGGAACTCAGCAAAATATGCCATACCCTTTATGTAATCAAAGAAGGCCGGATGGTTAACCGGGGTCCTGCACAGCAACTGATCGCCGTAAACACAACCATGTATACTATTTGTGCAGATCACATTGAAAGTTCACTGGCCCTTAAAGCATATGAAGTGCGTTTTAAAGGCTCCAATGCACAAATCCGGATTACTGCCGACCGGGTGCCGGAACTAATTTATCAGTTACACGAAGAAGGCATTTATATTGCTTCCTGTACACCGGAACTGGATATGAATAAACTATTTGAAACCCCCACCGCATGAAGGCGCTGATTCATGCTGAACTATACAAGCTGCTCCGGCAGAGCAAAACATGGTATGCCCTTGCTGCCCTGTTGCTGATAGAAGGGGTCATTTTATTCAGCGCCTATTTCCAGGGTAAAAACATCCTCGACATTTTACTCGACAACCTGAAAAGATCCTTTTACTTCGAAGGCTCTCTGTTGAACGGAAATCTGTTGGTATACCTGATTTTAAATACCCTCTGGTTTCATCTGCCACTGATCCTCATGATTATTGTATCGGGCAGCCTCACAGCCGAATACAAGGATCGTACCCTGCAAACAATGCTGTTGCAGCCTGTGAGCAAATGGAAGTTTATTCTGAGTAAATACCTTGTTGCCATCGGATTTACCCTGGCCGTGGTGGGATTGCTGGCCATCACTTCCTTTGCACTTTCCTACAGCCTGTTTGGCAAGGGCGACCTGATTGTGTACATCAATACCCTCAATTTTTTTCCATCCGGAGATGCGTTTGTCCGCTTGCAATATGCATTTGCTTCAGGCGCCCTGTCGATGATTTTCTTTTCGGTGAGCAGCCTCACACTGGCGGTTATATTCAGGGAAGCCACCAAAACCTGGATTGTTTCTGCCCTGTTTCTGATCCTGAGCAACCTGTTACTGAAAGTAGATTTTGGCAACAACATCTTCAACCGGATATTTTTTGCCAAGCTCAACGACACCTGGCAAAACTTCTTTTATTTCAACATCAACTGGACGATGGTTTATACGAACTCGCTCCTGCTCTGTGGTTACAGCCTGCTGTTCATGGCTATTGGCATTGTACTGTTTCATAAAAAAGACATCGGATAATGAAATGGAGATTATTAATATGGAGTTTCTTGTACTGCTTTGCCACAGAGGCACAGGGCATTGATCCGGATTTATGGAGAATAAAGCAGCGAATGGATTCCATTCTGCAGTTCTCTGCCAACCTGAAATTGAATGTAGACATCAGTTTTATCAATATGCCGGCCAAATATGCCCGAATGAATTATACAAAGGGAAAGCCCGTAAAATTTTCCTCGGAGGACTTTGTGATGATTCCCAAACGGGGACTGGATTTCTCGCTCAACAGCCTGATGGAATTTCCTTTCATCACTGTTCCCAGGGGTGAAGTTGCCCGGAACGGGAAGAAATACAAGGCCATCAACATCATCCCAACCGATAACCGAGCCGATTTTTCCATTGCCCTGCTCCTGCTCGACCTGCAGCACAACCGGGTAGCCGAAACGGAAATCAATACCAAAAAAGACGGCACTTACAACCTGTTGCTGCAATACGAAAACAGCTCCAAAATACTCCCGGAACAGGTAGAAGTGAATTTTGAAATTGAAAAGATCCGGATTCCCCTCAACTTTATGGGAAAAGATACCGATATTGACAGAAAGAAGATGCGGTCCGAAGGGCCCAAGTCGGGGAAAATCTTTTTGCAGATCAGCAATTACCAGATCAGGTACTGATCAATATGCTAAACAATTCAATATGGATAAGCGCAGTTTTCTGAAGACCCTTACGCTGGCAGGACTTGCCACCCCACTAAGCGGAAGCGCCCTAGGCAAATGGATGGATACTGCAGCCGGTATTCCTGCCGAAACACTTGCTGCAGATGAATCTTACTGGCAAGTTATCCGAAGCCACTACCTGCTGAAACCGGACTATATTAACCTGGAGAGCGGCTATTACAACATACTGCCAAAAGACATCCTGGAAAGCTATATTCAGCATATCAGAGACGTGAACTACCAGGGATCTTATTATATGAGAACCGTGCAGTGGGACAACAAAAAAGCCATGGCCGCCAAAGTAGCTGCGCTTACCGGTTGCAGTACAGAAGAATTGATTCTGACCCGCAATACCACCGAATCGCTCGATATGATCATTGCCGGATATCCCTGGGCAGCCGGTGATGAAGCCATTTTTGCAGAACAGGACTATGGCGCCATGATCCAGATGTTTCACCAGGTAGCCCTCCGGCATGGAATAGTCAACAAAATCTTATCCATTCCCAATATTCCATCCTCCGACGAAGAGATCGTGGATCTGTATGCCAATGCCATTACCCCAAAAACAAGGCTGATCATGGTTTCGCATATGATCAATATTACCGGCCAGATCATGCCGGTAAAAAAGATCTGCGATATGGCGCATGCCAAGGGTGTTGAAGTAATGGTGGATGGCGCACATGCCATTGCCCATATTCAATTCAACATACCGGATCTGCACTGTGATTATTATGGAGCGAGCCTGCACAAGTGGCTGGCCGTTCCGCTGGGTGTTGGTCTGCTTTATGTACAGAAGGAACACATCAATAAAATATGGCCCTTGCTGGCGGAGAACAAAGATGTCAAGACCATCAGCCGGCTGAATCACATCGGGACCCATCCGGTGCATACCGATCTGGCCATTCAAAATGCCATTGAATTTTACCAGAAACTGGGACCGGACAAAAAAGAAATCAGGCTCCGTTACTTACAGCAATACTGGACCTCCAAAGTGCGCGGCCGGGGCCGGATTCAGGTGAATACACCTGCTGAAACCGACAGGGCCTGTGCCATTGCTAACGTGGGCATAGCCGGCATGAAACCGGCGCTTTTGGCCGAAACCCTCCTGAAAAAATACGGAATCTACACTGTGGCCATCAATGGCGCAAATGTACACGGATGCAGGATTACTCCGAACGTATTTACTTCAACTGCAGAACTGGATCAACTGGTAAAAGCATTGATAGAAATGAGCTAAGCCAAACAACAGAATAGCGTAACTTTACTAAGTAATTTATACCAATTTATCTATGAAGTTTTTGGTACATACACTGGCCTTGCTGCTATTGGTCTCCTGCAAAACATCAGAAGAAAAAACGAAGCCCTCAGTAGAGAAAATTACTGAATCGGTTTATGCTTCCGGAGTAGTGAAAAGCCGTAAACAATACCAGGTATTTTCTTCGGTCAACGGACTCATCAAAGAAGTTTACGTGAATGAAGGGGATCTGGTCAAAAAAGGCGACCCGCTTTTTCGGTTATCCGATCTTACCGCCACTTTAAATGTAGAAAATGCCCGAATTGCTGCGGCGTTTGGATCGGTTGAAGCCAATGCAGACAAACTGAATGAAGTAAAGATTGAGATCGAGAATGCCAAAGCGAAAATGGAAAACGACGCATCGCTCGTAGAAAAACAACGCGACCTGTGGTCGCAGGGCATTGGTACCAAAAACGAACTGGACCAGCGGGAACTGGCGTACAAGAATTCCTCGAACAGCTATGCTGCTGCAAAACTTCGTTACAAGCAGGTGGAAAAGCAATTGAATCTGCAGGCAAAGCAAAGCAGTAAGGCAGTAGAAATATATAGCAGTACCATGGGCGATTTCACCGTCAGAAGTGAGTTCAACGGACGGGTATATTCCGTGATCAAAAAGCAGGGCGAAATGGCCACACCGCAGGTAGCCCTTGCCCTGATTGGAGAAGCCGATGCATTTACCCTGGAGTTGCAGGTAGATGAATACGATATTGCCCGGATCAGGCCCGGACAAAAAGTAGTGTTGAGCATGGACAGTTACAGAGACAAAAATTTTACCGCTGTGGTAGAAAAAATCAACCCGGCCATGAATTCCCTGTCTAAATCTTTTACGATTGATGCCGGTTTTGTTATTCCTCCACCTGCCCTCTATCCCAATCTTACTACAGAGGCCAATATCATCATTAGTGTAAAAGACAGTGCACTCACCATCCCCAGAAGTTTTGTTACTGCAGATGATCAAGTGATCCTGGAAAACAAGGAAAAAAGAAAAGTCACTACCGGATTAAAAGATTACCGCAAAGTGGAAATCCTCAGCGGGCTCAACCGCAACGATGTGATTCTTAAACCCACAGAATGATCAACAAACTGATTATAAGTGTTGCAGAATCGCTGCTGATGGCGCGCTGGCGCCAAACGCTGGTGGCCGCACTGGGAGTCACTTTCAGCATTGCCATGTTTATTGCTTTGCTGAGTTTCATGGCCGGCCTCAACGATTTGCTCGACGGCCTGATCCTGAACAGAACCCCGCATGTACGAATCTTCAATGAAATCAAGCCCAGCGCCACACAACCGATTGAAAGAGACAGCGCCTACGCCAATGCCCATCATTTTATTCACTCCATCAGGTCGGCCAACAGCCGGCAATGGCTCTACAACAGTGGCGCCATCATACAATCCCTGAAGAAAGAAGAACAGGTCCTGGGCATCTCTCCCAAACTGACTGCGCAGGTCTTCTTCAATGATGGGTCCGTTGAAATAACCGGCGTTATCAATGGCATAGATGTAAATGCAGAAAGCAAGCTGTTCCACTTCAATGATTATATCATGGCCGGATCGGCTGCCGATCTCACTAAAATACCCAACAGTATTATCCTGGGGAACGAACTGGCCGGAAAACTACTGGCCGATGTGGGGGATGTGGTGGTCATCACCACTTCCAAAGGAGAACAGTTTCCGCTGAAAGTAGTAGGCTATTTTCAATCAGGATTAAAAGAAATAGACCGGACGCAGAGCTATGCTACAGTGGGCATGGTTCAAAAAATCCTCAACAAACCCAACGACTATATTACTGAAATACAGGTTAAGCTGAAAGATGTAAACCAGGCTCCGGCGCTGGCTAAAAGATATGCAAAGATTTATGAAGTGGATGCGGAAGATATCCAAACAGCCAATTCACAGTTCGAAACAGGCAGTTCACTCAGAACCCTTATTTCCTATGCTGTGGGGATTGTATTGCTGATTGTTGCGGGCTTTGGTATTTACAATATCCTGAACATGATGATTTATGAAAAAATGGATTCGATTGCCATTTTAAAAGCTACCGGATTTTCCGGATCGGACGTGAATAAGATTTTTAGTGTGATCGCGCTGAGTATCGGCATCTTCGGAGGAATAGTAGGGTTGATCACCGGATTCGTACTTTGTTACATCATCGACCAAATCCCTTTCAGCACGCCTTCCCTACCCACCATCACCTCCTATCCGGTACACTACAACCCAACATTTTATATCATCGGAATTGTATTTTCTTTGATCACCACTTACCTGGCGGGATGGTTTCCTGCAAGAAAAGCCAGCAAGATAGATCCTGTAATCATCATAAGAGGGAAATAGTATGAGCGAGATTGTATTGGAAGCAAGGCAGATCAACAAGAGTTTTCATGATCCGGTTACCGCCAAGGTATTATCGGATATCACCTTCTCTGTGAACAGGGGCGAATTTGTGTCTATTACAGGTAAGTCCGGTTGCGGAAAATCTACCCTGTTGTATATCCTTTCTACCATGGATACCAATTATGAGGGCGAATTGCTGATAGACCAGGTGTCGATGCGCAATAAAAAAGAGACTGATCTGGCATTGGTTCGTAACCAGAAAATCGGGTTTGTATTCCAGTTTCATTATCTCCTGAACGAGTTCAGCGTATTAAGAAATGTGATGCTGCCCGGCTTGAAACTTCATAAGTATTCTGAGGAAGAAGTGGAACAGCGGGCCATGCAAAAATTAAAGACGCTGGGCATTGATCACCTGGCACTCAAAAAAGCCAACCTGGTTTCAGGAGGAGAAAAACAACGGATAGCGATTGCCAGAGCCCTGATCAACGATCCGTTAATTATCATGGGAGACGAACCCACCGGCAACCTCGATAAAAAAAACAGCGACATCGTATTTAATATCTTCCAGCAACTCACGGAGGAATTCAAGCAAACCATGCTGATTGTAACCCACGACCAGAGTTTTGCAGACAGAACAGAACGGATCATTGAAATGCAGGACGGCAGAATCATCAGCCAATAAGCTTATTCCAGCAGTTTTACAATCCGGATCAGTTTTCCGTCCTGATTCATTCCTTCCAGTACGATCTGCAATTTTTTAGAAATGTCGTTGTTGTAGAAATCTACCCTGAACCGCGGCGTTTTTTTATTGGTGATGATATATGGATTCCAATAGAGGGTATTGCGCACATCCGCTTCAAAACTGGCCGGGGGCTTTTCGTAAGAAGGGCTGTAGAATTCTCTGAAACGGGAGTATCCACCCAATACCGTTTTATCCATGCCCTTGCTGTCCGGGGAAGCCCTGCGGGCATCACCGCCCTTTTTGGTATAGATGGCAATGGCACCACCGGAACCTCCGCCAAATGAACCAAAAAACGGAGGCCGGAACACTTTGATGTAAGCCACATCCAGCATATTGAGCGTCTGGACGGCACTGATATCACTGCGCATTTCATTCAGGAATAAATCGGGTGTGGCCCCTCTCCAGCTCAAAGATGGCTGCGATCCGGCATTACTGATCTGCAAGCCGGGAACCCTTCCCTGCAGATAGGTAAACAAATCTACCGCTGCGGCCAATCTATCTTCTGTGAGATCAAAGCTATAGCCATCTCCTCCGGAAAACAATCCGGAAGCATATTTCTCATCCATGATTTGCAGCGGGTTCTTCAATTTGGTTTTCACGATCACTTCCTGCAAAGTAGCGGAAGCCATACTTCTTCTGAGTTTCTCCTGCTCAGAAAGAAAATAATTCATGCGAAGCCTCGAAATACTGTCGGACCAGATGTACATGGGTTGCCCCTTGCCCAGCAAGGTTGTGGTTCCCGGTTCTTTCCGCAATAATCCATTTTCAATTTTCACCTGGGTCTGTGCCGATAGTTTGTTGTTGGCGTTGAAATTGTACATCACCCTTACCGTGTCGTAAAAGAATACACCGGGGTCTTCAAAATTACCCTCCTTATCTACCGGAGCAAACAGAATCGTTTTACTGCTGTCTTTTCCCACCAGAATGAAATTCAACTGAAGCGGATCATTGGTGGAAATATTTTTAGCGCCAAACACCGTTCCTTTCAACGACATATAGGAGGTTTCGGGGAGGTACTTCAACCGGGGAGCCTCTCCGGCCTTGATTTTATCCCAGTCAAATTTTCTCCAGCCATTGGTCATCATCACCAGATCGAGGTTGGCAGTTATGCTGTCGGCATCACTGATAAAATAATAGGCGGGATTGTGTACATACCCCTTCAGGTCGTTTGAAATCAGGAAATCGGAAAAGATGGTATGCTGGTCGGGGCTGATGACACCCGCATCCGTAACCGCAACAGAAAAATTTGCGACCGTGGTATCGCTAACCACAATTTCGAAAACATTCTTTTTCCGTTTGTCCAAATCTACCGTTATCGGATTCAGTTTGGCATTGAATTCGTGAAAATGGTTATTAACAAATATAACCCGTTCCGCCAGCGGAATCCAATCGTTGTTAAACAGGGTGAACTGAACAATACCCGTAGGAAGTTCATCAATCGGAATTTCCGCGCGCTGAATCAGTCGTTCCTGCATCCGGATACTCACTTTGTACAACAATTCCTGGTTCATATGAATCAGCAGGTGCATTTGCTTAAACGACTCATCCGCATTGGCGGTTCGCTGGATTACAACCACCGCTTTTTCATTGGTTGTGCGAATATTCATCGCTGTACCCTGCAGTTTGGCTTCGGGCAATGGGGTTATGCCCTTTGCCCCAAATTCATCTGTCCAGTTCAACTGGTATTTTTCTCCCGGAAGAGGCTGCAGATTGAACATGCCCATACCGTCGTGCTTTACCCGAAGACTGTCGATCACTTCTTTTTTATCATTAACCAACACTCCTTTGATCAAAACGGGAAGCCCGTAAGGATTCACTGCCTTAAATGCTATGCGGCTGTTTAAACCCATAACCAGGGATCCTCCTTCCGGAAAAACACCCACACTGGTTGTACGGGGTATGGTTTTCTTTGGGGAAGCCGACGCCGAAGCCGTATTGATCGCCAGATCCCGTTCGTATAAAAAAGCAGTATCATCGTTCAGCATCCAGCGGGTAAATGCTTTCAGGTGAATAAAACTTCCTTTGTAATCGGCTGGAATATCAAAAGATCCTTTTGCACTGGACAAATAGAGGGGCGCAACAGTCTGTTTGATCATTTTACCGGTGGTATCATACCATTCCACATACATGTTTTTGCTCAGCGGGCTGGGTTCATTTGCAGCCATGAGATACACTTTGTACCAGATTGTTTCATCCGGATTATACAGCTGCTTATCAAAATGAATATGGATTTTCTCTTTGGGGAATCCCTGGGCATACACGGCCATCATGGAATCAATGGCCTGCGCACCTGCCTCGACTCCTGCAATCATCAACAATAGGGAAAATAGAATCCTGTTCACTGTTTTTTTCATCTCCTGAGATTATGCTGTAAGATACCTTCAATCTTCGAAAAAATAAAAGTTGGCCGCTTTGGTGTTAATATTGTGTCATGAAAATCGTTCTCGCATCGGTGGGCAAACCCCATGAACCCTATGTAAAAGACGGCATTGCCGACTTTACCCAACGGATCAGCAAATATTTTAAGGCCGAATGGATACTTATACCTCCGCCTAAAAATGCCGCAAGTCTGGGCGAGGCCGATCTTAAAAAAGCTGAGGCTGCTGCCATACAGGCCATTGTACAAAAAGACGATTACCTGATTTTGCTGGATGAACGGGGTAAGCAATTCAGTTCTCCTGCCCTGGCGCAGTTTCTGCAACAAAGGGCCAACGAAAGTGCAAAAAGACTGGTTTTCCTGATTGGAGGGGCATTTGGCGTGGAAGAAAGCATCAGCAAAAGAGCCGATTTTATCTGGAGTCTGTCTCCACTCGTATTTCCGCATATGCTGGTCAGACTGATCCTTTCTGAGCAGGTATACCGGGCCTGCACTATATTAAGAAATGAGAAGTATCATCATAGTTAAATAATTCCTCCGATATTTACTGAATAAATCTCCACTCAAATGGTCACCATCACCATCAGTATTGTACTACTCACTTCTGTGATTTCATTCACGGCTTTTTCGAATGAGAAAGTGATGGACGACCTGATTTTTTATCCTCCGGCCATCACCAAACGGAATCAATGGTATCGTTTTATTACCTGCGGACTAATTCATGCCGATTTTTTGCACCTGGCCTTCAACATGTATTCTTTTTACCTGTTCGGAGATATTGTTGAAAAAAGCTTCCTGACCATTTTTGGAGAGCAGGGTAAATTGATTTACCTCATCCTCTATATCACGGCGCTGATAGTTAGTTTACTCCCCACCTATATCAGTCACCAGAACGATTATCACTACAGAAGCCTGGGGGCTTCCGGTGCTGTATCTGCCATCATTTTTGCTGGTATCTTCTTGTACCCCACACTGGGAATGGGCATCTTTCCGATTCCTTTCCATATTCCGGGATTCATCTTTGGTCCGCTTTACCTGGTCATCTCTTACTATCTGGCCAACAAAGGGCAGGGCAATATCAATCACTCGGCACATATCTGGGGGGCCATATACGGCATTGTATTCCTGTTCATCACTTCCCGCTTCATGTCGGAATACGATCTGCTGAACAACTTCATTAATCAGGTAGGAAATTATCTTAAATAAACCGGAGCTTACTGTTTTTGATAAGTCAGCTTTAACAGCCTTTTGGTGCCATTGGTATATTTAAACCGGTTATCAATCCGGAGTCCGGGAATACAAATGATTTTTTGATCGGTTTCCACCACCCAGGCCTGTTCTTTTTGAATCTTACTGAGTTTGGCATCAATAAAAAATTTCGAAAGCTTTTTCTTTTTGGTCATGCCGAGCGGATAAAAATAATCCCCGGTTTTCCATTTGCGCAGCAGGAGTGGAAAAGCAATTTTATCTGCATCCAGCCATTCTACGCCGGGTTCAGCAGAAAGCTGCGCTGGCCGATCCATCAAACGGAGTGTTAGTGAACCTCCATCAAAAGAGACCATTCCTTCCTGCTCAATGAGTATATGGCTGGCTGATTCAACAGCCAGTGGTGCAATAATCAACCAGGCCCTGTTCCGGATAATCCGGTGCGTTGCAGATGCAACCGAACTTCCATTGGAAGCCTCCGCCAGCTTCATGACTTCCCTTGTCTGGGCTGCGGAAAAACCATAGGGCCGGATCATTTCCCAGGTAATGGTTTGCAACGGCACGGTCTTCTGCCATTTCATTACCGGAACATGAATTTCATTGCCCCGCTTTTCCATCAACTTACCCAGTTGCAATTGCACTGCCTGCTGGTACAATACGGCTGCTTCGGAGAGTCTTTCGGTATTGTGGAGGAGATTTTCCTTAACGTTCGGAAACACTTCCTGTAATTGCGGAATCAGTTGATTCCGGAAATAATTTCGGGTATAATCGCTGCTGAGATTAGATGAATCCGTTACAAATTTGATCTGATGGTCTTTTGCAAACTGTTCCAGCTGCCCGCGGGTAAAGGGCAACAATGGCCGGATAATTTTCTTTTCGCGGTGAAAAGCCGGGATACCCCTGAGCCCTTCAATACCTGTTCCCCTGAAAAAATGCATCAGCATGGTTTCCACAGAATCATCCGCATGATGTGCAGTAGCCGTAAAGGCGAACCTTTTTTCAACCGGAGAGGCATCCCCGGACAAAGGCGCCGGATGCTGCTGCATCAATTCGGCAAACCACTGATATCGCAAATCCCGGGCAGCTTCCTGCGTAGACAATTGTTGCGCAGCAGCATAGGCTTTGGTATCGGCCTGTTTTACGTTTACTTCAACGGAAAGTTCTCTGCCCAGGTCACGCACAAACTGTTCGTCCCGAATGCTTTCATGGTCTCTGAGTCCGAAATTCATGTGAACCAGTACAAAGGGAATGTGGTTGGCCTTGAACAGATGCGCCAGTACCGTGCTGTCCAGTCCGCCGCTGGCAGCCAGTAACAAGCAGTCATCCGGCCGAAGCAGGGATGCAAAATGACGCCGCCAATGCAAACCAAATAATTCATTCAGATCCATTGATCAAAGATAACGAATCAGCAGGGCGAAGCATTATCCTTTTCGCAGGAAGCTGGCTGTAAGGGCTGCAAATCCGCTCACCAGTCCGCCAACGACACCTGTAACAAGGATCAATGTAATATAGGATCCTCCCAATGGAAGAATTTCCGCCACTTTAACAGACAGTATATGTCCGTTCACCACATCCTTGAGGTATGCTAGGGATATCCATAAAATAAATACGCCCAAAAACCCACTCAAAAAAGAGAGTCCGGGTTTCTGATGAATGGCGGTAGCTACCACAAAAGAAGATACCAGGAAACTCCACCAAGGGATGGTGGTAAATAAACCCAGTACATAAGCCAGTAATCCTGTTAATATAATTGATACTACAAATTTCATTGTCCGGTTTTTTAAGCTTTAGTAAAAGTCATTAACCACTTAACCTGTTTGTTGGTAGGTGCATCCTGTCTGTTCATGAACTGAATCCGGTAATACTTTCCGGTAGCCCAGCTTTCAACAAAAGAATCATAATACCTGCTTCCGGGGTTACCATTCTGTCCTCCCGGATAAACACCATAAGCCTCAATTTCATCTGTCATGTGAACAATCATCCTCCAGCTGGGGCCATGTACTTCTGTTGTGGCGTTAATGATATGCCGGCCCCCGCCAATGGGCAGATGCAAACTGCTCAATCCGTTGATCTTTAAAAGGTGCATCACCCTGGTATCTTTAAATTTAGCCCACTCCAGTTTTCCGTCCCTGTCTACAGATGCAAGGTATTGTGTGGCTTTTTTAACGCCTGCCATCACCGTTTCGGCAACTGTTTCTTTTTTATTGGGAGTGGCTATATTGTCTGCAAATTTATATGTACTGTCTTTAATCAGACTTTGCAACAGCACATACTCGTCGGGCCATCCCATTGCATATTTAGATGCGGAGAATTCATCGGACCACATGGCTGTTTCCACACTGTCCCAAACCGCATTGAATATGGTAGCGCCTTTTTCATTTATATCGTTGCGGAGGTTCCAGTTTTTCATAAGATCAATGTACTTTTTCTCCTCTCCGCTGAGTGCAGTTTCATTAATGTATTTCAGCAATACCGGTCTGGCCGCTTCTGCAAATACATTGTAGTTATCCATCTGCAATCGCTGCATATCTTCTGCAGTGATGTTGTTCATTTCGTTCAGCTTGCGGTTGATGATGATGCCCCGGTACAGGGGAAAATTACCGGCTGCTCCCAGATAATAAGGATAAGATGAATCGGTAGACTGCTGATTGGCACTGCTTACAAATCCTCTTGCAGGATTTTTGATCATCGGATTTTCCTCGGTCGGGATCATACCCTGCCATGCATAATTGCTGTCTGTACCAGGTAAAATGAAATCGCCCTGCCGGTTCCAGCGGGCCACAAATGAAGCCTGCTGCTTAATGGCGATATCACCGGTTTTGGAAGCAAAAACAAAATTCTGACCAGTGGTATTCCAATTGGTGATTGCTTTCAGGTAATCATCGTAATTGTGCGCTCTGTTCAGGAGGTAAAAGGCCAGCAACCCGCTTCCGCCATCGTGTGCCGTCCATCTGAGCGCCAGGTTTTTACCTTCGGTGCTGTTGTTTTTATAGGTATGGTCGTACATCAGCGGACCGAAATTGGTCATGGCAATATTTTCAACCTGATCAGGGCCTCCTTTCACTTTGATCACTTCCTTGCGGAGCCCGGCTTTTACCCATGCCCCATTGTACCAGTATTCCTGCAAAGTGGTGTCCCTGAACTTCATATCGTAGTAATCGATCACATCCCTGCCGGCATTGGTTACACCCCAGGCAATGCTGTCGTTAAATCCAATGATCACCGCAGGTGAACCAGGGAAACTTGCTCCGTATGTATTATGGGTTGGTGTGGAAATTTGCACTTCATACCAAAGTGAGGGTAGGTTCAGGCCCAGGTGCGGATCGTTGCTGAGGATTGGTCTGCCACTCTTGGTTTTACTTCCGGAAACGGCCCAGTTGTTGCTGCCATTGCCTTTTTCGGGTACCATGGGAGTTGATGCCGTATTATTTCCGGTAGTTTTATTGAGATAGGCCAAATCCACATCTGCAGGCATTTTGGGCACTAAGTCCGGCTTATTATAAACTGTTCCTTTTGGAATAATCGGATCCAGTGAATCCTGCACATTGGTAAAGAGGCGGTCAAAATCTTCGTATCCGAAATAGTTCCTGGCATTGCTCATCTGCAGATCGGTCGTGGCGCCACGTGCAGTAAGATCAAAAGACATGAACATCTGGAAGAGATAGGTTTTTTTAGAAGTCCATTCTTCGGGTGCATAATCCAGCAACTTATATTCGAAAGGAATCTGTTCCGGCTTTAATGATTTGATATAGGCATTTACCCCTTTGGCATAGGAGTCTATCGCCTCTTTCATTTCAGGGTTATTTTTCTCTACATATGTCTGTGTTTGTTCGGCGCCATACACCATACCGAGTCTGCGGAAGAACTGGTCTGTTTTAATCCGCTCAGGTCCCAGTATCTCACTCAGCCTGCCTCCTGCTACATGGGTTTGAAACTCCATTTGCCATAAACGGAACTTCGCATGCAGGTATCCCTGCACATAATAGGCATCCTTATCGTTATCCGCATAAATATGCGGAACCAGGCGTTCGTCTATATAAACATCTACTTTTCCCTGGAGTTCTTCCAGCTTAATATCGTTGTTATAACTAACATTAAGGGGTTCTGCATTCTGCCAGAAACCATGCTGGGGCGAAAGGAAATAACCCAGGCGGGGTGTTTTGCTGCCCCCCACTTTCAATTGGGTATTGAACAGCACTACTGATCCTGCGGTACAGGCCGCAGCAACCAGAAAAGGGATCATTCTCATAGCAAGAAAAGGTTAATAGGTTGATATCAGGTCTTGAAAATACGGATTTTACGCATGCAACGCATCACCGATTATTTTGCCTCGGCAATCAGGTATTTCTTTCCCTTGATTTTTTCGGGCTGAACGGCACTCAGCAGTTGACGGAGTTTGTTTTTCCGAACAGCCACAAAACTGTTCTGGTCTTTTACTACAATCAGCCCCAGGTCTTCTTTGGTGAGCCGGCCTTTTTGCATGAACAGGCCCACGATATCCACTTTACCCAGCTTGTCCTTTTTTCCACCATTGATGTACACTGTACACCAGGGTGAAGGGGCAGGTAACGGTGCCTGTTTCAGCTGGAGATCATCTGGTTCCAGATCAATGTATTTGGGCAAGGTTTCTTCCGGGTGCATGATCAGATACACTTCGCCACTGGCCTGCATCCTGGCGGTTCGGCCATTGCGGTGCGTGAACTCTGCCATGGTAGAAGGCAGGTGGTAATGAACAATGTGATTGATATCGGGGATATCGAGCCCTCTTGCAGCCAGGTCGGTTGCCACCAGGTACAGCGCAGAGCCGTTTCTGAATTTGATCAGGGCCTGTTCCCGCTGCATCTGTTCCATCCCTCCGTGAAAAATGGTATTGGGAATTCCCTTCTCTTTCAGGAGCTGGCCGGTTCTTTCAACCGCCTCGCGGTGATTACAGAAAATCAGGACCTGAACCGGACCTAAATTGCAGAGCAACTGCACCAGGGTATCAATCTTATCTTTTTCCGGAGAATTGACCCGGTACATCCGGATGTCCGCAGCAACCTGGTGTTCCTCCAAAAAGTTGAGTACTTCCAGTTCAGCGGGGTTGGCAAATTCCGGAATTTCGATTGCGGCAGTTGCCGAAACAAAAATTTTCTGAATACCGGGTTTCAGCGCTTTGGTGATATAGGCCATGTCTTCTTCAAAACCCAATGCCAAAGATTTATCAAACTCGTCGAACACCAAAATCCGGATCGCTGAAGGATCAAAACTTCTCCTTTTTAAATGATCGGCAATTCTTCCCGGCGTACCAGCCAATACAGCCGGAGGTTCAACCATGGATTGCATTTCTGTGGGCATATCGTGGCCGCCATAGGCACAGAGTATCTTGTAACCGGTCCCCATTTTTTTCCAAACCTGTTCGGTCTGAATGGCCAACTCCCGCGAAGGGGTCAGAACCATTACCTGAACTTTTTTCCCTTTGGGATTCAGGTGTTCCAGTACGGGCAACAAGAACGCCAGCGTTTTTCCCGATCCTGTAGGAGACAGCAACAGGGTATTCCGGTGATCGAGGATGGCGCCGGAAGCAGCCTCCTGCATTTCATTCAGGGATGCAATACCCAGTTTATTCAATAGATGCTGCTGGTCTTCTTTTTTCATTGTGCTAATACTTAAATACCGTGTATCCTTTCAACACAAATGTTGAAATGGTGGTGATGGCCGATAAGGAAGGTTGAACTTCCGGAGTAATTGTTTGGATATCGATGTTTCTTTTAAACAGGGTCTGGCCACAAACATAGAACTGAACACCTGCCTGCTTCAAAGCAGCCAACAAAGCCAGATTAGGATTGGGTACACCCAGTTTCTGCTGATGTGTTTCGTTCTTGAGTATGCTCGTGATGGCAGATCCGTGAATCACCGCCACCACATGGATTTTATTTGCAGGAATACCGGCCTGTGCATGCAGGTTCATGATGCGTGCCACATTTTCGAGGTTCTCATTCACCTGGTCCGGTTTGGCACCGGCTGTAACCACGTCTACCAGTATTTTATATTCCATTTTCGGATCAGTAAGCGTTACTGCAAAAGGAACTTCAAAAACAGGCCCGAAATCTTTTACCAGCGGGAAAACAGTTTTCTGCGCTGTTGCCCCAACAGCCACCAGTAAAAGCAAGAACAAACAAATTTTTTTCATAATGAATGCTTAAGCGGTTATTCCGTTAAGGTACACTTATTTCCCAAATTTTTTCTTCAGGACCTGTAACGCATCCGTTACATTCATGTTGCTGAGGTCTTCTTTAGGAGCAGCTGTATTACGGCCGTTTTGCACCTGACCCTTTCTGTTTCCTTCATGACCGGAACGTGCTCCTGAAGAACGGGTGCC
>JAQTZD010000131.1 GCA_028687975.1 Sediminibacterium sp.
AGGATGTGGTCCGCTTGTCGCAAAAACAGATTGAGTTAAAGAAAGATAACTGGGAGCTGGCGGTTTACCCAATGGAAGATCATGGCTTTGTGGAACCCAGCAGCTGGACCGATGAATACAAGCGTATATTAAAATTATTTGAAACACAATTGCTTCCAAAATAGATTACCACCTCTTAATATTACCTAATCGTGAACCGAATATTATCTTAATGTAAATGTATTGTTTCTAAATAGTTAAGAAGAGTCACTGATATAGTGGCTCTTTTTTTTGCGGTTTAGTTTCGCGCTAGAATTAAACTATAAGAAGCTATGAGGAAATTATTCCGACCAATGTTGATTTTGTTGGCGACGACATTTGTGTTAACACCATCTTCCATTTTATTTGCACAAACGATCAGGGATTTGACAGGTACTGTATCGAATGAAAAAGGAGATCCTTTACAGGGTGTCTCAATTGTATTACAGTTGAATGGTAAAAATAATCAGCGAACCACAACCAACGAAAAAGGAAACTACGTTTATAAAGGATTGAGTATTGGTAATAAATATTCACTATCCTTTTCATTTGTTGGTTATTCAGAAGCACAACAAACAATTGTGATTTCAAAAACAACCAATAATGTAATAACCCGATTAAATGCGTTAAATAGCGAATTGAACGAAGTTGTTGTAACAGCTTTAGGGATTAAGAAACAGGAAAAAGCACTTGGTTATGCAGCACAAACAATGAAAGAGTCTGATGTGCTGGATGCCCGTTCCAACAATTGGGTTAGCTCTTTGTCTGGTAAAGTAGCCGGATTAAACTTGTATTCTGCGGGATCGGGACCCGGCGGCTCTGTAAGGGTTTCACTAAGGGGGGACGCTTCTATGAATCCGGACGGAAACAACGCCTTGATTGTATTAGATGGAGTTCCTATGAATGGAGGTGGAACCTCTTCGGGTGTAGGTAATGCCTATGGTGCAGGCTCCGGCTCCGACGTGCCGGTTGATTTTGGGAACGGCATCTCTGATATTAATCCGGATGATATCGAAAGCATTACGGTTTTAAAAGGACCCGGTGCGACCGCTTTGTATGGTAGCCGGGCTGCCAATGGCGCATTGTTAATCACAACAAAGTCTGGTGTTAGAAAAGACAAGGGAATTGGTGTTACAGTAAACACCAATGCAAGCATCAACACCGTTTTAAGATGGCCGGATTATCAGTATGAATATGGACAGGGTACCGGAAGGGGATTAAATGCAGCGGGTGAAAAATATTATAGCTATGGCGCTTCGGCCGATGGAGGTAGCACCAGCGGAACCAGTAGTGCTTATGGCCCCAGATTTAATGGTCAAATGTATTACCAGTATGATCCTGTGGTTGAGGGGCAGTCTCCTGAAAGACGTCCCTGGGTAGCACAACCCAATAATATTAAAGGATTCTGGAGAACCGGTTCTACTATTACGAATAATATTTCTGTTGAAAGCGGAAACGAAAACGGTTCTGTAAGAGCTTCTCTTACCCATTCTAAAAACGAATGGATTATGCCCAACACCGGATTTGAAAGGGTAACGGCAGCTTTGAGTGTGAGTCAAAAAGTATCGGAGAAGCTGCGCTTTGTATCTAAAGTAAATTATACAAATAAAAACAGCGACAACCTGCCTGCTACAGGATACAACAACCAGTCGATTGCTTATTTCATGATTTTCCAAAATCCGAACGTAGATCTTAACTGGTACAGATCCGTCTGGAAAAAAGGGCAGGAGCAGGTAGATCAGGTGCACCCTTTCAGTAGCTTCATTGATAACCCATATTTGATTGCGTATGAAATGACCAACGGCGTAAGAAGCAATGCCTTCCTTGCCAACATGGCGGCTACTTACACATTCAACAGTAAGTTCAATCTGATGTTGCGCTCTGGTATTGATTTCTCGAGCGAAATCAGAAAACAGCAAAGACCGTATTCTTCTGCGAACTATCTGAGAGGATTTTACAAAGAACAAAGTATACAGGATTATGAAATCAATACAGATTTCTTATTGTCCTATAAAGACAAAATTAGTAAGGACATTGATGTAACAGCTTCTGTAGGTGGTAATTCCATGAGTACTAAATATTCAAGAGTAGATGCAACTGTCATTGGTTTGGTAATTCCCGGAGTTTATATGTTAAGCAATGGAGTGGGAACGCCTGAAGTGGTGAATGTGGCCAGAAACAAAAAAGTAAACAGTTTGTACGGAACAACCTCTTTTTCCTATAAAAACAAATGGTTTGTGGATGTTACAGGAAGGAACGACTGGTCCAGCACGCTCCCGATTCAGAATAATTCTTTCTTTTATCCATCAATTAATACCAGTGTAATCCTTAGCGATATCTTAAGATTACCTGCAGCAATTTCTTTTGCCAAGCTGCGTTTGTCGGCAGCACAAGTGGGCAACGATACGGATCCGTACAAAACCAGCAAATATTATGGTACCAGTCCTTTTCCTGGTTCCGGATCTGTTCCCACGCTTTTGCATAACGTAAATTTTAAGCCGGAAATTTCAACCAACTACGAAGCTGGTTTGGATATTCGTTTGTTTAAGAGCAGACTGAATCTGGACCTTACTTATTACAGCAATACTACCAAAAACCAAATCCTGGAAATACCATTGGACCCAACTACCGGTTATTCAAGAGCCGTATTGAACACGGGAGCAGTAAGAAACAGTGGTGTTGAAGTGGTATTAACGGGTAGCATCATTAAAAAGAAGAATTTTAGCTGGACCTCTATTATAACCTGGGCAAAAAACCAAAACCGTGTGTTGGAGTTGGCAGAAGGTATGGAAGGTAAGCAGGATATTGGCTATGGCGGTAACGCAACCATCCAGGCAAGGGTTGGAGGAACCACCGGAGATATTTACGGCTTTGGTTTCTTACGCTCTCCTGACGGACAGATTGTGTACAATGCATCAACAGGCTTACCTGCCCGTCCACAGGAAACCCAATACATCGGAACTGCTTACGCAGATTGGAAGGGTGGAATCAGAAACGAGTTTGCTTACAAAAACTATCGATTCAGCTTTTTAATAGACGGACAGCTGGGGGGCATGATTTATTCTCAGAGCCACCATAAAATGATGGAGCAGGGAAAACTAAAGTCAAGTTTGCCCGGACGTGAAGAGAATTATATTATTGGCGCAGGGGTTGTACAAAATCCTGATAAATCATACTCTCCCAACACAACCAAAGCCTTACCGGTGGATTTTTACGGAGATTATTACAGAAGAGCTAATGTTGAATCCAACTCATTTGACGCTTCTTATTTAAAATTACGTGAAGCAAGGTTAGAATACAGTTTCCCAAAATCGGTTTTAGGAAAATCGTTCTTTAAGCAAGTGAGCATAGCGCTGTACGGAAGAGATTTATTCATGATTTCAAGCTTCCCTGTATTTGATCCTGAAACGGCGGCCTTAAACGGAGCTACTATTTTACCGGGTATTGAAATGGGACAACTTCCCTCTAGCAGAACCATTGGTGCCAACATCACCGTTAAATTTTAATTGACCACAAATTCATGATCATGAAAAATAAATTATCTATCGCTTTTTCAATATTGATGCTGTTGTTTATGGCATCTTGTACCAAGGATTTTGAATCGGTCAATACCGATCCAAACCGGGTTAATAAAATCAGCCCGGGAACGTTATTGAATCCAATCATTTATGAAGTCTCTTCTTTCAATATGCGTAAGGCCGATGACTTTACTTTTAACCTGATGCAAGACATGTTGCCTTTCCCCAGTGTGTCCGGAGGGGTGCATCGTTATGATATAACAGAAACTGCCGGTAACTCTACCTGGACTACCTATTACCGTTGGCTGACCAATATAAAGGAGATGTACAATTCAGCGGTAGAACAGAAAGACCCCAACTATCAGGCCATTGCATTGACACTGAATGCAATGATCTATGCTAATCTGACTGATTGTTTTGGAGATATTCCAATGGAAGAAGCTACCAAGGGCGATGAAGGTATTTTCAGACCTAAGTTTACCACGCAGCAAAGGGTTTATGAGAAAATCATTGCCGATCTGGATTCGGCCAATAACCTTTATGTTACCACGCGACCAATGATTTTTGGTACCGAAATGTTGTATGCAAACAATGTAACCAACTGGAAACGGTTTGCCAATTCTCTTCAAATGCGTTTGTTGTTGCGACTGAGCAAGAGAACAGAAACGGGAACCATGGCTAAACTGAAAACGATCATCGACAATCCGGCTAAGTACCCTGTTTTTACTTCTAATGATCAGGCAGCTATTCTTAAACTATCCGGAATTACTCCCTTTGTGTCTCCCTGGGGCAGGGCCATCGATTTTACCACTTTCCGTGCCGCTGGCTTATTCTTCACAGATAACCTGAATGATTTTAACGATCCAAGAAGAGCCAGGTGGTTAACACAGGCGCGAAACAAACTCAATAACGCGAATATTGGATATAAGGGAATCCCAAGTGGTTATGCCGGAAGCGACAACCAATTTGACTATATTCCTTCCAATAAAAATATCGCGCTGGTAACCGCACCAATGTCGGTTGTGCTGATGAGTTATGCAGAAGTAGAAATGATCAGGGCAGAGGCAGAATTCAGATACAACAACAATGCTGCCGCAAAAGCAGCATATGAAAGAGGCGTAAAGGCTTCTGCTGAACAGTGGGGAGCAACCATGCCTGCTGATTATTTTGCCAATCCAAAAGCAGCGTACAACAATACACTGGAGCGCATCATGTTGCAGAAATATTATGTGTTGTACTTTACCGATTTTCAGCAATGGTTTGAGTACAGAAGAACAGGATTCCCTGTGATGCCTGTTGCCGACGGTATGCTGAATAATAAAATTATGCCGGTGCGCTACCGTTATCCGCCAGCCATACAAAGTACGAATACTGAAAACTACAATCAGGCTGTGCAAGCCATGGGGGGAGATAATATCAACATTAAAGTATGGTGGGAAAAATAGTTCTACGCTTATTTTAAGGAAATAAAAAGAGGGCACCGGTTTATTGGTGCCCTCTTTTTATATTGAAAGAAATATTTATCGGTTCATGCTGGCCAGAAACTCTTCGTTGCTCTTGGTTCCGCGCATACGTTTCAGCAATTCGTTCATTGCTTCTTCTGCATTCATGTCGTTTAAGAAAAGACGCAGAATATTCATCCGCTGCAGTACTTCCTTATCCA
>JAQTZD010000046.1 GCA_028687975.1 Sediminibacterium sp.
GCGCAGGCATAATAAGCAGCCTGCAGATTCATCAGGTTGTGGTTGCCAAATACACTGAGTTTGCCGGAAACACCCTGGATGGTTACGGTGGTAACTCCATTCTCTATAGTGTGCTCAGGAACAGCATAAGGCTGATAACGGATATCTGCCCGCCGGTGCTCCTTCACCAGGCGGTTCAGTACATCATCCGAGGAATTGTAAATCAGCAAACCGCCCGGTTCTATGCGGTTCATGAAAATCACAAACTGCTCCAGGTAAAAATCGAATGTGGGAAATACATTGATATGATCCCAGGCAATACCGGTGAGGATGGCTACATGCGGATATAAAAAATGAAATTTGGGTTTCCGTTCGAGAGCACTTGCCGGATACTCATCCCCTTCACACACGATCACCGGGGCATCGGTTACCCGAACCGACTGCTCAAATCCGGCCAGCCGGGCTCCCACCAGATAATCAAAATTTTGATGCAATTCGTTCAGCGCATGCATGATCATACTGGTGGTGGTGGTTTTTCCATGACTTCCTCCCACTACAACCCTTTTCTTTTGTTTGCTTTCCTGATAGATATATTCAGGAAAAGAGTAAATAGCCAATCCCAACTCCCTGGCTTTCAATAACTCAGGGTTATCGTCTTTCGCGTGCATGCCCAGGATTACGGCATCCAGATCCGGGGTAATCAGTTCAGGTTGCCAGCCGGTTTTGGCCGGAAGCAGGCCTTCTGCTGCCAGGTTTCCGGCTGCAGGTTCAAAAATTTCGTCGTCTGTACCTGTTACCTGGTACCCTTTTTTATGCAATGCAATGGCCAATTGGTGCATTACACTCCCCCCTATTGAAATAAAATGAACACGCATACGTTTATATTTTAATCCGGACGGAAATTAACATTTAAAATCATTTCGGCCGGGCTGCATTTTGCACAGAAAGTTTATCTTCGCTGCGGTGCAAAATACATGCTATTCATGTACAATCAACAACGTATGAAAAAGATTGCCTTATTCTTAGTACTTGCAGGTTTCATTACAGTTGCGCTTAGTTCCTGCGCATCTGAGAAAGGCAGAGGCTGCCCCACCACCAATCCCCGTTATTTCAGAGGTTAAGCCAAATCAAGTAACTTCGTAGAAAGTTACGCGCATGAAATGGATTCCTTTAACTAAGGCAGATCAACTGAACGATATTCGTACCAATTCCGGTAAAAAGCCCCAGGTCATCTTCAAGCACAGTACCCGCTGCAGCATCAGTTCCATGGCATTGAACAGGCTGGAACGCGAAGAAGCGCCTGAAAATGCGGATTTCTATTACCTGGACCTGCTTCATTACAGGCCCCTCTCGGATGAGGTTGCAGCCATTTTTCAGGTACACCATGAATCTCCCCAGGTACTGTTGATCAAAAACGGAGAATGTGTTTATGAAGAAACGCATCAGGGTATCAACATGCAGGAACTCAGCGAACAAATTAGGCGGATGACCTCAACCCAATCAACTGTTTAGTATGCATATTACTGTTTTTGGTGCCACAGGGCAGGTAGGAAAACGCATTGTTCAGCAAGCTTTGAACAGGGATTTTTATGTTACTGCCTTTGGAAGAAATGTAGATTCCCTGATCGATCAGGACAACCGGAACGATCACCTGATCGCTCGCAAAGGCTATATTTTTGATGCAGGTGATGTAGCTGCCGCATTGAACCAGGCAGATGCCGTTATTTCTGTGTTGGGAGGTGCTTTCGATGGCTCCGATAAAAGCAGGAGTCTTGGCATGAAAAATATCATCAGCCAGATGAAAAAGAAAGCAGTTCACCGAATCGTTGCCCTTGGCGGGCTGGGAGTATTGAACACCCCCGAAGACGACTACCTCCTGAACGAACCGGATTATCCGGAGGAATACATGCCCGTGGGCATGGAGCATTTGCAGGCGTATGAACAGCTACTTGCTTCGGATCTCGACTTTACATTTTATTGCCCGCCCAACATCATTGATGCAGACGAAACAGGATTGTACCATACCAGCATCACCTACCCTGTTACCGAAGGCATTGGCCAGATCAATGCAGGCGATCTGGCACATTCCATGCTGGATGCCGTAGTCAACAAGGAATTTATCCATCAACGGGTTGGAATCAGTAACAACACATGGAAATAATCGGATATTTTACCGCATTGCTGATAGGTATTTCTCTCGGATTGATCGGGGGCGGCGGATCTATTTTAACGATTCCCGTACTGGTATACCTTTTTGGATTAAATCCGCTGACCGCAACCGGCTACTCCCTGTTCATTGTGGGCTTCAGTAGTCTGGTCGGTGCCATATTCAAATACAGGCACCGGGAAGTGGATACCAGGGCCGCAGCCTATTTTGGCATTACATCGATCATTACCGTTTTGCTGGTCAGAAAATTCATACTGCCGGCCATACCCGATCAATTGTTCAGCATTGGCCAGCTGCAAATGACCAAGTCGCTGGCCACGCTCCTGCTTTTTGCCATCATCATGATCATTTCCTCCATACATATGATCGGGAAAAATCCAAAGAACAATTTACAGAACAACCAACCGGTTGATGCATCCGATGCTTTGACCAGGGGGATTGGTGTAGGTGTACTCACCGGATTTATTGGTGCGGGCGGAGGTTTTGTAATTATACCTGTGCTCCTTTTTTCCTTTCAGCTTCCGATGAAAACGGCCATCGGCACATCACTGTTGATTATTGCGGCCAATTCACTCATTGGATTTGCAGGAGATTTACTGAACGGCGATCCCATCAACTGGTTGCTCCTCGGAAGAATTACCGCCATCAGTTGTTTCGGGATTTTTATCGGTGACCTGTTAAGCAATCGTATTACCGGAAACCGGCTGAAGAAGGGATTTGGTTTTTTTGTACTTTCAGTGGGGTGCTATATAATACTGCATGAAATATTCAAAGCGTTTTAAGGTATCCTGTTAGCAATTTCCCATGAAGCAACTCTCTCTATTTTTTGTAGCAGCCTTTGCCCTTGCACAATTTACGCATTGCAGCAACCAGCAGACCAGCGAACAGGCAGATGCAGCAATTACAGATACCAACTGCTGGGTGGGCCCCGGTCTCTATCAGATTCCTGAGGACAAAACCGGAGACAGTATCCGATATGGAAGAGCGCTCATCAGCAATACTTCCTATTATCTGGGACCCAGGGGCAAAGTCCGCCAGATCAGCAATGGAATGAATTGTCAGAACTGTCACCTCGATGCAGGCACCAAACCCTGGGGCAACAATTTTGGCAGAGTGCAGGCCAACTATCCTTTATTCAGAGCAAGATCCGGCACGATGGAAACCATCCGGAAAAGAATCAGCGACTGCTTCGAAAGAAGTCTGAACGGAGTTGCACCCGATTCGGGTTCTTATGAAATGGAAGTCATGGTTGCCTATATCCGCTGGGTAGGAAAGGATGTTCCGGCAAACACTACTCCAAGGGGAACTGGTATCCGGGAACTCCCCTACATGAACCGTGCGGCAGATCCGGTGAAGGGCGAATGGGTATACAGCAGTTTCTGCGCCAATTGCCATGGAAAAAACGGAGAGGGTGTGCCGGACAAAGATCAGATTGGTTACCAGTATCCGCCACTCTGGGGTAAAAACAGTTACAATGTATCGGCAGGTCTCTACCGGCTTTCTCGTTTTGCAGGATTTGTAAAATACAATATGCCCAATACCATCAATTACCGCCATCCGGTGATCACCAACGAACAGGCATGGGATGTGGCAGCCTTTGTGAACTCCAGAGAACGCCCCAATAAAAAATGGTCAACAGACTGGCCTGATATCAGGACAAAGCCTATTGACCATCCGTTTGGTCCTTTTGCCGATACGATCAGTGAATCGCAACACAAATTCGGACCCTGGATACAATAACTATTTAAGCCAGTTCTATTACCATGGCGCTGGCACCGCCTCCGCCATTACAAATACCGGCAGCGCCAATTTTACCGCCTTTTTGTTTTAATATATTGATCAGTGTTACAATGATTCTGGCACCGCTGCAACCCAGTGGATGTCCGAGTGATACAGCACCACCATGTGCATTTACCCTGGACGGATCCAGGTTCATTTTTTGTGTATTCACAATACCCACTACAGAAAATGCTTCGTTCAGTTCCACATAATCTACCTGATTCATTTCCAAACCGGCTTTGGCAACTGCTTTGGGAACTGCCAGAGAAGGTGTGGTGGTGAACCAATCCGGATCCTGCTCGGCATCTGCATAACCGCGAATGATGGCAAGCGGGCGAACACCCAGTTCTTCTGCTTTTTCTTTACTCATCAATACAACAGCAGCAGCACCATCGTTCATGGTACTGGCATTGGCAGCAGTAACAGTACCGTCTTTAATGAAAGCAGGTTTCAATTCGGGAATCTTATCAAACTTTACATTGAAAGGTTCTTCGTCTTTTGCAAACAAAATCGGATCGCCTTTGCGCTGAGGTATTTCAACCGGAACAATTTCTGCTTCAAAAGCGCCGCTGTTCACAGCTGCCTGACTGCGTTTATAACTTTCCACGGCGAATGCATCCTGTGCTTCACGGCTGATATTGCATTCCCTGGCACAACGTTCAGCAGAATTACCCATTGCATAATTCATGTACACATCTGTTAACCCGTCTTTTGCCAGGCCGTCGATCAGGCTTACATTTCCGTATTTATTACCCCATCTGGTACTGGGGCTGTAGTAAGGCACATTGCTCATACTTTCCATACCACCTGCCACCACAATATCGGAATCACCCAGGAGGATGGATTGTACACCCAGTGCAATGGATTTCATACCACTTGCACACACTTTGTTTACGGTGGTGGCAATTACATGATCCGGAAGACCGGCAAATTTGGCGGCCTGGCGTGCAGGCGCCTGTCCTGTATTGGCTTGTATTACACAACCCATCAACACCTCATCTACCAAAGCCGGATCGATCCCTGCTTTTGCAACTGCACCTTTAATGGCCACTGCGCCAAGCTGAGGAGCAGTAAAATCTTTTAAAGAGCCGCCAAAGCTACCAATGGGTGTACGAACGGCAGAAACGATGTAGACGATTTTCTTCGACATAATTCAGGTATTTTTTAAAGGAGCTAAGATAACAATAAATACTAACAATCGTTAGTGGAAAATCTTAGTCTTCCGTAAGTTGTATTCCGGTTTTGGTAAACGCGATCTTCTGCTGTTTGTACAGATTACCGGTAGTCATTTTGAAGGTCTTCTTACTCATGCCAAAAAATGCATAGATATCTTCCGGATCAGATTTATCGTGGTAAGGCAGGTAGCCATTGTTTTCTCTCAGCAGGCGCAATATTTTTTCCGCTTCATCCTCTACTTTGTCGAAGCCGGGCTTGCCCAGCACTACATCTATCTTATGATCAGGACGGATCTTTTTGATGAACCCCTTTACCCGATCGCCCATCTGCAGCTGCTGAAACACTTCATTTCCATGCAGGATGCCGATATGTTTGTTGTTGATGATCATCACATACCCCAGTTCCGATGTACGGTACACCAACAAGTCTACCATATCCATTTCCTTAACAGTGAGATCCTCATTCTGCATCAGGTTCTCGATCTTTTCGGTAGCCGCTACCCTGCCCGTCATTTCATCTATATAGGGCATCACCAGGTATTCTCCTCCCAGCCGCATGCCCGAAACCTGTTTGGAAGCAGGCACAAAAAGGTCTTTCATCAACCCCCAGTCCATGAATGCACCCTGCCGGGTAACAGACACCACTTTCAGCCGGGCAATTTCACCTACAACCGCCTTAGGAGTTTGCGTTGTGGCAATTAACCGGTTATCGGAATCGTGGTAAACAAAAACCTTTATTTCATCCCCGATACGGAGATCCGCAGGAGCAAACCTTTTGGGCAACAATATGCCTTCGGCGCCATCGTCGAGGTAAAAACCAAAGTCTACCTTACGGTTTACCTTCAGCGTATTGTAATTCCCAACCTGTATGCTGTTCATAGTAGTTATTTAAAATAATTCAGGCGCTGTATCCTTTGTTGCTCCGGGCTCCCAGCTCATTTCAATGGTTTTGCTGAAGTCGGTCAGTTTGGCTCCTACGGCCTTCCATCCCATTACTTCCACCATCTTGGCCACTTTAAATTTGGCCTTCCGTACCTGTTGTCCGCGACCGGTCTGAACCACTAAGATAGGCTCATCTTCGGTGCTGACCGCCTCCAATCTGTTGCCTGCCCCTTCTTTAATAAAGAGGAACTGGGTTTTCAGGGTGGAAGTTTCAATTTTGAAACGTTTGATATTGTACTGGTTTTTATCCTGGTCGAGGTAAACAGCAGTAATCGTTTTGTTCGGATCAAACTGCTCTATCAACATCACCTGATCCGGTTCAAAACGCTGGGTAATTTCTGTATCGGTTAATTCGTAGGTGCCGTCTTTGTAGAAGACAACGATTTTTTCATCTTCAAAACTTCCCAGGTATTTTCCTTTTTCTTCGGTATTGAGTCGTCCGAATTTATCATCGAACCAGAGCTTGCGGCCAGCCAGAGTACTCTTACCGGCTTCTTTCAGTTTCACCGATTTGATCGGATACTTGGTTACCTGGTTACCCATGCTTCCCCTGCCCTTGATTTCCAGCTCTTCAAAATAAAAGTCGAGTTCCTTGATGCGTGCAGTGCAGTTGGGACTCAGGATCACTTTCACCACTTCCGCTTCTCCATTGGGATTGGCGGTGAAGTAATGTACCCTGCTTTTCTCACTGCCCTTGGTGAGGTCGTATTCCCGGTCGCGTGTAACGCCGGTTACATTGAACCGCTTTGCATAACTCACCCCCGACTTACCATCTACATAAATCATATTATAGGTAGTGCGCTCATCGTTCTTTTCAAATACCGCGGCATGTATGATGTCTTTGCCAATGAACACCTTATCGGATACTTTTACCACTTTCATGATGCCCGACTTGGTAAACGCAATGATGTCATCGTAATCGGAGCACTCGCAGAGGAACTCATCCTTCTTGAGACCAGTACCAATAAAACCCTCACTCCTGTTCAGGTAAACCTTGGTATTGGCAATAGCCACCTGCTTCACCTGTATGGTATCAAATTCACGGATTTCTGTTTTACGTTCTCTGCCCTTGCCGTATTTTTTCAGCAGATTCTCGAAATACGCTACAGCAAAATCGGTCAGGTGTTCCAGGTCGTATTGCACCTGCCGGATATCTGCTTCAATGGCCAGTATCTGCTCGTTCAGTTCGTTGATGTCGAGCCGGTAAATTCTCCTGACAGGTTTTTCGGTCAGTTTCAGAATGTCTTCGCGGGCAATCTCCCTTTTCAGTTTCTTCTTATACGGAGCAAAGGCTTTATCGATGGCATCGATCACCTTATCCCAGCTCTGGTGTTTTTGTTCTAACTCCTTGTATATTTTTTCTTCAAAGAATATTTTCTCCAGTGAGGTATAATGCCATTTATCTTCCAATTCGGCCAGCCTGATTTCCAGCTCGCGTTTCAGCAGGTTTTTGGTATTGTCTACAGAATACGTCAGCAATTCCTGCACGGTAATGAAGCGGGGCTTGTTTTCTACAATTACACAGGCATTGGGTGATATACTCACTTCACAATCGGTAAATGCATACAATGCGTCGATGGTAATATCCGGAGAAATACCGGGCGCCAGGTCTATCTGAATTTCTACATCCTGGGCCGTTACATCCGTTACTTTTTTGATCTTGATCTTACCCTGCTCATTGGCCTTGGTAATACTCTCCATCAATTGAGTGGTGGTTACACTATAGGGCACATCTCGGATCACCAGTGTTTTCTTATCCATTTCCTCCACGCGGGCCCGAACACGCACTTTACCACCACGCTTTCCGTCGTTGTAGTTCGTTACATCAATCATACCACCAGTCTGGAAATCGGGATACAGCTCAAACTTCTTTCCTCTTAAATATTTAACAGAGGCTTCTATCAGTTCACAAAAATTGTGGGGGAGAATTTTAGTAGACAAACCCACCGCAATACCATCGGCACCCTGTGCCAGCAACAGCGGGAACTTCATCGGAAGATTAACAGGTTCATTTTTTCTTCCGTCGTAACTGAGTTGCCATTCGGTGGTCTTGGGGTTGAACGCCACTTCCAAAGCAAACTTACTCAGACGGGCTTCTATATACCTGGAGGCCGCAGCTGAATCGCCGGTTCTGACATCTCCCCAGTTACCCTGTGTTTCTACCAACAAGTCTTTCTGACCAAGCGTTACCAGCGCATCGCCAATACTGGCGTCTCCATGCGGGTGGTACTGCATACTTTGTCCTATAATATTGGCCACTTTGTTAAAGCGGCCGTCGTCCATTTCTTTCATGGAATGCAGGATCCTGCGGTGAACCGGCTTCAGGCCATCTTCAATAGCCGGAACCGCCCGCTCCAGAATTACATAGGAAGCATAATCAAGGAACCAGTTTTTGTACTGTCCCTGTACGCCGGTTTCATTCTCAAAAACCCTGTTTTCACTTTTCACTTTCGCCATGCTGTTATATTCGGTTCTACTGTTAATCTTCTGTTTTGAATGTATCTTCTTTAGCGTCGTTGAGTCCGTTCATTTCAAACACAATGATATCTGTCTGTGAAATCACTTCGTGCCAGGCCCATGGTTCAATTTCCACCAGCGAAGGGGCAGTGATGGTTTCCGAACCGCTGCGGCCACCCCGAACATCATACCAGTTCAAGAGGGCTTCTCCCTGCATAATAATGATTTGCTCGGGATTTTTCTTAGGGGCAATACCCTTGTGATAGTGCCTGCCGCTAACGCTTCCGGCCTTTCTGTAAGCCACAATAAACTGTCCGCTTCGTGCAGTATCAAAATAATGTGTTGCCCCTCTTTCGTCTTCGCCAATCTTGGAGAGCTTTGTTACTTTTACCATAGTCTTAACTTGCAGTTACTGCCGCAAACTGTACCGTAATTTCTTTCCACCCTTTCTGCCAGTCTCCACCAATCGTCAGTTTACCTGCGGCGGCCAGTTCTCTTAAACGCCACACCAGAAAAGCATCTCCTGTTTTAACAGGCATTTTGCTCTGGGCCGACGAAATTACTTTATTCAGTTTCTGCACATCGGCTGTTAACTGATTCAGCAGGTACTTGTCATAGAAATCCACTTCCTTCGAAATGATTTTTTTTCCACCTTCCAGGAAACGAACCAATGCATTCTCCGTGCATATTTTTTTCCATTCATCCGGATCTACTTCAAACTCACTCAGGGTGATCGGGCGGGCCAGTTTTTTGGCTTTCAGGAATTCTTTGGGTTGAATTTCGTGCAGGTGGTTCGGATAAAAAATATTTCCTTTTTCATTAAAGAAAGGAAGGTTGTTCAGGTACAGGACCTGAATTCTTCCGGCCAGGTCTTTCAGCTGACTCATCAGCCAATAATATCCGCAAACATCATGTGCATTCTGCCCCATCCAGATCCAGGCCTCCTGCGTTTCATCTTCCTTTAACTGCTGAATCAACTGGTGTACAGCCAGTTTATCGTCTACAATATCCAGCTGGTTTTCATAAGGAGAAAATGCCAGCACTTCCTTCCACCAGTCTCTTCTTTGCTGGTAGCCTTCTGCCTGATAAATGTCTCCCAATGGTCCCGCAGCATAGTCGTCTTTTATTTCCACAACAATACCCTGCAAACTTTCGTCCAGTTCAATCGCCTGCTGCAGTGCAGCTACATTCGGCGTTTCAAATACAATATGTATCATACAAATAAGCTATTAATTTTCAATCAAGTCCAATTCCACACGGAGATTGTTAATAATGAATTCCTGCCGGTCCATGGTATTCTTACCCATGTAATATTCCAGTAAATCCTGAATATGGTCTCCCTGTTCCAGCATTACCGGCTGCAGCCGGATATCCCTTCCAATAAAGCGGCCGAACTCTTCCGGCGAAATTTCACCCAGTCCCTTGAATCGGGTAATCTCCGGTTTGCCTCCCAGTTTTTTTACGGCTTCCTGCTTTTCAGTTTCATCATAGCAGTAAATCGTTTCCTGTTTGTTGCGTACCCGGAACAACGGTGTTTCCAGAATATATACATGCCCTTTTTTAATGAGGTCGGGGAAGAACTGTAAAAAGAAGGTCATCAGCAATAAACGGATGTGCATGCCATCCACATCGGCATCGGTTGCGAACACAATATTGTTGTAACGCAATCCCTCCATACCGTCTTCTATATTGAGCGCATGTTGCAACAGATTGAACTCTTCATTCTGGTACACCACTTTCTTGGTTTCACCAAAGGTATTGAGGGGCTTACCACGAAGGCTGAATACGGCCTGTGTATCTACATTCCGGGATTTGGTAATGCTACCACTGGCACTGTCTCCCTCGGTGATGAAAATGGTGGAATCATTTTGCATGGCAATATAGGCTTCCCTGTTTTTAACAGGCGGCTCATCGTTCAGGTGAACCCTGCAATCGCGCAACTTCTTGTTGTGCAGATTGGCCTTCTTGGCACGTTCGTTCGCCAGTTTCTTGATGCCGGCCAGCTCCTTTCTTTCTCTTTCATTTTGCTCAATCCGCTTTTTCAGGGCATCGGCAGTTGCCGGATTCCGGTGCAGGAAGTTGTCCAGTTCTTTGGCCAGAAAATCCAGCACAAATGCCTTCATACTTGCCCCGCCTTCTGCCACGCTCTGAGATCCGAGCTTGGTCTTGGTCTGGCTTTCGAATACCGGCTCCTGTACCCTTACAGATACGGCAGCTACAATACTGGTACGGATATCCGATGCTTCGTAATCTTTCTTGAAAAAATCCCGCACTACTTTTACATACGCTTCTCTGAAAGCCTGCTGGTGGGTACCACCCTGGGTGGTATACTGCCCGTTCACAAAGGAAAAAATATCTTCTCCGTAATCGTTGTTGTGCGAGAGCGCTACTTCAATATCCTCTCCTTTCAGGTGAATGATCGGATACCGCAGCTCATCCGGATTGGTCTTGCGTTCCAGCAGGTCGAGCAAACCGTTTCTACTGATGTATTTCTTGCCGTTGAACAACATGGCAAGGCCAGCATTCAGGTAACAGTAATTCCAGAGTTGATTTTCGAGGTACTCGTGGATATACTTGAAGTTTCTGAAAATAGTATCGTCCGGCGTAAATACCACCCGGGTTCCGTTGGGTTCTTCGGATTTAACTTCCTTGTGTTCCTTCACCAGGATACCTTTCTGGAATTCCGCAGTTTTGGACTTACCGTCTCGGATAGAGGTAACCACAAAACTGCTGCTCAGCGCATTCACTGCCTTAGTACCCACCCCGTTCAATCCAACACTTTTCTGGAAAGCCTTGCTGTCGTACTTACCTCCGGTATTCATTTTACTAACCGCATCCACCATTTTACCGAGGGGTATACCGCGTCCATAGTCGCGAATGATCACTTCCTTTCCTTCAATGGTCAGCTCTACCTGTTTACCATTGCCCATGGTGTATTCGTCTATACTGTTGTCTATAATTTCCTTGATCAGCACATAAATACCGTCATCCGGGGCGGAACCATCCCCTAGTTTACCAATATACATACCCGGACGGAGCCGGATATGCTCCTGCCATTCGAGCGACCGGATAGAATCCTCATCATACCGGACTACATTCTTGTCATCTGCCATAGTACCACAGGCTATTTTTGAGCCAATGGCAAATCTAACTCCCTCAAATCTTAGCCCAATTTTACTTTTCTACAAATGGGGTTTCAATGTGGATAAATTGCTGTTTTTCGTGGATTTTTGCCTTCAGTACCTACCTTTACCGACCTTATGACCCCATTTATTCCTCAAACCGACCTCAACCATATCCAGGAATTTGCCCGGCTAAACGAAGCCGCCAATGATCGGTTCAAAGCGTTCCTGAGCGAAAAAAACGATCAGGAAGTAGACCAGCTGGTGCAGGAACTGGAGGCCCTGGTAAGCCCGGCCATCAGTTGTACCGACTGTGGAAACTGCTGCAAAAGCCTGATGGTTTGTTTGAATGAGGGGGAAGCTACCGCACTGGCCGGACACCTGAACCAAACCCGGGAGGCCTTCGATGCCCAATATCTCGAAAAAGGAAGCAATGGAATGATGATCATGAACCGGATGCCCTGTCCTTTTTTAGCAGACAATAAATGTACGGTTTACGAATATCGTTTTGAAGGATGCAGAGAGTTTCCCGCGTTGCATTTACCACATTTTAAAAGAAGGCTTTTCACCACGTTCATGCATTATGACCGTTGCCCGATTATTTTTAATGTAGTGGAACAGATCAAGGAAAGAATGGATTTTAAATAAGCCTTTAAGCAAGCTGTTATGTATGTACATTTTGGCATTGATCAGTTACTGGAACTGAATCCTACCTGGAAAAAAGAGCGGATTGGATTAATCACCAATGAAGCTGCCACCACCAACCAGGGCGAAGCCAGCAGAAAAAAATTACAGGAAGCCGGGTATAACCTGGTTAAATTATTTTCCCCCGAACACGGTTTATCGGCCACCGGTGCAGACGGGGAAGCCATGCACGATGGCTTCGATGAACTAACCGACCTGCCCATCATCAGCTTATACGGAAAAAAACTGGCCCCGGGAGAAGAAGACCTCTATGAACTGGACCTGCTGCTGTTTGATGTACCGGATACAGGTGTACGGTTTTACACATATCTGTCTACCCTTACTTATGCTCTGGAAGCCTGTGCTGCAGCCGGCAAAAGAATCATTGTACTGGACCGGCCCAATCCGATATCCGGAAAGATGGAACTGGTAGAAGGTCCCTTCCTGGAAGAAGCGGCGGCTTCGTTCATTGGCCGATGGCCCATGCCGGTAAGACACAGTTGTACACTCGGCGAACTGGCACGATATTTCAACGCATCCGAACAAATCGGCGCCGAACTGGAAATCATCCCGTGCATCAACTGGAACCGGGATTCTTTTCAGCCAGACTGGGGCTCGGCTTTTGTTCCCACATCACCGGCCATCCAAAGTTTTGAGAGCATGTTACTGTATCCCGGACTCTGCTTTTTTGAGGCTACCAACCTGAACGAAGGCAGGGGTACCGACTTTGCATTTCAGGTCATTGGTGCACCCTGGCTGAACAACAACAAAACACTTGCCGCGCAACTGAACAGCCTGATGAACGAAGACCTGCACACAGAAGCAATCATTTACTTACCTACTACCCACCAGTACGCGGGAGAACAATGCAAAGGGTTGCGTTTTTCGGTAAAAGATCCGGGCGAATTCAAGCCGGTATTCTTTGGCATGTTGCTGCTCAAAATGATCAAAGACAGTTTTCCCCGGGATTTCAGCTGGCATACCTACAAAACAAGTGTAAACCCGAATGGTCATAAGCACCTCGACAAATTACTGGGGATACCCGACAGTGAGGCGTTGTACGAACTTGCTTTCCCGGAATTCCTGCGAAGGATTACCCAGCTTACCGCTACTCCTTCGTGGAAAAACGAAGTGGAACCCTGGTTACTTTATTAGGTTCCGGATCACCACACTGGCGGCCATGCAACCAAAGATGGCAGGCATATAACTCATGGTACCGATGATCGATTTTTTGGGAAATGCTTTCTCGGTTTCAATGATCCTGGACTGGTCTACTTTCTCGGCGCTGAATACCACAGTAATCCCCTTCCGGATGCCCACCGCATGCAGTTTTTTACGCACATAGCTGGCCAGGTTACACTGATAGGTTTTGGAGATATCCGTAATCACCACCTGGGAAGGATCCAGTTTACCTCCGGCACCCAGCGAACTTACAATGGGAATGTTCCGGTCTATACACGCTTTAATAAAATATACTTTGGGCGAAAGGGTATCAATACAATCCACTGCATAGTCGTAGCTGGCTTCATTCAGCAGCTCCAGGGTAATTTCCTCTTTAATGTAGATCGTTTTTACAGTTAGTTCCAGAGCAGGATTGATGTCTTTTAAACGGGCAGCCATCACTTCCGATTTAAGTTGTCCGGCCGTTGAATGCAACGCCGGAATCTGGCGGTTGGTATTGCTCAGGTCTACGGTATCAGCGTCTACAATGGTCATTTTACCTACGCCTGCACGGGCAATCAATTCGGCACAAATGCCTCCCACACCACCCAGCCCTACCACCAGCACGTGCTTTTTCATTAAAGATTCAATGGGTTCATCGCCCAGCAACAATTGGGTTCTGCTCATCCAGTAAGGGATCGTAAACATATCGGTTTTGATGATTATATTTAAACTGCAAATGTGTTGATATGAATCGATTAATAAAAATATTTTCTTGTCTGATACTCTTTGTTTTTCCCGGAGCGTCATCGGCACAACAACCATCGGTTCAGGTATTGGAGCAGGAACGAGCAACCAGTATCCGGGGAATGAGTGTGGTTACGGATCAGCTGATCTGGGTCAGTGGAAGTGCCGGATCTGTTGGCAAATCGGAGGATGGCGGAAAAACCTGGAAATGGATCACCGTACCCAATCATGCCAGCAGGGATTTCAGAGACATAGAAGCATTTGATGAAAACACCGCGTTGATCATGGCCGTGGGAGAACCGGCACTGATCCTGAAAACAAAGGATGGCGGCCGCCAGTGGTATACGGTTTACGAAGATGATACCAAGGGCGTTTTTCTCGATGCAATGGATTTTGTTCAATCCGATTCCAGTTATACCGGCGCTGTTATAGGCGATCCGATCAACCAGCAACTCTATTACCTCATCACAGACGATGCCGGCGAAACCTGGATCAAAACCTGGCGGGAAAACGAAGCAGAAGGAATTCCGTATTTCAGGGAACAGGAAGGCTTCTTTGCTGCCAGTGGTACCAATATCCAATTTGCCCACTGGGGTGCAGAGGATCAGGTGTTTTTTGTTTCCGGAGGAAGTACATCTCGCCTTTTCTGTACATACAATTGCCAGCGGGTGGTTTCGATACCTCTGTTACAGGGCAGCAGTTCAACAGGCGCCAACTCAATAGCCTTGTCTCCCGAACGCGGGAAGGCAGTGATTGTGGGCGGAGATTATACCAAAGACAGCAGCAGCGCCGGAAACTGTGTACTGGTAACGATGGATGAACAAAAGGGGAGTTTCAGTTTCAGCAATCCCCAAACCAATCCGCATGGCTACCGTTCCTGCGTTATATACCTCAACACCCGGCAGCTGGTTGCCTGTGGCACATCAGGCATAGATATTTCTTTAGACGGGGGCAACAACTGGAAACTCATTTCCTCCGACAGCTATCATGTAGTACAGAAAGCCAAAAAAGGAAATGCCGTATTTCTGGCGGGTGGTAAAGGAAGAATTGCGCGGTTAATGCTGTAAGCCGGTTTTATTTTTTCAGGGCAACCTGCATTTTTTCCACCATTTTAAAAGTGGCCGGACAGTAAGAAATATTCTGCTGGTGAACATGAATATAGTCGGTCATTTTCTTTTTCTTCAGGTGCGGAAAACCGGCGCAGTCTGCAGGGCGAACCTCATAGATGCTGCACATATGGGTCTTCATGTCCAGGAACTGGCAGGGCTGATTTTTATTCATCCAGTCTCCGTCTTCTTCATCAAAGAAGAGCCATTTTTCTTTGAATTCTTTTGGAGTCATTTCAAAATGATCAGCAATTCTTTTGATGTCTTTGGCTGTAAAAGTGGGGCTCATGGTTTTGCAGCAATTGGCACAACTCAGGCAATCCACTTCCTGCCAAACTTCCGCATCTATTTTTTCTGCAAGTTTATCCAATCCTTTAGGCGGATTTTTTTCGATCTTACCTAAAAAACGTTTCATGGATTTTTCATGATGACGCACTTTCTGTTTAAACGAACGAAGATTAACTTGCATAAAAAGCTGCTGTTTTTTTAGACTAGGAGCGAATGTACGGATTGTAACCTATATTGAGTAAGCAAATCTTCATCTTCAGCAACGTGTGGGAAGTATATAAAAAAGGATTCAAAGCCTATTTACGGCTGGAACGTTCTCTCAGTGAAAATTCTGTGGAAGCCTACCTGCGAGACATTGGTAAATTAACCGACTACCTGCAGGCCACCCAACAGGAAAAAGCACCGGGAGCCATTGTATTAAAAGACCTTCAGGCATTTGTAAAATGGGTGGGCGAACTGGGTATGACCGCCACATCTCAGGCCCGGCTGATTTCCGGCATACGCAGTTTTTACAAATACTGTGTGATAGAACAAATCTGTACAACCGATCCCTCCCTCCTGCTCGAGGCACCCAGAACCAGGAGGCACCTGCCCGACACGCTGAGTTTTGAAGAAATCGAAAGCATGCTTGCGCAAATAGACCTCAGCAGCCCCGAAGGGGGCAGGAACAAAGCCATCATCGAAACCATGTACAGTTGCGGGCTTCGGGTAAGTGAGGTAGTGAACTTAAAAATATCCGGCCTCTACCTGAAAGTGGGTTTTATAAAAGTTACAGGAAAGGGAGACAAGGAACGACTCATCCCCATTGGCTCAGCTGCCATCAAATACATAGAAATTTATCAGAACACCATCCGGTGCCATCAAACCATACAACCCGGTTTCGAGGACATTCTTTTTCTGAACAGAAGGGGCAAAAATCTGAGCCGGGTAATGATCTTTTACCTGATCAAAGACCTGGCCCGTAAAGCGGGCATCAACAAGGTAATTTCTCCACATACGCTGCGGCATTCTTTTGCCACTCACCTGGTGGAGGGCGGGGCAGATTTGCGGGCTGTTCAGGAAATGCTCGGACACGAAAGCATTACCACAACGGAAATTTACACCCATCTCGACCGGGACTACCTCCGCGACACACTACAGCGTTACCATCCGGGATTTAAATAGATACATTCACATAATTTATTACTTAATTTCATCAGCATACAGTAGGTTTGTTTACATAAAACAAGAAGAATATGAAAAAAACAATGCTTGCCACCCTGCTTTTATGCAGCGTATCAGGTTTTGCGCAAATTAAAATGCCAGCGCCGAGTACTACCCAAAAAATCAGCCAGGATTTTGGTTTGGGTAAAATTGAACTGACATATGCCCGTCCCAACATCAAGGGAAGAGCCATGTTGAAAGAGAACAGTGAACTGGTACCATTGGGTCAGTTATGGCGCACAGGTGCGAATGCTGCCACAAAATTGTATTTTACCGACAAAGTAATGATGGGCGGAAAACTCCTGGATACAGGCGCATATGTATTGTATACCGTACCCGGTAAAGAGTACTGGGAAATTGTGATCAACAAAGGACTCAACAACTGGGGTACCGATGGATACAAAGAGAGTGAAGATGTGGTTCGTTTTAAGGTTAAATCTGCAAAAGTTGCAGGTGCAGAAACCTTCACCATGCAGTTTGCCAATGTTCAGGCAGAAAGCCTGGAACTGCAGATCATGTGGGGACAGGTTGCAGTAAACGTTCCCATCAGCACCAATGTAAAAGACCGGATTCGTGCACAGGTAGAAAAAGCACTGGGTGCAGATCCTGTAAATCCAGCTACCTATTCAGCCGCAGCTACCTTCTATGCTGAGTGGGAAAAGGATTACAGCAAGGCTCTGGAAAACATCAACAAAGCTACTGTCGCCAATCCAAAAGCTTTCTGGCTCTTCCTGCAAACAGCAAGAATTCAGAAAGAACTGGGCAACAAAGTTGCCGCAAAGGCAAGTGCTGAAAAATGCATTGCACTGGCAACAGAAGCAAAAAATGCAGACTATGTTCGCATGGCAAAAGAACTGATCGCTAAGCTCTAGTTATTTAGCGCAACACTATAAAAAATCCCGGCTGTCAGATCGCCGGGATTTTTTATTACTAGACTTGCTGGATATCCCCGATTGCATATACTTTGTCTACAACCTTATGTATCACATAGTCCAGCTTTCTGGCGGATACGGTTAATTCTTTCAGAATGAATTTATTGTTGGGATCCACCTCAGCGGTCTGATCCAATAAGTTGGCGAGCCCTAATATATTCGCCAGCGGGGCGCGTACTTCGTGCGACTGTATCTGTGCAATTTCCCTCAACTGCTGGTACTGCCTTTTGATTTTCTCCTCGGCCATTACCCTTTCTGTAATATTACTTGCAAGAATATACACACCCACAATCTGGTGATCCACTACCATGGGTATGGTAACCTGATAAACATATTTGATCGTATTTTTCCGTTTAATCTGCATCCGGCATTCGAATTTGGTAGATATGCCCTGTTTAGCACGTTCAAAACTATCTTTCATCTTATCCAGGTCTTCGGGATGCATGATTTCAGAGTAATAAATTTGTTTTAACTCATCGAGCCGCATTCCGGTTGCTTTCAGAAATCGTTCATTGGCACTGGTGAATTTTCCCTGCAGGTCCAGTGAAAAAACAGATTCGTGGTTCTGCGAAAAAAGCGACTCGTACATCTGCTTGCTGATATTCAGTTCCTCGGTAAGTTGCTTCCGGATTTCCTCCGCCTTTCTGCGTTCTGTAATATCCGTGCCCACGATGACCAATCCTTTTCTGCTGCCGTTCGGATGAAACAAGGGTATTTTTTTTACTTCAAACTCATGAACATTATCCTGTTCATCCTTCACGAATTCGGTAAAAATCGTCAGCTGGTGCTGGTTCCAGGCATACGCATCATCAATCATGCATTTTTCGTGCGCTTCCCTGAATGCGGGCCGTTCAATCGCCATTTCACTTTCTTTTTTGCCCTTCCAATCATAGTCATGCAATTGAAACAATTTCTTGGCAGCATCGTTGGTAACCAACCAGCGTCCCTCTCCATCCTTAAAGAAAAAAGCATCCGGCAAAGCCTCTATCAAAGCCCTCAATTGTGCATTGGTCGATTCAAATTGTTCCGAAGCCAGCCTCCGCTCTGTAATATCGTGCAGAAATCCATGCCACAAAACACTTCCGTCTGTCAGCAGCTCAGGCGAAGAAAAGCCGGCTACCCAAATGGTTTTCCCGGAAGGAAGATTCACCCTGTATTCCAGTTTCCATTCCGTAAGGTGCTCGGCAGAATATAAAATGGTACTGATTACTTCGGGCCGGTCGTCGGGATGAAGCACTTCAAAAACCCTGGTTGCATCCGTTAAAACATCGGCAGGTTGCAGTCCGTAAATATCAATAATACCTTTACTGGCATAAGGGAAAAAAGAGGTGCCATCGGGGCAAAGCTGGTATTGATACAGGAATCCTGGAATATGTTGCGAGAAAATATTCAATCTGTTTCCCAGTTCCGACTGATCATATTCTGCCTTCTTCCGTTTGGAGATATCGTTGCGGACAGAGATGATGGCCCTGAGTATTCCTTCCTCATCAAAATGGGGCATGATCTGTACATCCACCCAGTAGAAGCTGCCATCCTTCCGTTTGTTCTTTACTTCATTCCGCCAGTTATTCCCGGCCAGGACGGTTTTCCACATCTCCGCCCAAAAGCTGCGGGGGTGATGACCGGAATTGATGATACTGTGTTTTTTCCCCACCAATTCTTCAATATTGTAACCACTGATGGAGGCAAAATTTTCGTTTGCAAAAAGTATGATGCCCTTAGGATCAGTAATAGAAATGATCGAGGCTTTGCTCATTAACCGGAAGGAATTTTCCTGAATGAGCCCGTTTACGAATGAGCTAGTCTTTTCCATGGCCAAAAACTGGGGGTTGTGGCTGAGATACTGGTGTAAAGCTACGATTTTTTTATACCCATTACAGATAAATTCAAACAAAAAGTCCCGGTGAATAACCACCGGGACTCCTTTATCTGCAAGCTGTTTTGCTACAGTTCAATAACACTTATTTATTTTCTGCCATATCTGGCACTGCATCTACTTTATAGGCCCCGGCGTCTAGTTTGGCCTTGGTTTCACTGAAGGCTTTCAGGGTTTCCTCAATATCGGCGTCTGTATGAGCAGCGGAAGGAATCAGCCGGTAAATAATATGTCCCTTGGGAATGACCGGATATACAACGATCGAAGCAAAAATGCCGTAATTCTCTCTGAGATCCATCACCATGGCAGTAGCTTCTTCCACACCACCTTTCATATACACAGGAGTAACCGGCGTATTGGTATTGCCGATATCAAATCCTCTCTCTTTCAGGCCATTTTGCAGTTTCAGAGCATTGCTCCAGAGTTTGTCTTTCAATTCGGGCATGGTGCGGAGCATTTCCAGTCGCTTCAGGTTACCAATCACAATCGGCATCGGTAAGCTCTTCGCAAAAATCTGGCTGCGGATATTGTAGCGGATAAAATCGATGATGGGTTTATCTCCTGCCATGAAGGCGCCGATAGAAGCCATGCTCTTGGCAAAAGTGGAGAAATACAGATCAATCTGGTCCTGGCAACCCTGCTCCTCACCTGTTCCTGCACCGGTTTTACCCAATGTGCCGAATCCATGAGCATCGTCTACCAGTAAACGGAACTGGTATTTATTTTTAAGCGCAGCTATTTCTTTGAGTTTTCCCTGATCGCCAGCCATACCGAAGATTCCTTCTGTAATAACAAGAATACCGCCGGATTGCTGTTTCTCAATCAGTTGTGTTGCACGTTGCAATTGCTTTTCACAATCATCTACATCATTGTGTTTGTAAACATACCGATGACCAGGATGAAGCCGGAGGCCGTCTATAATACAGGCGTGGCTTTCTGCATCGTACACAATCACATCGTGTCTGCCGCAGATGGCATCGATGGCGCTCATGATGCCCTGGTAGCCAAAGTTCATGAGGATGGCATCTTCTTTATGTTCAAATTCGGCAAGTTCTTTTTCGAGTTGTTCGTGGTAATTGGTGTTCCCGCTCATCATTCTGGCACCCATTGGATATGCCAGCCCAAACTGCTTCGCTGCTTCCGCATCCACTTTTCTGATTTCCGGGTGATTGGCCAGTCCCAGGTAGTTGTTCAGACTCCAGACAATCATTTCCTTACCACGGAATTTCATTCTGCTGTTGATCTCCCCCTCCAGTTTCGGAAAGGCAAAATAACCATGTGCACGCTCACGATGCTGTCCGAGCGGACCAGCATTCTTTAATAGTTTCTCAAAAATATCTGCCATATGAATAAATGATTACTTTTTAAAAAAACATGCGCAAAATTAATCATAATAGAGGAAAGCGCAAACGTATTTATGCACCATCGCTTATCTTTAGGCTCTAAAAACGAGCTATGCTACGAAAAAATAAAGGTAAAATAAGCCTGCTGGCCATGCTGGCACTGGGCCTGCAAATGACGGCGGTACAAGGTTTTTCACAAAACACCTCCAAACTTTCAGTTACCGGCGATGCACCCAAACTGGTGGTAGGCATTGTGATTGATCAGATGAGATGGGATTACCTGAACCGTTTTGCACCATTATTTAAACAGAATGGCGGATTCAGGAGAATGATGCAGGAAGGGTTTAGTTGCGATAACACACAAATAGGCTATACCCCTTCTATCACCGCCTGCGGACACTCCGGCATATACACCGGTTCGGTACCGGCCATACACGGCATCACCGGTAATGCATGGTGGGATGCCTTGCAGAAAAGATCCGTTTACTGCACCGAAGACAAATCGGTAGCAGGTGTAGGTGCCAAAGGAAGCAGTGACGGGCAAATGAGTCCGAGAAATATGCAAACCACTACCATCAGCGATGAGCTGCGCTTGTCTACCAATTTCAGAAACAAGGTCATTGGCGTTGCCATCAAAGACCGTGGCGCCATCCTGCCTGCGGGCCACAGTGCCAACGGTGCTTACTGGTTCGATTCCAAAAGCGGATATTTTATTACCAGTACCTACTATAGTAACCAATTACCGGAATGGGTAACCCGGTTCAACAACAGAAAATTACCGGATTCTTTACTGAACCTGGGCTGGCAAAAAGCATTGAAGGACGATGTATATACTTTGTATGCCACTGCCGATGAAAAACCATACGAAGGAACTCCTTTCGGAAAGAACCAGACCAAAATGCCTTACGACCTGAAGCGTGCGGAAAATGAAGGATATGGCAAACTGCCTTCTACACCGCATGGCAATACCATTACAGCAGAAATGGCTAAAGCAGCCGTTCTTGCAGAAGAATTGGGCAAAGACGATGTAACCGATTTACTGGCAGTGAGCTTCTCCTCTCCCGATTATATTGGTCACGCATTTGGCCCCAACTCCTGGGAACTGGTAGACAACTATGTTCGTCTGGATGAAGAGCTGGGTAAAATGTTCGACTTCCTCGATGCCAAAGTGGGCAAAGGAAAATACACAGCCTTTCTGAGTGCAGACCATGCAGTGGCACATGTACCCGGATTTATGAAAGAAAACAAATTACCCGGCGGCACCCTGAACGAAAAAAGCATGCTGAGCGATCTGAATGCCCTGGTAAAAAACCAGTACGGTATAGATGGCGCAGTAGTGAGCCTGTACAATTACCAGGTTCATTTAGACAGGGACAAACTGGATAGCCTGAAAGC
>JAQTZD010000132.1 GCA_028687975.1 Sediminibacterium sp.
CGACGCTCTTCCGATTTTGGAGTTGGAAGCCCTTTTATAGTATTCATATTGGGTATTGGCTTTTGGAGTCAGCCATTTTTCGCCGGTTATCATCATGGCGTATTCTCCCATGGTCATGCCATATACCACCGGAACAGGCTGCATGCCCACAAAGCTTCTGTAAGCCGTATCCAGTACAGGTCCGTCTACATAAAAACCATTGGGGTTGGGTCTGTCGAGGATCATCAGCGGTTTGCTGTTTTCAAAAGCGGCTTCCATGAATTCCTGCAGGGAGGAGATAAAGGTGTAAAAACGTACACCCACATCCTGGATATCGAAGAGCAGTATGTCTACATTTTTCAGGTCCTCCGCAGAAGGCTTCCTCTTTTTGCCGTACAGCGAAATAACCGGAATGCCGGTAGCCGGGTCGGTGTAGTTGTCTACTTTTTCTCCGGCATCTGCCGTACCCCTGAATCCATGTTCCGGGCCAAATGCCACAGTGATATTGATCCCCAGTTTCTGGAGGCTGTCTACCAGATGGGTTTTACCAATGGTAGCGGTATGATTGGCAAATACGCCCACTTTTTTACCTTTTAACAGGGGAAGATAAACTTCCGTGCGATATGCAGCCGGTAAAACGGGCTGGTTTTGGGCCTGTAAGCCCGTATTTGCTGCTATTACGCTCAAAAAACAGATAAATAATAATTTCTTCATGTGCTTAATTCTTAACGGTAAGTTGGGTAAAAATACTAGGGCTTTTACCTGGAGGATTGTATTTTTGCGGTTTAAGCCAATCATTCAGCTGGCTGTAAACAAAAATAACATGCAACAAGCAAAAAAAGGTGATAAAGTAAAAGTACATTATCACGGTAAGTTAACCAATGGAAATACATTCGATTCTTCTGAAGGAAGAGAGCCACTGGAGTTCGAAATCGGTAGCGGAATGGTGATCGCCGGATTCGATGATGGCGTAACCGGAATGATCATTGGCGAAAAGAAAACAATCAATATCCCTGCCGATCAGGCGTATGGTCCTAAGCAGGAAGAAATGATCATGGAATTTCCAAGAGATCGCTTCCCTGCAGATATGGTACCTGAAGTGGGCATGCAGTTGAATATGAGCAATGGTTCAGGTCAGAACTTCCCCGTAATCATTGCGGAAGTGAAAGACGCCGTTGTGGTATTGGATGCCAACCATCCGCTGGCAGGAGAAGAGCTGGTATTTGATCTGGAGCTGGTAGCCATTGAAGGTCCTGCTTCTCTGATCATTACCCCATAAGCTATTGGGTCGTAACGTAAAGTAAACAGGGTTTATAGTGTTGTTTCAACAGCTATAAACCCTGTACTTTTTTATGAATTGATTGATCCGGGTTCAACTCATGCTTTCTTTCGGTTGAGCCACCATCCCAGCCAGATGCCGGTAAGTCCCCAGGCAACCACTGCATCAATCAGATAGGCCCGGATATCGAACATCGGATACCAGATATGCAGCGTATAATTGCTGTTGAGGTACACAAATATGCCTACAATCAGGGAAACAAATAGGCTGGTAGTGAAATCGTTCCTGGCAAACTTGCCAAGAATCCAAATGAGCATCCAAACGAGCAGCACATCTACCAGAAAGGCCCTGGCCATGCTCATGCCCATATTGTACTCCAGCGCCTGGTGGTATTGAAGAGATACCCAGGGTTTACCCACACTTTCAGCGGTGAGTTTTTCCATTTCCTCAAAGGAAGTACCCTTTGGTAAGCTTGGCATATAATAGCCGCCCTCTTTTTCCAGATTGGCACTCAGGAATGCCAGAATACTGTCTTGTTTGGGAGTATAGTCTTGCATGGGGCGGTGCAGGTCCAGGGTGGTCCAGGACAGAAACTGCCACATGAATAAAATGACTGCACCTACAAGCGAACCGATGATTGTTTTTTTCATTTAGGTTGATTTGGTTACTCTAATATATTCTTTTGTTTTTCAAATTGCAATAGGGTTCCCACAACTAATATTATCTTGTGCAAAAACAACCATGCTTCCGAACTACAGGTCTGCAGTGGCATCCAGGCTGATGCAATATGTACAGATAGATACCCAGAGTGATCCTCAGTCAACAACCTTTCCCAGTACCGAAAAGCAAAAAGACCTTTCCCGTATACTGGTGCAGGAGTTGCAGGCCATGGGTATTGCAGATGCAGCCATGGACGAATACGGGTATGTATATGCCACTATTCCTGCCACCACCACCAAAAAAATGCCGGTACTCTGTTTTTGCAGTCATGTAGATACCGCGCCAGATTGCAGCGGTACTGGGGTAAAGCCTATCCTACATCCGAACTATGATGGCCAGCCCATTGGGCTACCTCTGGACGCCACACAGGTGATCTCGGTCGAAAAATACCCTTATTTACAGGAGCATATCGGAAAAGACATTATTACTGCCTGCGGAGATACCTTGCTGGGTGCAGACGACAAGGCAGGGGTATCCATCATCATGGATTTTGCGCAATACCTGGTGAGCCATCCGGAACTGAAACATGGGACCATCAAAATCCTGTTCACGCCCGACGAAGAAGTGGGAAGGGGTACAGATAAACTGGACCTGGTCAGGTTGGGTGCAGATTTTGCCTATACGCTGGATGGTGGAAAGCTGGGCAGTTTTGAAGATGAAACTTTTAGTGCAGATGGGGTAACCATACATATCAATGGGGTGATTGCACACCCAGGCTATGCAAAAGGGAAAATGGTGAATGCACTGAAGATTGCCGGAGAGATCATCAGCGGGTTGCCCACAACATTCCTGACCCCGGAAAGTACAGAAGGAAGGGCAGGGTTTATTCATCCGCTTCGGATAGAAGGACTGGCCGAAAAAGCCACGATGGAATTTATCATCCGCGATTTTGAAACTGCCAATCTGGAGGCACATGAAAGCCTTTTGCGGGAACTCACCGACCGGGTGATGGCCAATTATCCCGGCGCTTCTTATTATTTCATTGTACAGGAACAATACCGGAATATGAAAGAGGTGTTACAGCAATATCCGTTTGCCTCAGCTTATGCAGCTGAAGCTTACCGCAGGGCCAAACTGCCTTTTATACAGGAGCCCGTACGTGGCGGAACCGATGGTAGCAGACTGAGTTTCATGGGATTGCCCTGTCCGAACATCTTCACAGGTATGCAGGCGATTCACAGTAAGGAAGAGTGGGTTGGCGTTCATGATATGGAGCGGTCTGTGGAAGCCCTGGTAGAATTGGTACAGGTGTGGGAAGAAAACCACGGAGACCTTGCATAAGATTGTATCTTTAAAACATAAAATAACAACGATATGGCTTTTTTAACTCAGTTCTGGTGGTTGATCCTGTTGCTGCTGATTCTGTTTACCGGATTGGTAACCGTAACCCAGGGAACCATCGCAGTCATTACCCTTTTTGGAAAATATCGCAGAGTGTTGCGTCCGGGTCTGAATTTTAAAATTCCCCTGATAGAGCAGGTGTATAAAACCGTGAGCATTCAGAACCGTTCAGTGGAGCTGGAGTTTCAGGCAGTTACGGTAGACCAGGCCAATGTGTATTTCAAAAGTATGTTGTTGTACTCGGTGATTAACCAGGACGAAGAAACCATCAAAAATGTAGCATTTAAATTCATCAGTGATAAAGACCTGATGCAGGCGCTGATTCGCACGGTGGAAGGTTCCATCCGCGCGTTTGTGGCAACCAAGAAGCAGGCAGAAATCTTATTGCTCCGCAGAGAAATTGTGGAGTTTGTAAAAGAGCAGATTGATCATTCCCTCGAAGAGTGGGGCTATCATTTGCAGGATCTGCAGATTAACGATATCACATTCGACCAGCAGATCATGGAGAGCATGAGCAGGGTGGTGGCCAGCAACAACTTAAAAGCCGCTGCAGAAAATGAAGGACAGGCTTTGCTGATCACCAAAACCAAGGGTGCAGAGGCCGAGGGTAATGCAATTAAAATCGCAGCAGAAGCGGAGCGTGAAGCAGCAAGGCTGCGCGGTCAGGGTGTGGCTTTGTTCCGGGAGGAAGTGGCCAAGGGGATGAGCCAGGCAGCAGAGCAGATGAAGCAGGCCAACCTCGATACCAATGTAATCCTGTTCAGTATGTGGACCGAGGCTGTGAAGAATTTTGCAGAATTCGGTAAAGGCAATATCATCTTCCTCGACGGTAGCCCCGATGGCATGCAGAACAATATGCGCCAGATTATGGCTATGATGCAGATGAAAGATCAGTCAAAAAGAGATTAATCTGTAAAAGCTTTCTTAAATAATGACGCTTCCGGTACTTTATTGCTTGGGGATGCGTTCTTTTGTAACAATATCAGGGCTCTAAAATCATTACCCCCATGTTTTATTTATTACAGGCAGACAGTTTACAACAAGCAGCGGCAGGTGTGGCAGTATCCGCAGAAAAAATATCTTTATGGAGCCTGCTCGAAAAGGGCGGCTGGATCATGTATCCGCTTTATCTCTTACTGATAGCAGCCATTTTCGTTTTTATTGAACGCTTGATTGCCATTCGCAAAGCTTCCCGCATTGACCCCAATTTCATGGGCATTATCCGGGATCATATCCTTACCGGTAATGTGCAGGCCGCCAGAAGTGTGTCTAAAAATACAGACAGTCCGGTAGCCCGTATGATCGACAAGGGCATACAAAGAATCGGCAAACCCATCGATGCCATAGAAAAAAGCATGGAGAATGTAGGCAAGCTCGAAATGTACAGTATGGAAAGAAACCTCTCTGTATTGTCACTGATTGCCGGTATTGCCCCGATGTTCGGCTTCCTGGGAACCATTATTGGTATGGTACAGTTGTTCTATGGTATTGCTTCTACAGGTGAGTATACACTGAACACCATTGCAGGTGGTATTTATACCAAGATGATCACTTCAGCAACGGGTCTGATGATTGGTATGATTGCTTATGTGGGCTATAATTTCCTGAGCACACAGATAGACAAAACCGCCAACAAAATGGAAGCCGCCAGCGCAGATTTTATTGATGTATTGCAGGAGCCAACCCGATAGCCATGAATATCCGCAAACGACTTAGAAACCATCCAGAAATGCACACCGGTGCATTGAACGATATCCTGTTTAT
>JAQTZD010000047.1:0-4465 GCA_028687975.1 Sediminibacterium sp.
ACCCTGATCGAGTTCCTGGTGAAAAGAGGATTTAACCGAGATGACCTGAAACCTACTGCAAAGCTTAAGGAAGACCAATATCGTGCCTTGCAGGCAGAGTTCCAGAGCGATAGGTTGCCAAGAATAAGGCAGACCAGGTAGAGATCCCGAAAGTGGCACAGTCCGAGGCGCGTAAGAAGAAGGATGAGGAAGAAATCACCTTCAGGAAAGAGGAGAAAAAAGCTGCTCCTGTACCAGTTAAGGAAGAAGTAAAAGCCGAGGAGCCTGCAGTAACGCCGGCACCGGCGCCAGTGGAAGTTCCCGCTCCGAAAGAGGTACCACCCGTAGTAGAAGTAAAAGCCGAAGAGCCCGCCCCTGTAACCCCTCCACCTGCTCCTGTAGCAGAACCGGAAAAGACCAAAACAGAAACGACCGGTATTGAAGGGCCTAAAGTCATTCATAAAATTGACCTTTCCGCGATAGATTCATCTACCCGGCCTAAAAAGACGGTGAAGAAGGCAGAACCGGCCGCACCGGAAAAATCTCCGGAACCAGCAGCTCCGGTAGTTCAGCCGCAGCCTGTTGAGCCGGTTGCACAAACTGCGCCTCCGGTTGTAGAAGCACCCAAGCCTGCAGTTCCCGTAGTGGAAGCAGAACCAGCGGCTCCAACTATTGAGAATATCCGTGCCGAAAAGCTGGAGGGCCCTAAGATTTTAGGAAAAATTGAGCTTCCGGTGAACAGTGATACCCGGCCAAAACCGGTTGGAAGAGACGAAAAGCGCAAGCGCAAACGCATACCTGTAGATAAAAAAGGAGACAATACTTCTACTGCACCTGTAGCAAAAGATGCAGAAGGCAGACCATTGACCGGACCTAATCGTCCGATTGTTCCGGCCCGTAACAACAACAGCGGCGGTGGTGGATTCAATCGTGGCGGACAACAGGGTGGCGGATATAACAGAGGCGGACAGGGTGGAAACCGCGGTGGCCGTCACGACAGAAATGCTCCCCGTCATGAGGATAAGGAAATAGATCAGAAGGCAATTCAGGAAAAGATCCGCGAAACGCAGGCCAAACTTGCCGGAACCGGAGGAAGAGGAAAGAGCCTGAAAGCCAAATACAGAAGAGCTAAACGCGATGAAGCGGCCGAAGCAATGGGCGAGGAAATGATGGACGACAACAAACTGCAGGTAACGGAATTTGTTACAGTAAGTGAGTTGGCCAACCTGATGGATGTAAGCTTTGCCGATGTAATCGGTAAGTGTATGAACCTCGGTATCATGGTATCCATCAACCAGCGTCTAGATGCAGAAGTAATTGAACTGGTAGCCAGTGAGTTTGGTTATGAGGTGGAATTTATCGGAGTGGAAGATGCGGATGAAATGGAAGAAGAAGAAGAAGCGGATGATGAAGCTGCTCAGCAGCAACGTGCGCCAATTGTGACCATTATGGGTCACGTGGATCACGGTAAAACATCCCTGCTCGACTATATCAGGAATGCCAATGTAGTAGCCGGTGAGGCCGGAGGTATTACCCAGCACATTGGTGCCTATGAGGTAACACTCCCCAACGGAAGAGCCATTACATTCCTGGATACACCGGGTCACGAAGCGTTCACCGCCATGCGTGCCCGTGGTGCCAAGATTACCGATATTGCTATTATCGTAGTAGCTGCAGACGATGCAGTAATGCCTCAGACCAAGGAGGCCATCAGTCACGCTCAGGCGGCTGGTGTACCTATGATTTTTGCAGTGAATAAAATTGATAAAGACGGAGCCAATCCGCAGAAAATATACGAGCAACTGTCTCAGATGAATATTTTGGTGGAAGCCTGGGGTGGTAAATACCAGAACCAGGAATTATCTGCCAAACAGGGTCTGAATGTAGACCAGTTGCTGGAAAAAGTATTGCTGGAAGCTGATCTGCTGAATCTTAAAGCCAATCCCAACCGGGAGGCCAGCGGAACAATCATTGAAGCATCTCTGGATAAGGGCCGTGGTTATGTAGCTACGATCCTGGTTCAGAACGGAACATTGCGTCAGGGAGATCTGATCGTATCCGGTCAGCATTTCGGAAGGGTGAAAGCCATGTTCAATGAACGGAATCAGCGAATTGACGGAGCACCGCCATCAACACCTGTTGTGATACTCGGATTGAACGGTGCGCCACAGGCTGGTGAGAAGTTCAAAGTGTTCCAGGATGAGGCTGAAGCGAAAGAAGTGGCAACCAAGCGTGCACAGATTCTTCGTGAGCAGGGTCTTCGCGCAAGAAAACATATTACCCTCGATGAAATCGGTCGTCGTTTGGCGCTCGGAAACTTCAAGGAGCTCAATATCATTATCAAGGGAGACGTGGATGGATCGGTAGAGGCCCTGAGTGACTCTCTGCAGAAACTTTCCACCGAAGAGATCGCGGTACGTGTTGTATTGAAAGGTGTAGGTCAGATCTCGGAAAGTGATGTGTTGCTGGCTACTGCTTCAGACGCCATCATCATCGGATTTAACGTTCGTCCTTCCATGCAGGCCAACAGGCTGGCAGAAACGGAAGGGGTACAGATTAAGCTTTACTCGATCATTTACACTGCAATTGATGAAATCAAGAGTGCAATGGAGGGTATGCTTGAGCCTAAATACCAGGAGAAAATCATTGCCAACGTTGAAATCCGTGAAGTGTATAAGTTCGACAAGGCAACTGTTGCAGGATGTTATGTACTGGAAGGAAAGATTTCCCGTAACAGTAAGATCCGGATTATCCGGGATGGTATTGTGGAATATCCAAAAGGAGAAGGACAAAGTGCGGAGCTGGGCAGCCTGAAACGCTTCAAAGACGATGCAAAAGAAGTTGTAACCAATATGGAGTGCGGTTTGACTATTAAAAACTTCAACGACATACGGGTGGGCGATATAGTAGAGGCATTTGAAGAAGAGGAAGTGAAGCGTACGCTCTAGGATACTATACCAACAAAGCCTCAAGCCTTACGCCTTTTCTATACTTAACCGGCGGGTGGTTTGAGGCTTTTATGTTTTGTTAAAAGCGGCGAAGGCAGGGTAAAACAGCTATTGTTTATTTATTTTTGATAAATATGAAATTGATGAAGCAACTGGTTATTATAGGGGCCTTTCTGGCAACAGGCAGTTTTTCTGCAATACAGGCACAATCCAAAAAAGTGGTAGCAGATAAAATTGTAGGCCAGGTGGGAGATAAAATCATCCTTCGTTCCGACATACAAAATACCATCACAGATATCAGGCGTCAGTCGCAGGGGCAGGATAATCCTAATATTCCAAGTGAGTGTCAGGTATTGGAAAGTCAGCTGATCAGAAAGGCACTGTTGTTACAGGCACAAAAGGATTCCATTACAGTGGGAGATGATGAAATTGAAGCTGAACTGGACAACCGGATTCGTCAGACAATACAACAGTATGGTTCAAAAGATATTCTGGAAGAAATTGCGGGTAAAACAGTTTACCAGTTAAAAGACGATTTCCGGGAAGCATTCAGAGAACAAAAACTGGCAGATCAGATGCAGCGTAAAATTGTGGAGGCCATCAAGATTACCCCTACAGAAGTAAAAGCCTACTACAATAAAATTCCTAAAGACAGCCTTCCCTTTTATGAAAGTGAAGTTGAAGTAAGCCAGATTGTAATTTTTCCAAAAGCCAACAAGGATGTGGAAGATTACGTGTCTAAGCAGATGTATGATTACAAGAAACAGGCTGAGGCATTAGGGGCAAAAAAGTTTGAACAACTGGCCAAGAATTATTCCGAAGATCCTGCGGTAAAAGAGAATGGAGGTCAATACACCTTGAATAGAAATGATAAATTCTGGGATCCTGCATTTCTTTCTGGAGCTTTCCGTTTAAAAGAAGGTCAGATTTCTCCGGTGATCAAATCTAAATTTGGTCTGCACATCATCATGATGATCAGCCGCTCAGGTGATGAAGCCATCGTAAGACATATCCTGCGGATACCTCCGGTAACCGATGACGAAGTAAATGAAACCAAAGCGAAACTGGACAGCATCCGAAGTGATATCAAGGCTGGTAAAATCAGTTTTGCAGAAGCGGTAAGCAAATACAGTGACGATGAATCCAGTAAATTCAGTGCCGGTGCATTTTCCGGAAGAGATGGTTCAACTTTTATAACACTGGATATGCTGGACAAGGAAATGATCAAGCCAATCAGTACCATGAAGCCTGGTGATATTTCTGAACCTCAGATTTACCTCGACGAGCGCAACCGTAAAGTGGTACGCATCATTTACTATAAAACCCGGAAAGAACCACATCGCGAAAACCTGAAAGAGGACTACAACAGAATTGCACAGCGGGCACTGGAAGAGAAAAAAACCAGTACACTCGAAAAATGGTTTAAAGACCATATTCCTACCTATTATGTGCTGATCGATAAGGACTATTCCAACTGTGACGGTTTGGAAGATTGGAGAAAAGCCGCAGAAGCTGCTGCTAAATCCCGTGAAAACTAG
>JAQTZD010000047.1:4565-22169 GCA_028687975.1 Sediminibacterium sp.
ATTTTTTTGGTAATTAGATGTATATACATGTATATTTGCATTGTGAAACTGGAACAAGCCATACAAAGCAATAAATTCAAGGATGAAATGCACAAGGCGAGTATCAACATACTTTATACTGCCTGGTGGTTGAAAACCAGAATGAGCAATGAACTGAAAGGGTACGGATTAACCCATGAACAGTACAATGTTCTGCGTATTTTAAAAGGAAAGCATCCTGAGCAAATGTGTGTGAAGAACATCACCTGCAGAATGATTGAAAGAAGTTCCAATGTGCCCAGGATTATAGACCGACTGGAAATTAAGAAACTCGTTAAGCGGTCTGTTTCTCCCACTGACAGAAGGGAAACGGTTATTACGCTCACCCAAAGTGGATTAACTATTCTGGAAGCTTCAACCGAAAAGATCAACGCATTGATGGACGATATGGTGAAAATTGAAAACAGCGATGCTAAACAACTGAATGAATTGCTGGAAAGATTGAGAGGACAGGAGTAAAAAAATTTATACAAATAGATGTATATACATAGAATTATACAACAGATTTCTTTTGCACAACCGATGGATATGGGTGGATTTCCCATCCTTCATCCGCTTTCTCCGGTAAATATGTTTAATGTGCGCATGCGCAAAGGAGGCAGTTATTTTATACCATTCAGCCGGCTGCACAATACATTTATGTATGTAACAGACGGGCTGGTGCAGGTGGCGAATGCAGAGGAGATAGAAGCATTTTGTATGGCGGTATTCAATACCGACGGGGATGGAATCCAATTGAATGCCCTGGAAGACAGTGTGGTACTGGTTGGAACAGGGGAGCCACTGAAAGAACAAGTTGCTTCGCACGGTCCCTTTGTAATGAACAATGAAACACAAATCATGGAAGCATTCAGGGATTACCAGTCGGGTAAAAACAATTTTTATATCAATATTCAAATCAAAAACAATCAATCATGTCAACGTACAAAATCGACACAGCACATAGTGAAATTACTTTCAAAGTGAAGCACTTAATGATCACCAATGTTACCGGCAGTTTTCAAAAATATGACGCTGTGATGGAATCTTCCGCAGAAGACTTCAGTGACGCAAAAATCAGCTTTGATGCTGATGTAGACAGCATTTCTACCAATAACGAACAACGCGATGCACACCTGAAAAGTGATGACTTTTTCTCTGCAGCGCAGTTCCCTAAAATCAGTTTTGCTTCAAATTCCTTTGCCAAAAAATCCGGCAGTGAGTATACACTGAAAGGAGACCTGACCATTAAGGGTACTACCAAGCCTGTTGAACTGGCTGTAGACTTTGGCGGTGCAGTAACCGATCCTTACGGACAGCAAAAAGCAGGTTTTGAAATCACCGGTAAAATCAGCCGGGCAGCATTTGGCCTAACCTGGAGTGCAGCTACAGAAGCTGGTGGTGTTGTGGTAGGTGATGAAATTAAGCTGAACCTGGCTGTTCAAATGATCAAGCAGGCTTAATTCAGGTTTTATAGAACCAGAAGACTTATTAAACGTTAGTATTATTATGAATATAGAAATCATATCCGGAAGCCCCAGGGCTGGGAGTGTTTCTAACAGGCTTGCCCTCCACCTCTATGAGGCGTTGAAAGCCCGGACAGAACACACAGTAGGGATTATTGATATACGTGACTGGAACCTCCCTTTGTTGCAGGAAGTATTCACCTCAGAGGAAAAACCCCCTGAGCAGTTTAAACCATTGGCCAGGCGGATGTTTGCCGCTGATGCATTTATTCTGGTAACTCCGGAATACAATGGAAGCTATTCTCCTGCTTTACAGAACTTGCTGGACCATTTCCCCAAGCAGACCCGAAAGGCATTTGGCATTGCCACAGCCTCTGTAGGCGCCATGGGTGGAATGAGATCCAGTCAGCAAATGCTGTTGCTGATACCGGCTTTATTCGGTATTGCCTCTCCGCATATGCTGATCACCCCATTTGTAGACAAAAAATTTGATACAGATGGAAAGTTGCTGGATCCTGGTTTCCAGAAGTCTATTGACCATTTTATACAAGAATTCCTGTGGCTGGCAGATAGTTTAGCCGGTTTAAAGGAACCTGTGTATAATTAACTTTAAAAAAGGTGGCGGAGTTGTAACTTCGCCACTTTCTTTTTAACAACTACCATGAGCGACGAAATTAAACACGAATGCGGTCTTGCCTATATTCGTTTGCGTAAGCCATTCTCCTACTATCTTCAGAAGTACGGTTCGGTAACCTACGGCCTGAACAAGCTGTATCTCCTGATGGAAAAGCAGCACAACCGTGGTCAGGATGGAGCCGGTCTGGCTACAGTGAAACTGAATACTGAGCCGGGGAATCCCTTTCTGCACAGAGTCAGGAGTAATGCGCCTCAGCCTATCGCGGATCTTTTCTTCAAAATTGGTCAGGAAATTCAGGAGTTGGAAAAATACCAGCCCGATATCAAACTCCATCCGGGTTTGATGAAAGGGCATCTTCCTTTTTTGGGAGAATTGTTGCTCGGACATCTTCGCTATGGTACACAAGGCAAAAACAATGTTGAGTTCTGTCATCCTTTTATCAAGCGAAACCTGGCTCCTGGTAAAAACCTTGCACTGGCAGGTAATTTCAATTTGGTGAATACGGATGAGTTGTTCGATATTATTCAAATGACTCCAGGGGATTTTCAAAAGCAAAGTGACCTGGCTGCAATGATGGAAGTGATCCATCATTTTCTGTCGCTCGAAGATACTGCCCATCCCAATCAGGCAGACATTTCTGCAGTTTTGAAAAAAGCGACTCCTTTATTCGATGGTGGCTATACCATCGGGGGTTTACTGGGTAACGGACATAGTTTTGTAATGCGCGACGCACATGGTATCCGTCCTGCATATTACTATATAGACGATGAAGTGATTGTAGCCGCCAGTGAACGGGCTGCTATCCGTACCACGTTTAATGTGGCGGAAAACGAAGTAAAAGAACTGATGCCAGGAATGGCGCTGATCGCCGACGACAAAGACGGCTATCGCATTGAACAGATTCTTGAACCCAAAGAACGGAGAGCCTGTTCCTTTGAAAGAATTTATTTCTCCAGGGGAAGTGACGAAAAAATTTACCGGGAGCGGATTGCACTGGGCCATCACCTGAGTAAAACCGTACTGGAGAGCATTTCCTATGATTTGAAAAACACCATCTTTTCTTATATACCGAATACCGCGGAAGTTGCTTTTTACGGCCTGGTAAAAGGCATGGAAGAGTACCTGAATAAAATTAAGGTAGAGCGCATACTGAGTTGGGGGAATGATTTTGCCCCGGAGAAACTGGAAGAAATGGTGAACAGAAAGATTCGCCAGGAAAAAATTGCCATTAAGGATGTGAAACTCCGGACTTTTATTACGGAGGATGCTAACCGGAATGAAATGGTTCAGCACGTGTACGATATTACCTATGGAACCGTTCGGAAAAAGGAAGACACCCTTGTAGTCATTGATGACAGTATTGTAAGGGGTACTACTTTAAAGGAAAGCATTGTCAGAATGTTGTCCCGTCTGGAACCGAAGAAGATTATTGTAGTTTCTTCAGCGCCTCAGATCCGTTATCCGGATTGTTACGGTATTGATATGAGTAAGCTCGGAGACTTTATTGCTTTTCGCGCGGCTATCGCCCTGTTGAAGGAAAGAAATATGGATCAGGTGCTTACAGAGGTCCAGGACAGGATCACTCAATTAAGTGAAGAGGGTCTGCTGGATACAGAAAATGTGGTGAGGCAGATTTATAAACCGTTTACCACACAGGAAATTTCCGATAAGATTGCTCAGCTAATTACACCTGATGGAACTGATTTGCCCGTACAGGTAATTTACCAGACCATCGAAGATCTTCACGACAGTTGTCCTACCAATACGGGAGACTGGTATTTTACCGGTAACTATCCAACACCGGGTGGTAACCGGGTGGTAAATAAGGCCTTCCTGAACTATATGGCCGGAAAGAATGTGCGGGGTTATTAAACCCTGTAACAAATGGCGTTGATGTTCATTCCTGCTCCGACAGATGCGAACATTACAATGTCGCCCGGTTCCAGTTGATGATCGTCTAACTCCCCTCTTTTTACGAGGTCGTACAGCGTGGGGATTGTTGCCACAGAGCTGTTTCCCAGTTTGTGTATACTCATGGGCATGATGTTCTGAGGAATATCTTTGATACCGTATAGTTTAAAGAGCGCTTTGATGAAACCTTCGTCCATTTTTTCATTGGCCTGGTGTAGAAAAAATTTCTTTACCTCGCTCACATCTACGCCGCTTTTTTCCAAACATGCTTTCATGGCAGCAGGAACATTCTTTATGGCATATTCATACACTTTTCTGCCTTTCATTTTGATATACCGGACTGCAGGATCGGCATCGGGCAGGTAGGATTTACCCATTGTAATGAACTCAAGCTCTGCTACACAGTCGCTTTGCATATTGCTTGCAATGATTCCCTTCGAAGATGTATCTCCATCCACCGCTTCTATAATTGCAGCTCCGGCTCCATCGCTGAAAATCATACTATCCCTGTCATATTGATCTATTACGCGGCTCAAGGTTTCCGTTCCGATGACCAGACATTTTTTGGCCAGTCCGGCTTTGATGAATGCATCTGCCTGCGTAACACCCAGAATCCATCCAGGACAACCAAACAGAATATCATATGCAACACAGTTCGGATTCCGGATCCCCAGTCCGCTTTTAATATGTGAAGCAAGCGAAGGACAGGCATCGGTCTGTATGGTGTTTTTTAATACGTTTCCGAAGTTGTGCGCTACAATAATCTGGTCGAGCGACTCAGGATCAATCCCCGCGTCGTCAATGGCATGTTTTGCTGCAATGATACCAATGTCAGAAGCCTTGAATTCGCTTCCCACATAACGGCGTTCTTCAATTCCGGTAATGTCTTTGAACTTTTCAACAATTACAGTTGATGGGGTAGAAATTTTCACGTGATCTTCTCCGTAAAAATCCTGTTCTGCAAATTCTTTGTTGGTTTTGATATGCGGCGGAATATAACTACCAGTTCCGGTAATTACTGTGCGTGGTTGAGCCATGGTCTGTTTGTTCAAGTTATACCAAATGTAATCATAAATAAAAAAGGGATGAACATCATCCCCTTTTTATTTTAACTAACAATCGTTTATAAGTATTGATCGCCCTTATTTCGTTTTACTTCGGCAACATATTCCTTGATGGCCTGTTCTTTTTCTTTCTTACAAATCAGGAGTACATCCGGGGTGTCTACAATGATAAAATCATCCAGCCCCTGCAGAACCACCAGTTTATCGTGCGGAGCGGAAACCATGCACTTGGTTGCATCTATCACAATCACATTATTCGATGCGGTTGCATTGCCCAGGTAATCTTTTTCCAGGTTATCGTAGGCACTGTTCCATGTACCCAGATCGCTCCATCCGAATGAGGAAGGAATTACATACACATTATCGGCTTTCTCCATAATGGCAAAGTCTATCGATACATTGGTACATAAAGGGTAGATGCGGTTAATGGCTTCTTTTTCTTCCGGGGTATTGAAATGCGCCCTTTCTGCATCAAACAGTTCAAACATTTCGGGTTGATACAGTTCAAAAGCCTTCATTACGTTCTTTACCTGCCAAACAAATATGCCTGCATTCCACAGAAAATCACCGCTGGCCAGAAAAGTCTTGGCCAGTTCCAGATTGGGTTTTTCTGTAAAGGTTTTCACTTTGTAAATACCGTCTGCAACCTGCAGGGGTTCATGCTGAATGTAACCATATCCTGTATTAGGGTGGCTAGGCTTAATACCCAGCGTAACAAGCGACTTGATATGAGATACAAAATCCAGCGCTTTCAGGGTAATGGCTTTGAAGTTTTCAGGATCCAGGATCATGTGGTCGCTGGGCGCAACAATCAGGGATGCCTCCGGATCTTTTTGCAGCAACTTGTAGGAGATATAAGCTACGCAGGGCGCAGTGTTTTTTCTACTGGGTTCTGCCAGAATATTTTCTGCAGGAAGTTCTGGTAACTGTTCTTGAACAATACCAACATATTCTTCTGAGGTAACGATGTATATATTTTCGTTTGGAATAAAATCTGCATACCGCTCAAAGGTCCAGCGAATCAGGGATTTTCCTGTATTAAGAATGTCCAGAAACTGTTTGGGATAAGATGTGCGGCTTTTGGGCCAGAAGCGGCTTCCAATACCCCCGGCCATGATTGCCACATAATGGTGTTTGTTCATTGCAATTTTTGTGTTAAGCTGTTAAAAAATCAGGTGCAATAGTACACGAATATTGAACGAGTTTAATATGAACTTATTGCTTTCTTAAACAATTCCTTCCCTGATTAAATCGTGCAGATGTAAAATACCTTTGTAAAGGCCTTGTTCGGTAACAACCAGCTGGCTGATATCGTGCTTTCTTAACAATTCCAGGGCCTCTACTGCCATTGCTTGCGGAGCAATCGTTACCGGTTGAGGGGTTAGTATATCGGCTGCCCGGATTTGGCTGATGTCGGTGGTTTTTTCCAGCATTCTGCGCAGATCACCGTCTGTAATGATCCCGATCAACTTGTTTGAGTTGTTGACTACTGCTGTAACTCCCAGCCTTTTTTCGGTGATTTCCACAATCACTTCCCGGAGTGATGTATCTGTAAATACGGCCGGCTTTTCGTTGTTGGCCGAAATATCTTCTACCCGCAGGTACAACCGTTTGCCAAGGTTGCCCCCTGGATGAAAACGGGCAAAATCCCGGTTGTTGAAGCCATTCAGCTCCATGAGGCACACTGCCAGTACATCACCCATGACCATTTGGGCAGTGGTGCTGCTGGTTGGCGCAAGGTTGTTGGGGCAGGCTTCTTTGGTTACGGAGGAATTGATTACCCAATCGGCATTTTTGGCAAGGAAACTGTCCATATTGCCAGCCATTCCGATCAGTATATTCCCAAAATTCCGGATCAGTGGCGCCAGTACCTTAATTTCAGGGCTTTCCCCGCTTTTACTGATAATCATCACCACATCTTCTGCCGTAATCATCCCCAAATCTCCATGAATGGCATCTGCTGCATGCATAAACAATGCAGGTGTACCGGTTGAATTGAGGGTGGCCACAATTTTTTGGGCAACGATTGCACTTTTCCCAATACCACTGATCACCAGTCTGCCTTTAGAGTTGTGAATGGCATGAACGATTTTTTCAAAACCTTCATCTATATAGGAGGTTAATTCCTGTACAGACCGGGCTTCTGTTTCAATTGTATTGATTGCGGTTTGTAATATGGTCGATTTCATTGGCGCAAAGGTAAACTTTAACATCAAAGGGACGATATTGCCGGCACAGTTTGCTAACTTAGCTCCCCCATTTACAAAATACCGGCATTCGTCACAATTTGTTGAATTTTTAAGCGGGTTTAGGAATATTTTGTTTAACTTATTGGCATAGATCGTACTAGCTACAGAAAATTGATTTTGAGAGATGGCAACCACCAAAAAAACGGCTGAAAAGAAACCTGCTGCCAGGAAAACAGCCAAAAAAGCGGCCGTTCATAATTATAATATTTATGGGGCGCTTGAACAATATTTTGGATTTCGTGAGTTTAAGGGTACACAGGAAAGGGCTATTAACAGCCTGCTGGACGGCAAAGATACTTTTGTGATCATGCCTACCGGAGGTGGTAAGAGCCTTTGCTATCAGCTGCCGGCCCTTATGCTGCCAGGTTGCGCCATCATTGTTTCTCCACTGATTGCCCTGATGAAAAACCAGGTTGATCTGGTGAGAGGATACAGCGAAAACGACGAAGTAGCCCATTTTCTCAACTCATCCCTGAATAAAGGCCAGATCAAAGCAGTAAAAGATGACCTGAACAGCGGTAAAACCAAATTATTGTATGTTGCTCCGGAAACCCTGACCAAGCAGGAGAACCTGGAGTACTTCAGCGATCTGAACATTTCTTTCTTTGCAGTGGATGAAGCACACTGTATTTCGGAATGGGGGCACGATTTCCGTCCGGAATACCGTCGTTTAAGGGAAATGATGGATATCATTAACCCGGATATTCCGGTAATTGCGTTAACCGCCACCGCTACACCTAAAGTACAAAGTGATATTGTAAAGAACCTCGGACTGCGCAATCCGAATGTTTTGCTCTCTTCCTTTAACCGTTCCAGTCTTTATTATGAGATTCAGCCAAAGATCCAGAAGGAGCAGACGGTTAAAAGCATTGTAAAATTTATTTCACAGCACAAAGGAAAGAGCGGGATCATTTATACCCTGAATCGTAAAACCACCGAAGAGCTTGCAGAATTGCTCGTAGCCAATAAAATCAAGGCTGTGGCCTATCATGCTGGCCTGGATCAGAAGCTGCGTGCGGACAGACAGGACCAGTTCCTGAATGAGGATGTACAGGTAATTGTGGCAACCATTGCATTTGGTATGGGCATCGATAAGCCCGATATCCGGTTTGTAATCCACTTTAATATTCCCAAATCCATCGAAAACTATTATCAGGAAACCGGTCGTGCCGGCCGGGACGGTTTAGAAGGCATTTGTGTATTATATTATTCGCATAAAGATGTTTCCAAGCTGGAGCACCTGATGCGCGATAAACCCTTGAGCGAAAGAGAAGTTGGGGCACAGTTGATTGATGAAATGGTTGCGTATGCAGAAAGCTCCGTTTGCAGAAGGAAAATACTGCTTCATTATTTTGGAGAGGACTGGGACACTCCCAACTGCGGCCTTTGCGATAACTGCAGAAACCCCAAGGAGAAAATCGAAGCCAGGGAAGATGTAGTTCGTGTATTGAAAGTGGTACAGGCACTGGACGGAAGATTTGTAACCGATTATGTGGTGAATGTGCTGATGGGTAAACTTACTCCTCAGATAACCATGTTCCGGCATGATGCTTCACCGGTTTTTGGTATTGGTAAAGACAAGGAAGTGCATTTATGGAACAGTCTGGTTCGCCAGATGTTATTGGAAAACCTTTTGCAGAAAGACATTGAGGAATATGGTCTTATTAAAGTAACACCCAAGGGCGAAAAGTTCCTGAAAAAACCTGCCTCTTTTAAGATTGTACTGAACAACTTGTTCGAAGACGCCAATGCCGATGATGATGATGCAGAAACGGCGGCTCAGACCGGCGCTGCTACTGATGAAAAATTGTTTGCCATGCTCATGGAGCTGCGGCAGAAAGAGGCAAAACGCAAAAGCTTGCCTCCATTTGTAATTTTCCTCGAAAACTCTTTGCAGGACGCTGCTACATTGTATCCTACCACCCTCGAAGAAATGGAAAAATGCCAGGGGGTAAGCAAGGGTAAAGCCCTCAAATATGGTAAGCCCTTTGTGGAGATGATTGCCAGGTATGTAACGGAAAACGAAATTGAAAAACCGGATGATTTTGTTATGCGCAGTGTAGCTAATTCCGGCAGCAACAAAATCTATATTATACAGAACGTTGATAAAAAAATCCCGCTCGAAACCATTGCCAGAAACAAGGGCCTTAAACTGGATGAACTGCTGGAAGAAATGGAAACCATTGCTGCCAGTGGCACAAGGCTGAACCTGGATTATGCCATCGATGAATGGCTGGATGAAACAGATCAGGAAGAGATTATTGAATATTTCAAGAACTGTGAAACATCCTCTCTGCAGCTTGCTCAGGAAGAGCTGGCAGAATACGATTACAACTGGGAGCAGTTAAAAATCATGCGCATTAAATTTCTGAGTGTCTACGGAAACTAACCGGATGGCAGATATCTTCCGGGATCTGTTTAAATTGAATTTTTTTGCCTAGCAGTTGCTCCGAAGAAAGCTCGCAGCAATGGGCATAAACAATGTATTGCCTGGCAGTTGTTTTTAGGTTTAAGAGAAACGCCTGATTCAGTACAGTCTTAGCATCGTACTCATATAGCAGATAGATAGCTGTGTTGTTTTGAATACCTAGTAAATAGGGTTCAGAAGGTGAGAAACGGTTATCTATAAAACCCACTTCGGTTTCTGTATACCAGATATATTCCCTGATTTGTTTTGCAGGAAGCGCGGCATTCAGTTGTCCGGAAGAATCGTTCAGGAACAGGCTATTACCGGGAACATAGCAGTCAAAATCTGTTTCAGAAGCAAGCGTCGGCTGAAAGTTGGTATAATCATCAGCGGCATTTGCCGGGCATAACAACAAGATTTTTCTGTTCCCTTTGTCCTGCTTGTTCAGGTTCAATACCGGTGCAGCCATGGCTTCGCAGTTACCGATGGCATTCAGTACTATGGCTTCTTTACTGCATGCTGCATATACGCAATACCGAATCAGATCGGCAGGCATCATATTTTTGAACTGTTTCCCCCAAAAACTTCGATTCAGGAGCTCTGTATTTTTCGCTTCCTTGCTATCCTTAATAAAGAGGAGTATGTGTTGCAGTTCTTTCGCATCATTGTTATACAGGCGGTTGGTAAAATCTGCCACCATGTTTTCCTGGCCAAATACCTCGGTTATCCCTGCCTTTATATTTGTATAAAAAGCCCTGTTGGTGACCGCCAGCAGGATTCCCGTATTCTGTAATAAGTCTGAAGACAGCTGAAGCTTCTTTATAATCCGGTCACTCAAACCTGCCGTATTTTCATTGGCTAAGGAATAAAAATCGAGTCCAACAAATTCCAGCTTGTTTCCGTAAACCGGCAATAATCCCATCAGGATCTCTGTTGTTTCTCCCAGTAGTATGCGGTTGCCATTGTTGGCATATACCGCCGATTTTCTTCCGCTGGTGTAACTGTATTCGTGCTTCAGCATGCGGAACCTGTAATCATTGCTGTCAGAACCTGGAAACATCTGTTTATGGCTTTTTTCTGTCTTTAAAGTATAAAATACATCTATAAGGACAATATTTATACTATTAATGATTCAAAATGTACTTTAAAGACAGCTTAAAAATTGATGCTTTCTCAAATTTGACAAGTGAAAGAATCAATCGGATATCGTATCAGAAAGCTTAGGGAGCAAAAAGATTACACCCAGGACAATATGGGGGCAGAACTGGGTATTACGGCAGGAGCCTATGCCAAAATTGAACGGGGTGAAACAGACCCTTCCACCAAAAGACTCATGCAGATTGCTGAAATTCTGGACGTTGATGTCAGTTATTTTTTCCAGAAACCGGCTGCCGATCAGCACCTGCTCGATAAAAAGTCCAATTATGGTGTTGCTTCACAGCAGGATCTTGAAAAAATGGGTACACTGATTGAATCTCTGCGACGGGATATTGAGAAGATCCGGACCGAGCTCTCTGCACTCAAAAAAGCCAAAACGAAAAAATAATCCGGGCAACCACGGGCGTTAATAAAAATTTTGTGGGGCATCGCTTATACACGCTGCAGCCAGATATCTCGTAGTTTCGTACTTTACAGAATCTTTTATTGTTCACCCTAAACGATATGCTATGGCCATACCCGTAGTAGACCTGGCTGCTTTTATCTCCGGATCACCCACCCAAAAAGCTGCATTTGTGCAGGAACTGGGTAATGCTTACGAAGAAGTTGGTTTTGTTGCCGTTAAGAACCATGGTATTCCCGATCAGTTAATTGCAGATCAGTATGCCTATGTGCAACAGTTTTTTGCACTACCGCTGGAGAAAAAACTGAGGTATGAAATACCCGGACTTGCCGGTCAGCGGGGTTATACCAGCTTTGGCCGTGAGCATGCCAAAGGAAGTGAAGCGCCCGACTTAAAAGAATTTTTTCAGTATGGTCAAACTGTAAACAGTAACCATCCACTGAAGTCGGAATATCCCGACAATGTTGTAGTTGCGGAGATTCCGACCTTCAATGAAACCATCTTCAATGCATACCGGAATTTTGAAAAAAGTGGTAAGGCGCTGTTGCAGGCCATTGCATTGTACCTGAATCTCCCTGAACATTATTTTGATGATTTTGTAGACGATGGAAATTCTATCCTGCGCTGCATCCATTATCCCCCGATCACCCAGGAACCCCAATCGGCCATCCGTGCAGAACAACACGAGGATATTAACCTGATTACCTTGCTGGTTGGCGCTTCGGCAGATGGTCTGCAGATCCTCACCAAACAGGGTGAGTGGGTGAATGTGACTTCTTTGCCCGAACAGATTGTAGTAAATGTGGGCGACATGTTACAGCGCCTGACCAATAATAAGCTCAGAAGCACCACTCACAGGGTCGTTAATCCGCCACGTTCGTTATGGCATACCAGCAGATTTTCCATGCCCTTCTTCCTGCACCCCAAAAGTGCTATGAGCCTGGCCTGCCTGGAAAGCTGTATAGATGCGGATCATCCCAAAGCTTATTCAGATGCTACAGCGGGAGAATACCTGGATGAACGACTGAGAGAAATCGGACTGAAAAAATGATCCTGCTTCGTCACATATCCTTCCTGAAATCGGTTTTACTACACAGTTTAACCGCTTTCGGTGGCCCGCAGGGCCATATGGGTATGATGATCAAAACCTTTGTTCAGGAGCGTAGAGATCTTACAGAAAAAGAGTTACTGGAATACAATGCTTTCTGCCAGTTATTGCCAGGAGCATCCTCTACCCAAACCCTTACCCTGATTGGTTATAAGCGTGGAGGGGTTTGGCTTGCCATGCTTACATTGCTGGTTTGGGTTCTACCTGCCTGTACCCTGATGACGGGCTTATCTTTTTTATTGGACTACTTTGCAGGTATTCAGAAGAAAGCCGCTGTTTTCCAATTTATTCAGCCCATGGCCATCGGCTTTATTGCCTATTCCGCTTATCGTACTTTCGGAATTTCTGTACATAATACCATTACCCGGGTAATTATGGTAGTGGCAACGATCGCTACTTTCCTTGCTTTTAAAACGCCCTGGATATTTCCGGTACTGATCCTGCTGGCAGGCATCGCTACCAATTTCAGTGAGAAAAGGATTCCCCAAAAAGAAGTGCCCCCCAAAAAAATCAGATGGGGCAATATACTTGTGTTCTTTCTTTTGTTCGGTATCACGGGATATTTGTCGGAAACAGCCACAACAGAGAACTGGGAAAACCGAAAAGCCATCAACTTGTTCGAAAACAATTATCGCTTCGGAAGCCTGGTATTTGGCGGAGGTGATGTATTGATCCCACTGATGTATGAGCAGTATGTAACCCGACCGCAAACCAAACGAATCCAGGAGAACAGGCGGGATGTTTTGAAAATAGACAGGCAGGACTTTCTTACCGGTTCCGGAATTGTCAGAGCAATTCCAGGCCCTGTTTTTTCAATTGCTGCATTCACAGGAGGAATGGCCCTCAGTGAAGAGGGGGATGCCATGCATCTGCTGGGAAGCCTGATCGGTGCAATCGGCATTTTCCTACCCAGTGTATTGCTGGTCCTGTTTTTTTTTCCCGTTTGGCAAAACCTGAAGAAATATGCGGTAATCTACCGGTCACTGGAAGGTATCAATGCAGCTGTAGTGGGCATTATGGCAGGTTCTACCGCCTACCTGATGAAGGATAATATTTTTGTTCATATTTACCAGTTCCAGTGGGCGGCTGTTTGGGATATCAGCATTATTGTCGCTACATTTTACCTGCTCCGGCTCAACCGGATTCCTGCACCCATTATTGTAGTAGGTTGCCTTTTATTGGGAGCCTTATTGTAAATTTACTATCTTCCTGTACATCCGAAAACTGTTACCATGGTTACCATAGCATTGTACAACCTGAAAGGGGGCGTTGGTAAAACAGCTGCTTCCATCAACCTGGCTTATTTATCTGCCAAAGAAGGATACAAAACACTGATCTGGGATCTGGACCCCCAGGGGTCTTCTTCTTTTTATCTTGGTGTAAATGCCTCTGTTAAAAATGAAGCAAAGAAAATCCTCAGCAATGAAATGAATCTGGAAGATGCCATACAGCATACTTTGTATGAAAATCTCGATATTATTCCAGCTGATCTTTCTTCGCGGCATGCGGATATTCTGCTGGCCAATATGAAGCAATCGAAGAAAAAAATAGCATCTCTACTCTCTACCATAAAAAAACAATACGATATCGTTTTTTTGGATTGCCCACCGGGCATTTCCGCATTACATGATGCTGTTTTTCAAGGGGCAGACTGGATACTCATGCCGAATATTCCTACAACCCTGTCTATCCGTTCTTTCGAAACAGTAATGCACTACTGCAAAGAAAACGATGTGGATACGGGTAAGATAAGGTGTTTTTTCAGTATGGTAGACCACCGTAAAAACCTGCACCACGAAGTCATCAACGACTTTTATAAAGACAAATTATTCTTCAAAAATTACATCCCTTACCTGAGTGATGTAGAGAAAATGGGTGTGCATGAAGCGCCGCTGGAAATTTTTGCCGCAAGCAGTTATGCCGCTCAATGTTACAGGGATCTTTGGAAGGAAATCAGGAAGAGCTGTATCAATTAATTACCATGAATAGAGCATTAGATTCCTGGTTCAGTGAGGCAGTTCAGGCAGAAATGCCGGTTGTCCGTTATGGCAATGCCGGTTTTGTGGTATTGATGATTCCGACAGCTGCTGCAGATTACCTGGAATATGAACGCTTTCAATTGATCGGAGATCTGATGTACCTCATTGATACCGGTAAATTTCAGGTATTCAGCATCAATAGCCTGAACAAGGAAAGCTGGATGAACAATGAAATACTTCCAGAGCATAAAGCCATTCGACACAACCAGTTCAACGCATACGTATTCAATGAAGTGGTACCTTATATCCGCAGCAAAACCGGTAATGAGACCTTGATCTTTACCTGTGGCGCTTCTTTTGGCGCTTTACATGCAATGAATCTTTTTCTGAAACGCCCGGATATCCTGAATGGCGCTATTTGTATGAGCGGAGTATATAAGTTAACGGAATACACAAAAGGCTTCTGGGACGAGCAGGTCTATTTTAACAGCCCCGAGCACTATATTCCCAACCTGAACGATGAATGGTACTTGCAAAAAATCCGGTCCAGTCATCATATTCACATCTATACAGGAAGTGGCAGTTATGAAGATCCCGAAGCAGGCAAAAGGTTTTCCCGTATCCTTTACGATAAAGGTATCTGGAATGATCTGTCCGTTTGGGGTGATGATATTTCGCACGATTGGCTTACCTGGCGCAAGATGCTTCCCTATATTCTCGAAACAAAGTTTTAAACTGCAAAAAACTCGTTAATTCGGTCAATATAGGAGGAACTATGCCGTTGCTGATTTAATATTACAACTTAATTAATTGCACTTGAGTATCCGGTTGCGTATTTATTGTTTTGCCTTTTTACTTCTATCAGTGGGTTTGCCGGGTATTGCGATCGGGCAATTTGCTACAGTAAGCGGCACCGTATACGATATTACCGCCCGACGTCCGCTGGAAGCTGTTGCTGTACAAAGCTCATCCGGCAGGGGTACCATCACCGATTCTTCCGGAAGGTACCTGCTGGTTGTTCCGGTGAAAGACTCCATCTGGTTTTCCATGATTGGAAAAACAACCATGAAATACGCGGTTGATACCATTCACAACCTGGATAATTTCAATGTCATGATCCATCTTCGGGCAACTGAACTTCCGGCTGTGAAAGTTCGGAACAATTATTATCGGTACGATTCGATGATGAACAGGCAGGACTATGCCAAAGTGTTTAATTTCAAAAAGCCTACACTGGGAATTATACGCAATCCAACCTATAATCCGGGCGGAGCGGTCGGATTTGATCTGGAAAGCATTATTAATATGTTCCGGGTTAAACACAATCGAAGTATACTCACCTTACAGCAAAGACTGATTGAGCAGGAACAGGATAATTATATCAACAACCGCTTCTCTAAACAATTTGTTCGTAAAATAACCAAACTGCAGTCTCCGGAGCTCGATACTTTTATGCGCAGGTTCAGGCCCAGTTACGAACTGGTTAAAATTCTGAACGATTTGGAACTGGGCTATTGGATTACCCAAAACCTGGAATTGTACAAAACTTCCAGGTCTAACTGGCGAGGAGGATTGTACCGCCGGAAAGAAGAATAAAGGAGTCTCCGGGGGCATGAACATATAACAATCTTGTTTTATAAATCAGCCAAAAACCACCCTTCTTTTTAAAACATCATCTTCGGCTCATTTCCTGTTCGGCAGGTTATTTTCAATCTCCGGCCATTCATCACTGATGGAGGGTTGGGTTTAAATATATTATATCTTTATTCTCTCCAAAAAAACCAACTTTTGAAAAAACTTATTATTGGTCTTTCTTTTTCTGTTTTTTTGATTGCCTGTAAACAGAAAAAAGCAGCACCGGCACAAAACAATAAATCGCAGGGACCAACAATTGTAGATGTAATTATTGCAGGCAGCAGTGATGTTTCAAGTACGGTGGAAGTAAGCGGTGCCGTAATTCCCAAAGAAACCATCAATATTACCCCGGAAATCAGTGGAAGACTTACGTATCTGAATGTGCCGGATGGAGCCAGGGTAACGAAGGGTACTGTACTGGCCCGGATCAATGATGCGGATCTGCAGGCCACCCTTCACAAAACCAAGGTATTGCTGGAGATGGCTCAAAAAACAGAGCAGCGGCTGAAAAAGTTACTGGCAATCAATGGAATCAACCAGGCAGAATATGATATAGCCCTGAACCAGGTAAACAGCTATCAAGCAGACCTGGCAGTAACACAGGCCCAGATTGATAAAACGGTTATCAAAGCTCCCTTCGACGGAATTCTTGGTCTGCGGCAAATCAGCCCCGGAGCTTATGTGACTCCGGCAACTATCTTGTCTACCTTGCAACAGGTAGATCAGGTGAAGATAGATTTCAATGTACCTGAATTATACACCAACCTGATCCGAAAAGGGGAAGCGGTAATGATCCGGTCCAATGAAAGTACTACCAACAGGAAGGCAGTGGTTATTGCAACCGACCCGCAAATCAATGCCACTACCAGGAACCTGAAAATCCGGGCATTGCTGGAAGGAACTCCCATCAATCCTGGAACTTTTGTAAAAGTGTACCTGAAAACAAGTGTTGGCAAGAAGAGCATACTGATTCCTTCCAATGCCATTATACCCGATGCTACTGCCAAAAAACTGATTGTGATAAAAGAGGGTAAAGGTGTTTTTGTGGAAGTAGAAACCGGTATCCGCAATGCAGGAACAACAGAAATTATTAATGGCATTAATCCGGGAGACAGTGTTGTTGTAACCGGCGTATTGTTTGTTCGCCCTAAATCTGATGTTAAGATCAGAAGTGTTAAGCAACTGAATGAATTAGTAAAACAGTAGAACCCAGCACCCTCACACAATGAATATATCTGAATTAGCTTTAAAACGACCGATACTGGCAACGGTGATGAATATTCTCATCGTTTTGTTTGGAGTGGTTGGATACAGTTTTTTGTCTGTGCGGGAATATCCTGCCATTGATCCTCCTGTGGTAAATGTAAGAACCTCTTATGCAGGAGCCAATTCCGATATCATTGAGAGTCAGATCACAGAGCCTCTGGAGAAGTCCATCAACGGGATTCCTGGTATCCGGAGTATTTCTTCTTCCAGTTCAAATGGCGCCAGTAATATTACGGTAGAGTTTAATATAGAAGAAGACCTGGAAGCTGCGGCCAATGATGTGCGGGACAAAGTGAGTCAGGC
>JAQTZD010000133.1 GCA_028687975.1 Sediminibacterium sp.
ATACGCTTGTATTCATCGGTCCAGCTGCTGGGTTCCACAAAGCCATGATCTTCCATTGGGTAAACCGCCAGCTCCCAGTTATCTTTCTTTAACTCAATCTGTTTTTGCGACAAGCGGACCACATCCTGAAAATGTACATTTACATCTACCATACCATGACAGATCAATAAATGGTTTTTCAGCCCTGTAGCAAAATTGATGGGCGAAGACCTTGCGTAGGCAATACTGTCGTTCACGGGTTCATTGAGAATATTGGCAGTATACGGATGGTTGTAATGGGCCCAGTCTGTAACGGGCCTTAAAGCAGCTCCCGCTTTGAATACTTCCGGAGTTGTAAAGAGCCCCATCAACGTTATGAAACCACCATAACTACCTCCATAGAGGCCAATTCTGCCGGCATCTATTCCATGATTCCTGATCAGGTAATCTGCAACATCCACGTGATCGGTCAGGTCTTTTCCTCCCATATGTCTGTAAATTCCCGTTCTCCAGTCGCGGCCGTAACCGCTGCTGGCACGGTAATCAATATCAATTACCGTATACCCTTTGTCTGTTAACAGATTATTGAACATATACTCTCGGAAATAACTGCTCCACCAGTAATGTGCATTTTGCAGGTATCCGGCTCCGTGTACAAAGAATACAGCCGCTCCGTTTTTAACGCTGGCTTCCGGTTCATAAATTCTTGCATAAATGGTTTGTCCGTCTCTTGCAGGAATACCGATTATACGGGGCGCTCTCCATGCATACGATTTAAATGCATCGCTCATAGCGCTGGAGGTTACCTGTACCGGTTTTTTCCCTGGAGCGTTTTCCTGAATAAATAATTCCCAGGGTTTGTTGATATAAGAGTATCGGTAGGCAATCCACTTTTCATCGGGAGACATACTCACTTCATAGCCCCCTTCCATGGAAGTAATTCTTTCTTTTCCGGAACTGTCTGTTTTAATCCTGTACCAGTTTTGTTTTCCCGGATGGGTTTCGTTGGTCAGCAGATAAAAATATTGTTTGTTTTTGCTGAGCACCAGATCCTGCACTTCATATTTTCCCGAGGTAAGCGCTTTTTTGGTTCCGGATGTAATATCATATACATAGAGGTGTGAATATCCGGAAACTTCGCTCTGAAAATAAAACTGATCAGAATTGATCCATCCTATTCTGGCGCCAAAGCTGCCACCACCAATGCCAGGACCCGCAATCCAGGCTTCATTGCGTTCCCGATCCAGCGGAATCAATTTTCCGGAAGCAGCATCCAGGCGCATGAGCCAGCGGTCTTTATAATCCTGAGAACGAACATCTACAATTGCTGTTGTTCCGGATTGATTCCAATACGGTCCGTAAACAATTACACCACGAGGCGCGGCTTTTTTCGCATCCTGTTTTTCCGGATAGTCTTTTGTGTAATCGGGCAGATCGGTAATGCCGGGTATTGCGTCTGTCTTCACCAGCATCAGGGTATCTTTTAATTTATCCCAAACAAAAAATTCATATTTGCCGATCGGGTTGCCCACCTTGGTTCTGGCAGGAATATCTGCCGTATAGCCGGTTTCTGTAACATAATCCGGAACAATGGTGTTTTTTCCCTGTGCAGGAATTTGCATCAACCGGTAGGAAACAAATCTACCATCCGGACTGATTGTAAGACCCTGCAGATTTTTATCGCCAATGCCAATCAACTTCAACGTATCACTTCCTGTGTAACGGTTCATTTTTAAGAAAGCATCCCGCTGGTCTCTTTTTTCTTTTCGCTCTTTCAACACCTCAAACAGCGAAAGTTGTTGTTGCTGCAACCAACCGTCCTGTGTATGGGCTGCTGCAGTATTTCTGGGTTGTTGCCGGTTCATCAACATTGAAGCTGGCCCAGCCACTCTCCCTTGAAACGCTGCTGCTGCAGCTGATTCAGAAGATCTACCAGATTGGTGAGTTGTTGTGTAATGCCAGAACGGATATGCCATCCAAAAAGGTTTTGGCTCTTGGTAAAAACAATCCACTCATCCTGAAGAATAAACCTGGGCGAACTTTCTGTTTCCTCGGTTTGTGTAATACGAACCGTTTTATTGGTTTTCAGATCTACCCAATACAGATCTCCCCGGTAAGCATATACCATTTGCGTATTGCTATTGTTGTAAGCGCCATTATTCATGGCGTTGATTCTTTGGCTTTCATGAAAGCCCGCTTTCTACGGAGCTGTTCCCCAATTGAAAAAGCATATACCGAATCTGCAACATTGTTTTGGGGATTCCAGTTAAAATACACGGTTTTGCTGTCCGGACCCCAAAAAGCATTGCCAGGAGAGGTTCCGATCCATTTCGGATCCTGCATTATTTTGTCTACAGTAAGTGTTTGGGCATGGCCATAGAAGGCGGTCATGCCTCATAAAAAAAAGAATATTTTTTTCATGAGTTGGTTTTGCCCGATAAATCTATTAGAATACCATCAGTAATAGCGGGCAAAGCGATTGTATTATATAAATGGGCGAAGGATTACCTATAGTAGTTGTTGTCCTCAATATAAATCCGCACTTTTTCAGGAATCAGGTATCGGATGCTTTTTCCTTCCTGAATATTTTTCCGAATCAATGTGGCAGAGATGGTCAGCAAGGGCGCATCCAGTATGGTTAGTTTGGCCTGATGCGTATCTGTCACAGGCGCACCCGGCCTGTTGTATACAATGAAGGAATAGTTTTTTATCAAGAGGTCCGCATTTTTCCACTTGGGTAGGTTTTGAAAACTATCGCTGCCCATCACTATAGTGAAACTGTGTTGTGGATATTTTTCCTGTAAATAAACCAGGGTGTCGATGGTATAGGAGGGGCGGGGAAGTTTAAATTCAATATCGGAAGCCCGCAGGCGGCTATCATCCTCAACTGCAAGTTGAGCCAGATGCAGGCGGTGGTATTCATTCAGCAGGCTGGCCTCCTGTTTGAACGGGTTTTGCGGAGAAACAACCAACCATACCTGCTGCAGATTGGTTTGGTTTAACACATGACTGGCAATAATCAGGTGTCCGGTATGAATAGGGTTAAAAGAACCAAAGTAGAGGCCAATGTTCATACAAATTATTGATAATCAATCAATTATGGTTTTTCTTCTTCCACAAAAATATAACTGGCCTCACTCAATCTAAGGCTTAAGGTATAGCCCGAAACGGAAATAGAGATAGGATCACCCAACGGTGCAACCTGCTCCACAACCACTGTTTCACCTGGAACACAACCCATTTCCATCAGTTTGATAAAAATATCATCTTTCTCAAAAGAGTGAATAATACCTTTCTGACCAACCATTAAATCCGACAATCTCTTCATTCCATTAATATTAATTGCAAAGGTACTGGCTCTGTATTGGTTTTGTTACGAATTTTGGAGTAATCCTGTTATATGGCAAAAATCAGTTTTAATACCGGCGACCGACCTTTTGTGTTTCAGCAAAAAACACCGCTCAAACAGTTTATTGAATCTATTTTCAAAAAAGAGAAAAAACAGCTGGCGGGGCTGAGATATGTATTTTGCTCCGACGATATGCTGTTAGATATTAATCGCAATTTTTTACAGCACGACTATTTTACAGATATCATCAGTTTTGGCTTATCGGAAAAGAGGGAGCCAATAGAAGGGGAGATATATATCAGCATTGACCGGGTGAAAGACAATGCTCAGATGTTGGGCGTAACTTTTAAGGAGGAAATACTACGGGTGCTGTTTCACGGAGCGCTGCACCTCTGCGGCTATAAAGACAAAACAAAAAGTGAAATTATTACCATGAGGGCAAAAGAGGACCAGTATTTGCAGCTTTTTGCGAAACAGTGATCTATGCCCGGCATGCGCTTCTTTTATCCATTATTTTTCCTAGTCCTCCTTGCTCCCGGCATTTCAGGAAAGGCACAAACCGTGAGCTCTGTTACTTTGATCGACCAGCCTTTCGTATTTCCCGGAGAGAAAAACAAGCACCTGATCCAAACTCTGGAAACATATCCGGCTTATAAAAAAGCAAGCCATCAGGAAAAGGAACTGATTTACTGGACCAATTATGCCCGCTTATATCCTGTACCATTCAGAGACAGCGCCCTGATCCCGTTTATCAAGAGTCAGCCAAGCCTTCAAAATAACAATTACACCAAAAGCCTGATCCAGACACTGGACCAAAACCAGGCACTTCCTTTTTTAGCACCCAACCTTCAATTTGCCGGTGTGGCGGCAAATCATGCAAATGATATCTATCAGAATAAGGGCAGAATCAGCCACCACTCGAGTAACGGAACCAGTTTTGCCAACAGAATGAGAAATGCCGGTATCACCCAGTGTGCCTCAGAGAACATTTCCTCGGGAAAAGAAGACGCCCTGGTGGCGCTCATGCTTTTGTATTTAGATATTGGTGTTCCGGATCTGGGTCATAGAAAAAACCTTTTGAATCCAGCCTATACCGAAATTGGCGTTGGTGTGGTCCGTCTGGAAGATGGCAGATACCTAATGGTTCAAAACCTGGGATGCAGTAAATAAGTTCCACGTATCACCGTTCCCCTAAGAAACAAAACACAATGTTCCCCGTGGAACATTTGCAAACAACCGTAATAACCATCGGTAAATCAACAACTAAAGTTAAAAACTCAAGCGACCCTGGTGTAGTGTGAGCGGGATATAGACATGCTATGTAGGCGGGTGCAAATGAAATATTACACCACACCCAATCGTTTCTCTGAGGAACATTTTTAAATTCCACATGACCAACCCTATTCCGCCTAACAAAACACCACTTTTTCAACAGGATGAAAGATTCAGGGAGAAAAGGAAGTGGCAGCTTGCCTTTAGAAGGTATGTGCTGGAAGCGGCGCTCAGTGAGAATTATGCCCGGTTCTTTGGGATGGACCGGGAAACCCTCCGCAAGTGGTTTGAATTACAGTTCGACGATATCATGAACTGGGAAAATTTTGGCACTGCCTGGCAGTTTGAGCACATCGTTCCGGTGGCTGTCTTCAACTTTGAGGACGAGGAGGAGCTGAAGCTGTGCTGGAACTTCATCAA
>JAQTZD010000048.1:0-3260 GCA_028687975.1 Sediminibacterium sp.
GTAAATTGAACTAAGTTACCGCTTGAGTAACTGATATCTTGTACTTTGATTTGAGTCCATGCTCCTACAAATACACTTACTGACGACCCTAAACGACCGCCGCCGCTTGGAGTAGTAACTATTGAAGTTTCATCAAGAATATTTGTAGAAGGATCAATGTTAAATGTAACATCTAAACCTGAAGCCGCAAATGCATCTTTAAAATTGAAGCTTATTTGCTTTTTCCCATTTGATAAAATAGTAGAACTTGCATCATACAAATAATTTGTTCCTGTTGTTGCAGCATTTGCATCCATCACTAGATCGCTGTTTAAATCTGCATACTTAGAAACATAATTATTCCATCCATCAAAAAGCCAGTATAAACTGATGTAATTACCAAATACCCCAACGTTATCCGTTACTGTGGCATATACAAAAACATCAGGTAGAAAGAGTTCTGAAAGATCATCCGTATTAATAGATAATGATTTTACTTTATTCAATGTTTGTTCAAATGAATTAACAATTTTATTATTGATAATTAAATACTCGTGAAGTATTTTATTATCAATTGATGATAATATTAAAGAGCCGGATCCCTGAATTTTATTAATTTTTGAAATTTGAATTTCATAATAATTATAAACCTCTTTCTGACCATCTTTAGAGTATATAAGCTTCTTGGAACTATTACTAAATGTAGGTATCTCCACTAAAAAGTCATCACCATTAAGTGTCTTAATAATTGCATTTCTCCAATTCAAATTTGCAAAGTCTTTTTGGGACATTTTCATTTCAAGAGTAGCATGCGCACTTGCTTCAATTGGCGATAATTTTTTTTCGTCAATCCTTTTAGTGCAAGAAAAGAAAAAGATAATAGCAAAAAATGTTAGCCATTTTTTAATGAAAAGTTTTTCCATAAAAATGATAATTAAATGTATGTACCTACTTTGTAATAGGGTGTTCGGTATTTCCCTTGATAAACATTTGTTAATTCAAAAGCTTAATGATAGCTATTGAACCTAAGTATTTAAAACTGCTATGTAACTTATTGTTACTTGGTTTAAAAAATTTCTGAGTATTGAGGAATAAACTCATCTTGTAGTCAATGTCACAATTTTTACAACCAAATCAATTTTAATCTACCTTTTGAATTTGGTTTTATAACTCGACTCTATCTTTAAATTTAGACCACCAAGCATCAATCAATGCGTGAAGGAATTGGATAATACTGGCTCTTACATAGAAAACATTTATTCCAGTATTTGTCAACCCTTAATTTTAGAAAACTTCTTTTTTATCGTTAAAGCAGCCAATTTTTAAATTGCTTACAATGCAAAAACATATGCCATTTTAAATCAGCATATACTGTGAATGATAAAATCAAACACAGAATTTCTTTATATATAATAATGACTGTCTCCAAACTCTTTCTAGGCGGGGAGGTAAGAAAGAGATCAACTATGTCTCATAGAGATTACCAGAGTTTACAATTGCAAAACACAAGTAATCAGAGATATCTAGCTTTAGTATCACGCTTAAAGTAGATATAAAGCGCTATAAATGTACAACACATTAATTATTTATCGTATTCAATTTCCTTAAAATATAATTAATTTTTATACTATTTCATTAGTCATAAAAGCAGTATTACATGAATCATAGAACAATTTACCCTCCCGAATTCTCTCAAACCAATGTCTTTGATATTAGGAGCCTTTCACTCGTAGCCTTCGTGGCAATTCTTCAAGAATTCCATCATATATGTGTTCATGATATAATCCTTATCTGGAGCTATTAAAAATTTTGCAATGATTATTGAAGAAATACTCACAACTTTAAGCCAGACAGGAATGAATCAAATCAGATACAGTCATTGACCTCCATTAAGATCAAACCCGAACATATTGCAGAAGCCATCCAATACCGCAGCCTCGACAGAGAGGGATGGGGAGGGTGATGGAAACACAGCCAACCTGAGTAACAATTCTTAATTTTCGGTCTATGATCAGAAAATCTTCCTGCTAAAAGAAGCAAGAACGGTAAATTATACGGCATAGCGCAAAAAACTAAGGTGGATTGATTATATTCAACTACCAATCAATTACTTATGAGAATAACAACTGCGATTTGCCTGGGCCTGCTCTGTTCCTTACCGGGTCTTGCCCAAAAACAAAAGACTGCCGCACCTGTGGCTGCCCATCCGTTTCTTACGATGATCTTTTAAAACCCGTTAAGTGGAGAAATATCGGCCCCTTCCGCGGAGGCAGGGCCAACTCCAACCTGGTATATGCTATTGTGGAAACAGAGAAATCCAAATCTGGTTTGTACCGCAGCGCTGATGGCGGTAAAAAATGGACCATGATGAGCAACGACCAGAACATCACTTCCAGAGGATGGTATTATATGGAAGTGATGGCCGATCCCAAAAATGAAAATGTGGTGTATGTATTGAATGCACCCTTAATGAAATCCATTGATGGTGGTAAAACCTTTGCCAATGTAAAAGTAGGGCACGGCGATACACACGATCTCTGGATCAATCCCGAAAACCCGGCCAATCTTGCATTGGCAGGCGATGGTGGTGGTGAGATTACTTACAACACAGCCATTATCTGGAGTTCACAAATGAACCAGCCTACAGCTCAGTTTTACCGGGTAAATACAGATAATCTTTTCCCTTACCGGGTATACGGTGGTCAGCAAGACAATACCAGTGTAATGACCATGAGCCGTACCAATACTGGCGGCATTTCTGAACGCGACTAGTGGATCAGTGCAGGTTGTGAAAGTTCCACCCTTGCATTTGACCCCAATAATCCGGAGCGCGTGTATGGCGGGTGTTATCAGGGTTATATTGAAGTGTTAAATATGAAGACCGGTGAAAAGAAAGATATCCAGGCATATTTTTCTCTGAACCTTGCAGTGGAGCCTAAAAACATGAAGTACCGTTTCAACTGGAAGGTGCCGGTGGTTCCCGTTACCGATCTGGCCATTAAAGACAACGACCTGGTAGCAGCTACTGCCGGACGTGCATTCTGGGTTCTGGACGACCTTAGTCCTGTTCAGGAAGCAGCCAATGTACTCGCCGGAAAACAGCTGAAGATCATCAGCCCTAAAGCAACCATTCGCTATAAAGGAGCTGGATCAGGGCAAACACAGGATGATGTACTGGGTAAGAATCCTGTTGAAGGTGTAATACTCGACTACTACATTCCTTCTAAACCGGATGGAGAAGTAGTAAAACTTGCTATCCAAAATGCAGCAGGCATGAATCG
>JAQTZD010000048.1:3360-21525 GCA_028687975.1 Sediminibacterium sp.
AACGCTGGTGTTATTGTTGGTTTTACTGATTTGTATCAGTCCGAAATTAACAGGATACACCAGCGTTCCTTTTCTCAGTACATTGGTCTCTGCTCTGGGTTTAGACCATGGATTGGTTAAGCTGCTGCTGGTGATGTCGATCACCGGATGTGCAATTCCCTCGATGGTTGTTTGCGCAATTTCTCCGATATGCCGGTCGCCACTGATGAAGAACATTTTTTTAGCGGGATATTGTTTCAGCAACCGGAATAATTTTTCTTTTGAAGCCGGGAAATTGCTCCACTTTTCAAACCGGTGTCCGGTAGCCAATACCTGGATTCCGGAAGCTACGACGGTAACATCGGCTGTATTGTTTTTCAACTCCAGCTCCAGCCAGTTCCACTGGTCTGCTCCCAGCATGTCCCCTGTAGGATTGGGAACAATAGAGTCCTGCTGATAAATCAACGGATCCCTGAAATAACGGGTATCAAGAAAGATCAGTTTCACCTGCAATCCCTTTTCCTGAAGTGTTTTGCTGTAATACACACCGCCCCTGGTTCTTCTGGGATCATTTGCCGGAGCCTGCAGAAAATCCAGCATCATTTTTTTGGTGCTGTCTTTATAAATATAATCTGCTCCTCCATTGTTCGGACCATAGTCGCCATCGTCCCAGATTCCGTCTACGGCCATTGTCTGCTGTAAACGCCGATAACCCGTATCCGCCAGAAGTTTGGCATAATTGGTCTGGAAGATGGTCAGGTTCTTTTCATTGCCATAAATATTATCGCCCAGCCAGATCCATTGTGCAGGTCGGTTGGCAATAATATCATCCCACAAGATGTTTGGATTCTTAACATCGTTGCAGGAACCAAATGCAATATTCAAGGTAGCTGTATCGCCGGCTGTTTTACGTGTTGTAAAACAGGCAGTGCTCATCAGCACCAAACAGATCAAGAGTAAATTTTTCATAATAGTTCATTCAGATTAGTACTGACCAGTACTCAGCATCACCAGCGTACAGGCTTCCACAGCCTGAATACCATTTTCCCTCGCCAGTGCTTCCAGCTCTTCGTTCTCCGTTCCCGGATTGAAAATAATGCGTTTGGGATGCAGGGATAAAATATAGTTGTAGTATTCCTTCTGCGCTACAGGATTCAGGTACAGTGTAACCGTATCCACTCCCTGCTCATTGGGAGCTGTGGTAATAATGGGAACACCACTTACCTCACCTGCTTTTCTGCCTACGGCAACCACCGGATGCGCATGGGCAGTGAGCCGTTGAATGGCCTTATTACTGTAGCGTTCCGGGTTTTCAGAAGCGCCTAAAACAAGGGTCTTTTTCATACGTTGGTATTTGAATCAACAATGTTTAATGTTTTGTGCGAACCGTCGCAAAAAGGCTTTTTAGCAGAAGCGCCGCAACCACAAAATGAAGTTTTCCCTTTGCGGAGTTCGGTTGTTCCATCTGGCTTGGTGATCAATAAGTCGGACATCACCACAATAGGTCCATGGGGTTTAGCCAATACTTCAACAGGTTCTTTTTCAGGCTGCATTTGCTCCATCGTTATTTATTTAGTGCGAAGATAGCAACTGTGGGTCTAAACTCCGGGAAGTGATCCGTAAAGCGGAATCCATACTCCTTATTATTGCAAATAATATTTATAGAATGTTTACCCGAACACCAAAGAAAAAACGCATTCCCTGGTTGGGTGCATACACGTAATTGGGATCAAACGTAAGCGCATAGGGGTTATCCGCGGTGGCCATCACTTTTCCGGAAGTATCGTATTGCACCCCTTTATCAAAAGGGTCATCTGCACGGGCAATCAGGAATGGATTCCCTTTTACAGGCGTGTAGTTCAGTAAATTTTTTACCCCTGCATATAATTCCACTGCATGCCAGCGATGAAAACTCAATTGAATATTCTGGATACTCCACCAAGGTGAATGATCTTTTCTTGGATCAAGTGGACCAAGCAAGGGCAACCGCATGGGGCTGTATACATTCCCCGTATAATCAATATCCAGGTGCAGGCCTTGCACCTTGTACGAAACCGACCAGGTAGCAGTGAATTTCTCCGTCAGCAATTGCTGTGTTTTCCGGCCATTTTCTACCAGTGCTACATCCATATAAGTTCCACCTGCCATGAATTTCCATCCACCGGCTACCGTAAAGTCCAGGTTAGCAGATACGCCTTTGCTCACAGCATGACCCTGCAGGTTTTTATAAATGATCTTATTGGGATCGCTCTCATAATCACCTACAATGCGATTGTTGAACCATGTATAAAAAGCAGTAACGTCCATGTTCAATTCCGAGGAGGCAGAAGTGAACAGCTTATGAACGTAATTCAGGTTCACATTGAACGATTTCTCCGGCTTCAGTGCTTCGGTTACTTCCACTTTTCTTGCACCGGTTAATGCCGCATGGTCTTCGGTAAAAAGATTCACCACCCTGAAACCCGTTCCTGCATTCAACCGGAGTATACGCCGGTCGTTCAGCGTCCATTTGTAGGCCAGCCTTGGTGTGAAGATATTTCCATGCGAGGAATGACGATCATATCGTGCACCTAATAAGAGTTTATGCTTTTCAGCCAGCGTTATTTCATCCTGAACAAACAAACCGGGCAGCCAGGTACGTTGTGGTTCCAGGCCCATTTTGGATGGGTCCGGTGAAGCTGTTGCAGGTGTATTGTCGTTGTAATATGTATAACGGGCTGCAAGACCTGCGAGTAAATCGTGCCGGCGAATTGTTTTGTCCCAGGTAAGCTGTGCAAAGGAAACGCGTTGGTGTGCATTGTAGGAACTGGTGCCGTAGCGGCTGTCTTGCTGATGGCTGTTGAAGGAAAAATCCAGCAATAATTTTTCTTTACCGGGCAATTGATAATTGCCAATCAGTTCCCAGCGGTTGGTATAAATGCTTTCTGCATAAATGCTGTCTCCGCCACGGAAATGCTTGTTCCAGTTGGTTTGCCCGCCCCATCTGTCCTCGGTAAAATAGCGGGCAGCGATATTGAATACACGGTTGGAGTTTCGGTTGAAACTCCATTTCTGAAAAACAGAAAGTCGTTTCTGCAAAGCCATATCTGTAAACCCATCCTTGTTTTGATCGTATATCCGGCTGAAATTAAAATGATTGATGCCTGTTAATACACTGGCCTTCTCCCCTGCTTTCAGTTTGAAGCCAAGATCTGCATTCCACTCTCCCCAGGTCGTACCCATGAGATCCGCCGATACACGCGGTGCAGTTGCATTCTTTTTGGTGATAATATTGATCAACCCGCCTATGGCTTCGCTTCCGTAAAGAGAAGAAGCCGGGCCTTTCACAATTTCTACTCTTTCGATCAATGCATTAGGTATTCCGGATAAACCATACACAGTAGAAAGGCTACTTACAATCGGCATTCCATCTATCAACAACATGGTGTATGCACCCGGCAACCCGTTGATCCGGATATCACCGGTATTACACACATTGCAATTGGTCTGGGGCCTTACCCCATTCACCTGCTGCAGGCCGTCGAAAATATTACAGGTGGGATTCTTTCGGAAAAAAGCGGGGCTGTACACTTCTACAGGAACCGGGCTCTCCATGCGACGCACTTCCTTGAGCGTACCGGTCACCACCACTTCGTGCAGTATTCGATCGATGGGAGATCCATGCAGGTACAAGCTATCCGGACTTTTTTGAGCCGTATCCCTTTGCATTCCCCAAGCGCTTGCTGCAAAAAACAGCAGAAATCCTGTTATTAAACCTACTCGCATATCCTAATGTTATGCGGGTAAAATTATATTTGTTAGACTTACCTAACAAATTAAGTTTCATAAATATGCTTACATTTGTTCTAATGCTTTCATTTACAGAGGAAAATTACCTGAAATCACTCTTTCAACTTACGGTTGAAACGGCCCTGAAAGAGGAAGCCGGCACCAATGAACTGGCCGCACATCTGGGCGTTAAGCCAGCTACGGTCAACGACATGTTGAAGAAACTGAAAGAGAAAAAGCTGGTTAAATACGAAAAGTATGGCAAGTCTTCGCTCACCAAAGAAGGAAGAAAGATTGCGATTGAGGTGATCCGGAAGCACCGTTTATGGGAAACCTTCCTGTTCGAAAAACTGGAATTCAGCTGGGACGAAGTACACGAAGTAGCCGAACAGCTGGAACATATTCAAAGCAAAAAACTAATCGACCAGCTGGATAAGTTGCTCAATTATCCGGTTTCCGATCCGCATGGAGATCCGATTCCCAACGCAAAAGGAGAATTGCTGATTTTGCACCAGCATACACTTGCTGAAGAACTGGTAGGACACCAGTGTAAAATGACCGGTGTGAAAGATAATAGCTCTCCGTTTTTAAAATACGTGGACCAGCTGGGGTTGGCCATCACTAAAACCATCAAAGTACTGGCCCGCCATGAATATGACGATTTAATCGAAATAGAAGTCAATGGTAAACGGATCAGTGTAAGCCCCAAGTTGGCAGAAAATATTTTTGTGGTTTGTACCGCCTGTAAAAAGAAATCCAAACGTTGATTCTTCTAATCAATTGCTGCAGCTCCTTCGCGCATTAGCCTGACTACCTGCTCAAATTCAGTTGCAGGAAGCATTCTGGACTTCTTCAACGCAATGGCTTTGTCTTCCCAGGAAATGGCTTCTTCTTTGTTTCCGTTTCTATACAATAACCGGGCATAAGTATCCATGGTTTCTGCAGTTTCATAAAACTCCAGCGCTCGTCTGGCCATCAGTAAAGCCTTATTGATATACAGCGGATTCTTCGAATAGGAATATACTGTCCACGCGCCCTCATTCAATGCAGCAGCATAAAATTGTGCTTTCGGCGCATAGCTTACTAGCCTTGGAACATACATTGGTTTCTTCTTGATTGCATCAGTCATTATTTTTTGCTGTACACTATCGGGCAATCGCGGTGATTTAAGGCTTTCAGCATCCTGTTTCCGGATATCTTCCGGCTTTACATTCATATAAAAATTATCATAAAAAGAAAACACATTACGCATATAATTAGCCGTATCACCAATCCCTTTGTAATATTGAAGCATCAGTTGCATATTGGCCTTAGCTCCATCCTCTGGCTTATCGGTATAAGTCCGCTGTCTGAACCCAGCCACCTGGTAAGCATAATTCAGGTTTTTTTCGTCAATTGCTTTCTGCATTGACTTATATGCAATTCGTTGATTAATGGTAGTTCGTTCAGTTAAAGTCATTCTCCACCAGGCCATCATGTAGTTGTCTCTGTTTTTTTCTGCATATTGCTGTGCAAAAGATCCCACACCTGGCGCAGTTTTCAGAACATATTGTAAAAAGGAAACGGAACCGGCCGAATCTGTCGGTGCTTTCCGGGTTAACTCATTGATAATCTCCACTGTTGGCTCCAGCTTTGCACTGATCACTTTATCAATCAACTGCCTGATAACCATAAAATCCCCCAGCTTATTATAATACTGATGCTTTAACTCGCTGAAAGAAGCCGATTGACTGCGTGCCGCAGCCTGTGCGTTATGGATAGCGGAAATATAATTATATCCAAAAGAGCTGCTGGAATTCATTACATACAAAATATCCAAAGAGGGGTTCAGAAAAACGACCCCAAAGAACTCCTTCGGTATTATGAAAAAAGGATTATCCGCGATAATTGTTGCAGGGAGATGGGGCTGTTGAATCAAAATACAAGTACTGTCGATGGCCGGTCTTGCAGCAGCAAGTCCCATATTGGCTACCTGGTTGCATTGTGTACATTTTTCAGCATTAACTACCATCATGACCAGCTTATTTTCCTTACCTGCTTTTCGGGCAGCTTCTTCTGGACTCAGGCTGGAGTAATTTGGTTGGGCGCAAAGAATGTCTGCAAGCAGGAGCAGCAGGGTTGTAAAAATGATGCGATTCATGGAATGATGATTGATACACAATGTACCGATCAATAATCAATTTCCAAACGCAGTTTCTCCTTTAGTTCACGAAGCAGGGGAAATTGTTCAGCAATCCGCTCATATTTTTGTTTACTGTTCAATTTCATGTGCAGTGGAACATCCTCTTTTTCACCGGCGGCTACCAGTACAGTGAAGTTGATTGCCCGGTTGTTGAAGAGTTTATGAATCTGTTCCAGCAATTCAAGCTTTTCCTGCTCCACAAATTTCTGGGCGGTAATGGCGGAAACGGAAACAGTAAAATGGATATCCGACTCAATTTCCAGACTGGCAATTTTAAAGGTTCCGGCTGCTGAGTGTTTCAACTGCTTTTCGAGCCCGGTGGTGTATTCGTCCCAGAATTCTTGCAGTTTGCCAATCTCAAGCGGCACTGCTTCTTTTACTTCCTGGATATCGTAACTGGATCCAACTTTTTCGCGCAATGCCTCCAGAAGATTTTTCTTTCCGCCCGTGCTGGTCACTGGCTGGGCCTGTGCAACTGTATTGGTAGTACCGGAATGCACCTGCTTTGTTGCTGCAGGAGACTCCATATAAAGTTTTGCCTGGGGTTGAGTCGCTGTGGCCGAATTTGCAGGCCCTTTTACCACCGGAGGTGTTGCACCCGCTGGAACAGGAGGTGCCAAGGGCTGGATGGTTTTTGTACGGAAAGCTATTGGCCCGTCAATCCGTTTTTTTTTTACAACAGCACCCTTATCTGTTGCCAGTTCAATAGCCTGTTGCAGAAAACTCAGTTTAATCAGGGCCAGTTCCACATGCAGGCGTTTGTTGCGGGCCATTTTGAAATTGATCTCCGCCTCATTCAAAACATTCAAGGCACTTACCAGGTAAGAAATGGATGTTTTGTCTGCGACAGCTATATACTTTTGCCGCATCCCTTCCACCACCTCCAGCAATGCTGCAGACTTGGCATCCTTGCATACCAGCAGGTTTCGGATGAATTCGGCTAATCCATTGAGGACGAGGTCTCCTTCAAATCCTTTCCGGTTGATCTCATCATACAATACCATGGCGCCGGCCATATCCTGTTGCTGCATGCAATCCAGTAATTTGAAGAAATAATCTTCATCCAGGATATTCAGGTGTTCCAGCGTATTCTGATAAGTGAGTTCTCCATTGGTGAAACTCACGATCTTGTCCAGGATACTTAAGGAATCGCGCATACAACCTTCGCTCTTTTGCGCTATTACCTGCAACGCGGCTTTTTCTGCACGGATATGCTCCTTGTCTGCTATTTCCTGCAGGTGTTCTACCGTGTCGTTGTTGGTGATTCTTTTGAAATCAAAAATCTGACAGCGGCTCAATATGGTTGGAAGAATCTTGTGTTTTTCAGTTGTTGCCAAAATGAAAATGGCATAGGGTGGCGGCTCCTCCAGTGTTTTCAGAAATGCATTGAATGCACTTGCACTGAGCATGTGAACCTCATCCACAATATATACTTTGTATTTTCCGGCCTGTGGAGCAAAGCGGACCTGTTCAACCAATGCCCGGATATCGTCTACTGAGTTGTTGCTGGCAGCATCCAGCTCGTGGATATTCATAGAGGTACCCGCATCGAAAGATAAACAACTGTTGCACACATTGCAAGCCTCCCCATCGGGTGTTTGATGGGTACAGTTAATGGTCTTGGCCAGAATCCTGGCACAGGTTGTTTTACCTACTCCCCTTGGGCCACAAAACAGGAAAGCATGCGCCAACTGGTGATTTTTGATAGCGTTCTTGAGAGTAGTGGTAATATGCTGCTGCCCCACAACAGTATTGAAGTTCTGGGGACGGTATTTTCGTGCTGATACAATGAAATTCTCCATAGAAACAGGTTGCAATATAACTTATTTATAGTCCATCTCCGGATGTCTTTCGAAAGGATACCGGTCGTTGAAGATTTTACGGAAAGTGATCATCCGCCTGCTCTGCTTACCTCCCAGGCTCTTGTATATATTCACCATTTTGGGATTCCAGTCGCCTGCCCAACCCATTTCATACTGCAAATACCATCCTTTTCCCTGCAGCAGCAAACCGGCTGCATAAATCAGGTAACTGTCCACTCCCAGCGACTGGTATTTGGGCACTACGCCAAAAGCAAGACCGGTAAGTCGCTTATTCATTCCCCTGTATTTCATCCACATGAGCTGTAACTTTTGAAACCAGCCCAGCTTACCATTGAAATATTTAAAATACTGGTTCAGGTCGGGAATATTAATGAACATGGCAATAGGGTCTTCTTTATAATAGGCAAACCACACTGTCCGCTCATCCATGATGGGTTTCATTTTATTGAACAGCTTCATGACCTGTTCTTTGGTAATTTCTTTCGCCTCTCCATGTTGCGCCCAGGCCGCATTGTACACCGTAGCAAAATCGCCCGCATATTTTTCCAGCTGACTCAGCTTTACATGCTTTGCACTGTATCCGGGCTTGCCGTTGAACTTGGCATAACGCTCCGGAAATTTTTCGGGAAGGGGATCATCCACATTCATGTAATAGTAATACTGGTTGTAATAATCCCGGAATCCATACCCTTCAAAAAGCGCCTGATAATAAGGAGGATTATAAGACATACCATACATTGGTTCACTTTCAAATCCTTCTATCATCAACCCCCACCATTTATCCCGATCGCCGAAATTAATCGGCCCGTCCATGGCTTCCATTCCTTTTTCCTCCAGCCAGTTTTTGGCTGTATCAAACAATGCATTGGCTGTGTCCTGGTCGTTGATGCAATCGAAAAAACCAATTCCGCCTGTTTTGAATTCAGTACCCTTATTGATGTACTTTTCATTGGTAAAAGCGGCTATCCTTCCCAGTAAAACACCTTCCTTAGAGCGGGCAATCCAGCGTTTTGCCTCTCCGTATTTATGGCTTTTGTTTTTGGCCGGGTCAAATACATCGTTCACTTCGTTGTCGAGCGAACGGATATACGCAGGATTTCCTGCATTCATGATCGCATTCACTTCCAGAAATTCGCGAACGGTTTTGGGATCTTTTACCTCAATTATCTTCATCCTTAACCTGTTTAATTGTTGAACAGTTTTTTCATCATCTTTTCATCGTGACCATAAATGTCTTTCCTGAAATTCAGCACGCCCTCCTGATCTACCCAGGTTGTAAAATATACCAAAAACACAGGCAGTGTTTTTTTCAGCACCACCCATTTTTCCTTACCCAGGTGCATGAGGCTGTCGATCACTTCACTGGTATACTCTGGTTCATCCTGCAACAGGTATTCCGCAAATTTTTTGGGTTCCTCAATGCGGATACAACCATGGCTGAACCCCCTTCCAGTCTGATTAAACAGGTGTTTACCCGGCGTGTCGTGCAGGTAAATATTGTAGTTATTCGGAAAAAGGAATTTCACCAGACCCAGTGAATTATGTTCTCCCGGCTTCTGGCGGATTTCCGGAAGTCCGTTCACATAACCGGTTACCTCCATGTGATTTCTGCTCAGGTAACTGCTGTTTCTTCTGATAGCCGGCAATATTTCTTTTCGGGTAATGCTGGGTGGAACATTCCAATAAGGACTGAATACAATGTACTGGAGTTGCGCCGTAAAAATGACTGTATTGTGCAGGGCAGATCCAACAATCACTTTCATCTCCAGTTCCTGCCGGCTTTTGTTCAGCACATGCAGTTTGAACTCCGGAATATTTACCATCACAAAATTAGAACCGGGTTGCACAGGCAGCCACCTGGCGCGTTCCATATTCACGAGAATCTGCTGTACTCTTTTCTTCAACGGTACATTCAGTTCATCTATTACTCCATTGCTGATAATCCCGTCTTCCGAAAGACCATTGCGACGCTGATAGGCTTTCACCGCTTCTTCCAGATCGGCATCAAAGCGGTTGCTGTTGTTGGCAAACAGGTCGCCCTGTAACAAAGCCAGTCTGTTTTTTACCAGGGGAACCACCAAAGAAGAATCTCCTTTTTTTACAGGTTTCTTCAAGCGGGGAATCAGTTGTTTTACTTCTTTCTTTTCCAGTTCAATATAGTGGGCCAGTTCTGCTTCCAGCGATTTGTACAAGCGATTGATATGGATATAATGTTCCGGATCATCTTTTCCGTTTTGAATCACCGAATCGAGCAATGCGATCAGATCAATTTTTTTCCGGGGAATGTACCAGCCCAGTTCTGCCGGATTGATTCCGGCGCCTTTGTACTGCTGAGCAGCAAAACGGAAAAACTGACCGGTTAACATCATTTCCAATTGCAGTACCTGTTGCTTCATCAATCCCGATATGATCGGCTGGGCGCTGATGCTGTCGTACAACTGATGCAGGGGATCATTGTAAAGCGAACTGTCTCCGGATGTGGCAATGTAGTTGTTTTGCAGGTTATAAAAGTTATGCGCCTGCTCTGCCAGACCGGAAGAATCGAACCAGGCAAATTCATAATTCCTTGAGGTATAAAAATCCCTGTATTGCTTTGTATAGCTTTTATATGGATGTTGCGACAAAAGGAAGCTATCCAGGTAAGTACTGTCTATAAACAGTTCGTTAAAAGCAGTGATTACCGTGATGGTTGTATCGCGCTGTACAGCAGGTACCGGACTGTCTGCACAGGCACAGGTATAGAACAATACCGTTATGCAGGCAGGGGCTATAAGGAACTTTCTGAGCATACCACAAAGTTACAGGTTCTTTATCCGATTAAAGATTTTGCAACAAAACAGCTGCCGCCAGTCCCGCAGTTTCCGTTCTGAGTCTTGTATTGCCCAGTGTTACGGGCTGAAATCCGAAACGCAGGGCCGTATCAATTTCTTCGGGCGTAAAGTCTCCTTCGGGACCGATCAAAATCATCCGTACAGGGGGTAAATTGAGCGATTGGATGTTTTGCTTTGCTCCGTTGTCGCAATGTGCAATCAGAGAAAGCCCTTCAGTTTTTTGCCGGATCAGCCCATCCAGTTCAACCGGCTGGTGCAGCTGCATTTTCCATACCTGCCTGCTTTGCAGCATGGCAGACACAATAATATTTTCCCAGCGTTCGGCTTTAAAATGGGTGCGTTCCGTGCGGGATGCAATGATCGGATATACTGCAGAAACGCCGGTTTCAGCTGCTTTTTCGAGAAACCATTCCATACGGGCTGGATTCTTAACAAATGAAATTGCAATGGTGGTAACCGGTTCCGGGCGTGGTAAAAAAACAGGATTGGACAGGGTTACAACCGTTTGCCGTTTGTCGGCAGTGAGGATAACGGCATCATATTTCAGGCCGGCGCCATTGGTTAATACAATGGTCTCGCCCGGCTGCATCCGCAACACCTGTACACAATGCTTGCTGGTTTCCGGGGAAAGCGTAAAATGTACCGGGTTCGCAGGAAGGTCGGCTTCAAAGAAAAAAGGAATGTCCATACAATGTCTATAGCCGTTAAAAAGGTGCATCCTGATCGAGGCCTTCGTCGAAATCACTGCCACTGTTCATCCTGCTGCCTTTCTGAATGTAAAGCGCTGCGCCGCCTTCGCCCATGCCACCACCGGATGCAGGAAGATTGGGTGTAATGGGCTTCCAGCTTCCGCCCGGACCACCATCGCTTTCCCATTCTTCAAATTTCTGTATCTCCAGTTTGGCTCTGAGCTTGATTGTTTCCAGGGAACCGTTTCTGTGCTTCGCAATACGAATATGGGTTTCACCACTGGTGCTCTCGCCCATTTCATTGTTCATTACCTCGTAGTATTCCGGACGATAAATGAACATGACCATATCAGCATCCTGTTCAATTGCACCCGATTCACGAAGGTCACTCAATTGAGGCATCTTGCTTTCTTTACGGGTTTCCACGGCACGACTCAACTGGCTGAGTGCAATGATGGGCACTTTCAGCTCCTTGGCCAGGGCCTTGAGGTTACGGGAAATATTACTGATCTCCTGCTCCCGGTTTCCTCCCCGGTCGTTGCTTCCGCTCATCAGCTGCAGGTAGTCGATAATGATGATGCCCACTTTGTGTTTGTTCACCATTCTTCTTGCCTTGGCCCTGAATTCAAAAATATTCAGTGCCGCTGTATCATCAATGTATAAAGGCGCATTTTCTAATTTCTTAATCCCCTTGCTGTGCAGCTGCTGGTATTCATAATCTTCCAGTTTACCCCGGCTGATTTTTTCCATTTTGATTTCACTCTCCGCACTTAAAATACGCTGTACCAACTGGGCAGCGCTCATTTCGAGGGAGAAGAAACCAACCCCCACCGGTTTGGTGGGATGCAGCGCCGCATTACGGGCCAGGTTCAGCGCAAAGGCGGTTTTACCCACGGCAGGACGTGCTGCAAGAATCACCAGATCCGTTGGCTGCCAGCCATAAGTTACGCGGTCCAGCGAAGCAAATCCGCTGGGCACACCCGAAATTTCTTCTGTTTTGGTTCTGAGTTCATCTATCCGGGTAATGGCTTCCACCAATATGTTGCCAATATCTTCAAAGTTCTTTTTGAGGTAGTTGTTGGTGATGTTGAACATCTTGGTTTCGCTCTCATCCAGCAAATCGAATACATCGGTGCTGTCTTCGTAAGCATCTCCGATGATTTCACCGCTGATGCGGATCAATTCCCGCTGAATGAATTTTTGCAGCACAATTCTGGCATGCGCATCAATGTTGGCAGTAGAAACCACCGAATTGGTGAGCTTGGTAACAAAATAAGGGCCGCCCACCACATCCAGCAATTCCTGCGACTTGAGTTCCTCCACTACGGTGAGAATATCGATCGGCACACTCTTCTGCTGCAGCGATTGCATGGCTTTGAATATATGCTGGTGTGCATCCACATAAAAACACTCCGGCTTAATAATTTCCGACACGGTATCGAAAGCACTTTTTTCCAGCATCAGTGCACCCAAAATAGCTTCCTCCAGTTCTTTGGCCTGCGGGGGTACTTTTCCGTACACCATGGTGCTCAGGTCAATAGAAGATTTTCTCCTTTTCCGGTCTTTATTTAAGCTCGTAATATCCATTGGTCAGTTCGTACTTATCGGTTAGTAATACCAGTTATCCAACTTTTCCGAATGAATTCTTTGTTATCAAATTGTTTCGGAAGTGGCAAAGGGGAGCGAATATAATCGGAACTGGCTGCCCGCTGAAATTTTTTACCAATCAATATTATTCCACAGGTAATTAAGCGCTTATTAACAGCAAAACCACCCCTATCCACACAATTTACTATGCTTATCCCCCAAATTCAAAAGTTTTGCGCTTTTATTTCGGGAAATTCACAAAACGGTGTGAAGAAAGAAATTTCCGGAAGCAGCGGTTCATTTCAGGTTAATTTCTTAACTAGTCCATGAGCGATAACCCTTATTTTTGCTGACTTATTAAGCAGCAGCAAGTATGACAATTAGTTACAATTGGTTATGTGAATATTTACCGGAACCCATCGACCCTTCCCAGTTATCTAAAATCCTGACCTCCATAGGACTGGAAGTGGAAAGCCTGGAACAATATGAGAAGATCAAAGGCGGATTGGCCGGACTGGTGATTGGAGAGGTACTGGAATGCAACCAACACCCCAATGCAGATAAACTGAAACTCACCCTGGTAAATACAGGGAGTGAAACACCGCTGAAAGTCGTATGCGGGGCTCCCAATGTGGCCAAAGGTCAGAAAGTAGTGGTTGCGCCAGTAGGTACTACCATCTACCCGCAGAATGGTGAACCACTGACCATGAAACTGGCCAAAATCCGCGGGGAAGAGAGCCAGGGAATGATTTGTGCAGAAGACGAAATCGGCATCGGCGGAAGTCATGCCGGCATTATTGTTCTGCCGGATTCTGCAGTTGCGGGTACCCCTGCCGCCGAATACTTCAATCCTTATTCCGACTGGATTTATGAAATCGGGCTTACCCCGAACAGAATGGACGCCATGAGTCATATGGGCGTTGCCAGAGATGTATGTACTTATCTCACCCACCACCAGGGCGAGGCAAGGGTAAAATCCCCGTTCAGCAACAGCTTTAAACCCGATAATAAAAACACCCCTGTTGAAGTGGTGGTAGAAAATACAACTGCCTGTCCGCGTTATGCAGGTGTAACCATCACCGGCGTTACAGTTAAGCCTTCTCCGGAATGGCTGGTGAACAAGCTCACAGCCATCGGCCAGCGCAGCATCAACAATATCGTAGACATCACCAATTTTATCCTGCACGAAACCGGTCAGCCATTGCATGCATTCGACATGGCTGCCATTACAGGAAATAAAATCATTGTTAAGAACCTTCCGGCCAATACCACTTTTGTTACACTCGACGGTAAGGAAAGAAAACTGCACCAGAACGATCTGATGATCTGCAACGCCAGCGAAGGTATGTGCATTGCCGGTGTATTTGGCGGTGCAAAAAGCGGGGTCAGCGAAAACACTACCGCTATTTTCCTGGAAAGCGCCTGCTTTGATTCCATCAGCACCCGTTTAACTTCCCTGCGCCACGGATTAAGAACCGATGCCGCTACCCGGTTCGAAAAAGGAATTGATATTTCCAATACGGTGAATGTACTGAAACGTGCAGCCCTGTTGATTAAAGAGGTAGCCGGCGGAGAAATCAGCAGCGATCTGATCGACCTCTACCCCGATCCCAAACCCAGAACTACGGTTACCATAAAATACCATTACCTCAAAAAGCTCAGTGGCAAAAATTATCATCCCGATAAGGTGAAAAGAATACTGACTTCGCTGGGCTTTGATATTGTGAAAGAAGGCATTGATGAACTGATGGTGGAAGTGCCTTACAGCAAACCGGATATCAGTATCCCGGCAGATATTGTGGAAGAAATTCTGCGCATCGACGGGCTGGACAATGTAGAAATCCCTACAACCATTACCATCAGCCCTGCCGTGGAAAAGATCGGCATCAAAGAAAACCTGCGCGAGAAAATCGCCGGCTTTCTGGTGGGTAAAGGATTTACAGAGATCGTTACTAACTCCATCACCAACAGCAAATACTTCAACGAAGCCACGCTGGACTCTACTGTGAAAATGATGAACAACCTCAGCGCCGAACTGGATGTTCTGAGACCTTCTATGCTGGAAAGCGGACTGGAAACCATTGCCTATAACCTGAACAGGAAAAACAACAACCTGCAGCTGTTTGAATTTGGTAAAACCTATCGTACCAAAGCGGATGCATTTGAAGAGCAGGAATATTTCTGCCTGTTTGTAACCGGCAACAACCACGATGAGGGATGGAGAAGCAAGGCTGCCGCAATGGATTTCTTTTATATGAAAGGACTGTCCACCGCACTGCTGCAGTGGTGTGGACTGGGCAATATCCGCTTTGAAGAACAGGCGGACCAACCCGGCACAGTTGGCCTGTATGCAGATAAGCATGCCATCGGCACCCTGGTTACCGTGAGCCCCGAAAAATTACAGGCATTTGACCTGAAACAGCCGGTGTTTATGCTGGAGCTTCCGTTCAGCCAACTGTTAAAAGCGGTTCAGAAAAAGAAGATCGTGTACAAAGAAGTCAATAAGTTCCCTGCAGTACAAAGGGATCTTGCCCTGGTGGTCAATAAAGCGGTTACCTACGCAGCCATTGAAAAGTCGGTTCAATCCGTTAAATTGCCTAAGCTACAGCAGGTACAGCTGTTTGATATTTTTGAAAGTGAAAAACTGGGTAAGGACAAAAAATCCATGGCCATCAGCTTCACCTTCTCCGACGACAGCAAAACCTTAACGGATAAGGAGATCGATGGCATGATGGGTAAACTGATCCAGAGTTTCGAAAAAGAAGTACAAGCTGAAATCAGAAAATAATGATTAACCTCAACACCAATATGGACCTCCTGCAGGAAAAACTGCAGCTGCTGATCAGGGAATACCGACAGCTGCAGAAGGAGAACAGCCGTTTGCAGAAAGATATTGCTGTGTTGCAATCCGAACAGCAGAAAAAAGCTGATCAGCTGGCACACTTGGAAGAGAAAGTTGCCGCCGTTCAGTTAACCGGTGGTAGTCGCGACGAAGCCGAAAAAGCCCGGTTGCAGAAAAAAATAGACACCTATCTCAGAGAAATAGACAAATGCCTGGCATTGCTGCATGCCTGATATTATGCACGAACTGATCCCCGTAAATATTGTGATTGCCGACCGGAGCTACCGGTTGAAAATAGAACCGGCCGATGAGGAGATGGTACGTAAATCTGCCTCCCTGATCAACGACAAAATTGCTGAATTTAAGACACAGTTTGCCGGAAAAGACATGCAGGACTATATCGCAATGGTACTGATCTGGTTTGTGACCGAACAAAAAGAAGCAGGCTCAAAACCCGTTCAATGGAACGATACAGTTCAAAAACTCTCCGAACTGAGCAAAATGATCGATAAGGTCCTGGCCGAAAATCCACAATAATCGCCAGAGCTTTCAGTTAATCCGGCCAATCCATATATAATTTTCATATAATAAGACAGCTGGCCGGCTAAAGTTCGTCTTTCAATCTTCCCACAGATTAATTATCTTCGTGGATATCACCATTTATTATCAAAAGATGAGATGTGATAGGATAAATAGGATTGTGAACTTTTTAAACCCTTGCCAACAACATGGATCAAGCAATAATTTCAATACTAATTGGTGCAATATCACTGATTATAGGTGTAGTAGCGGGTAGATTTATTTTCGCTAAAAACACAAAAAAACAGATTGAAGACGCTGAAAATCAAGCGCAAACTATCCTCAAAGAAGCAGAACTCAGGGCCGAAACCGTTAAAAAAGAGAAACAGTTAGAGGCCAAGGAGCGTTTTGTTCAGCTCAAAGCGGAGCACGACAAAGAAATTCTCGAAAAAAATCGCAAAATCGGCGATATAGAGAACCGAATCAAGCAGAAAGAGATTTCCATCAACCAAAAGGAAGCTGCAATAGAAAAGCAGGTGAAGGAAAATGAGGCTATTAAGGAGAACCTGAACCGTCAGATTGAGCTGGTTAACCACAAACGCACCGAACTGGAAAAACACCAGGAAGAGCATATCCGCAGGCTGGAAAAAATCGCGGGTCTGAGCGCAGAAGAAGCCAAGAGCCAGCTGATTGAAAGCCTGAAACAGGAAGCACATTCCCAGGCCCTGGCTTTACAGCAGGAGATCATCGAAGAAGCCAAGCAAAAGGCCAATAAGGAAGCCCGCAAAATTGTTATTCAGTCTATCCAGCGTACCGCTGCCGAGCAGACGATCGAAAATACTGTTACCGTATTTAACCTGGAAACAGACGAAATCAAAGGTCAGATCATTGGTCGTGAAGGCCGTAACATACGTGCCATTGAAGCTGCAACAGGTGTAGACCTGATTGTAGACGATACACCAGAGGCCATCATCCTGTCTTCTTTTGACCCGCTCAGAAGAGAAATTGCCCGCTTAAGCTTACAGCGTCTGGTAGCAGATGGCCGTATCCACCCTGCCCGTATTGAGGAAGTGGTAGAAAAAACCCGCCGTCAGCTGGAAGAGCAGGTAATGGAAATCGGAGAAAGAACCGTCATTGAAATGGGTATCCATGGCCTGCACAAGGAACTGATCCGGATCGTAGGTAAAATGCGTTTCAGGTCTTCCTATGGTCAAAACCTGTTGATGCACAGCCGTGAAACCGCCAATCTCTGTGGAATTATGGCCGCTGAACTGGGTATGAACCCCAAACTGGCTAAAAGAGCAGGTCTCTTACACGATATTGGTAAGGTTCCCGATGAGGAAACCGAACTCAGCCACGCCCTTTTAGGCGCTAAACTGGCCGAGAAATACGGGGAAAACCCGGCTGTGGTGAATGCCATCGGCGCCCACCACGACGAAATGGAGATGCTTTATGTGATTTCTCCGATCATCCAGGCCTGCGATGCCATCAGTGGTGCCAGGCCCGGAGCCAGAAGGGAAATCATGCAGCAATACCTGCAAAGGATCAAGGATCTGGAGAACCTGGCCCTGGCTTATCAGGGAGTGGAAAAAGCCTATGCAATTCAGGCGGGACGTGAGTTACGCGTGATTGTGGAGGCCGATAAGGTAACCGACGTAGACAGCGATAAGCTGAGCTTCGAAATTGCACAGAAGATCCAGACAGAAATGACTTATCCCGGTCAAATTAAAGTAACCGTAATCAGAGAAAAAAGGGCTGTAAACGTTGCCAGGTAAAAAAATACAGAATTGGTTTCGGAATTCTGATTTTTTCACTACCTTTGCCGTCCGCAAAAATTAAAAGTTATGAACGCAGCAGTTCAGTTTGTACATTCCCAGTTAACAGCTGGCAAAGAGCATCCTAAGTTTAAAGCAGGTGACAATATCACTGTTAACTATAAAATCGT
>JAQTZD010000049.1 GCA_028687975.1 Sediminibacterium sp.
AAAAGTGAAGGAATTACCGTTATATTTGCCGACCCCAAGCTAGACAAGAGCGATGAAGTGCTGAGGGAAATGGGGATTAAATTTTAGTCAATCAACAACAAACAATAAATTTCATTACAATGAAAAAATTCCTTTTAGTGTGTGCGTTTTTTGCGGCGGGTTTTTTGAATAATAGCGCTAGTGCACAAGCAACAAAAATCGGATATCTTGATGAGCAATTGATTCTTTCTTTGTTCCCTGGAATCAGTAAAATTGATACCCTGATCAACAGCTATCGTCTGGATTCCTTACAGGAAGAATACAAGTACACTCTTGCTGATTTCCAGCGCAGAGACAGCATCTTCAAAAAAGATTCTGCTACCATGCCTGCCAAAGCAAGGGAACTGGCTACCCGTGAAATCTTGCAATTGCGTTATAAGCTGGTGAACTGGCAGCAGTATCAACAGCAAATGGAAGAAGCAAAGTATGAGCAACTCTTGTTTCCTTACAGACAGAGAATTGCAGAAGCTCTAAAAGCTGTAATGGATGAACATAAGTATACTTATGTGCTTAATGAACAATCATTATCTATATATGCTCAAAAGCCACTACTCGATAATTTGGCTATAAGAGTTGCTATTAAGTTGAAGCTGCCTTTAACTAGGGAAGTAGAAGATGCATGGAAAGCAGCCGGTGGCACAGTTGGTGGTGCAGCACCTACAAAACCAGCAGCAAAGCCAACAGCTAAACCTAAAGGATAATTTCATCTCAGTATATTTTGAAAAGACCTGTCTGTGAAGACGGGTCTTTTTTTGGATGTATCTTTAATCTATGTCAGTAAAACAGGCACCGATTGGTGTATTCGACAGCGGGTATGGCGGCCTGACCATTTTAAAAGAACTGGTGGAAGCCCTTCCTTCGTATGATTATATTTACCTGGGCGATAATGCCCGGGCGCCCTATGGTACCCGTTCATTCGAAACGGTTTACCAGTATACCTGGGAGGCGGTACAATGGTTTTTTGAACAGGGCTGTGAACTGGTGGTCCTTGCCTGTAATACCGCATCTGCCAAGGCGCTGCGTAATATCCAGCAAAAGAACCTGCCCGTATATGCACCGCATAAACGGGTGCTGGGGGTAATACGGCCAACCGCCGAGGTGATCGGGAACTATTCCAAAACCAACCATATTGGTGTACTGGCTACGACCGGAACGGTGCAGAGCGAGAGTTACCTGCTGGAAATCCATCATTTTTTTCCCGAAGCCAATGTGTACCAGGAAGCCTGTCCCATGTGGGTGCCGATTGTGGAGAATGGAGAATACGATGGCCCGGGTGCGGATTATTTTGTAAAAAAACACATTGACCATCTGCTGGCAACGGATCCCCGGATCGATACCTTCTTGCTGGCCTGTACCCATTACCCCTTGCTGATACCCAAGATCAGCGCTTATTTACCACCCCATATTCAGGTAGTGCCCCAGGGTACAATTGTGGCATCCAGCCTGACCGATTACCTGCAGCGGCACCCCGAAATAGCGGAAAAATGTTCCACCAACGGGCAAATTCGGTTCTGTACAACCGATTCCACCGCCGATTTTGACCATAACGGGGCAATTTTCTTCGGTAAACCCCTTAATTCGGAGCATATTCTGTTGGGTCATTAGAAATTATTACCTAATTTTGCCGTCCTTTCACAAGCGGCAGTATGGTGACTGAAGCAATGAAATGAAACCAAATTTTAGGGTTAGTAAAACTAGTTATCAATGAAACGTACATTCCAACCACACAAGCGTCGTCGTAAAACCGTTCACGGTTTCCGTAAACGTATGGAATCTGCTAATGGCCGTAAAGTATTGGCAAGCCGCAGAGCGAAAGGTCGTAAGAAACTGACTGTTTCCAGCGAAAAAGGATTGAAATAAACCGTAGCCCGGCAAAAGATTCGGGCCGAACGAAAAATATAAGCTCCGTCTTTGTGACGGGGCTTTTTTAGTTTTGCAGTACATGAACCCACCCAACAGTTATTCCAGCCAAGAGAAACTCAAGAGCCGCAAGGCCCTGGAATCCCTGTTTACGGGCGGTAAATCCTTCTCAGTATTTCCTGTTAAAGTGTTTTATGCCCTGGATCGGGTGGAGCCCGGTATGGTTCGGGAAACACCCGTGAATGCCGGTGTGGGGGTGAGTTCAAAAAATTTCCGGAAAGCCGTACAGCGCAACCGGATCAAGCGATTGCTGCGCGAAGCCTATCGCACGCAAAAGCAGGCACTGCAGGGTGCTGTAAAAGAAGAACAACATGTTTCCGTTTTTTTTCTATACATCGGAAAAGAACTGCCCGAATACGCTCCGCTGAAAGAATCAATGGGCAAGGTGCTGGAGCGACTGATTGAAAAACTAAACAAAGCATAACCATGTGCGCCAGTTGCAATACACCAGACAGGCCATCTGCATCCTTTTCTGTTACCAGGTTGCTGGGCTATGTTTTGATTCCCTTCATTAAGATATACCAGTACATTATTTCCCCGGTAATGGGGCCTAAATGCCGTTTTGTGCCTACCTGTTCACAATACGGGGAGGAAGCCCTGAAAAAATACGGACTCTTTAAAGGAGGCTGGCTGCTCCTGAAACGGCTTGGCAAATGCAGGCCAGGCGGAGGTTCCGGATGGGATCCTGTACCTTAAAGAAGCCCTGATGAAAGCCCGGGCGGGTTAAGTGTAAGCTATTGTTCAATTAAGGCTTGGGTGCAGGAGCAACGGTTAATGCCTGCAGCCGAACAATCATTTCCCTGATTTCCTTAATGCTGTAAAAACGATAGATTTCAGGGTCAACACCGTCTACCTTTTCGGCAGAGCGCATCTGGTGATAAGGTCCTACCACTTGTGCATTGGCATTGTCGGTGATTTTAGTGGCCTGATTGGGCAATATAAAAAAGTTGCGGTTGGCGGCGGAAACATTCTTTCCTTCGGATAATAAGATCAGAGAATCAATCTTCTGTTTTAAAGACTCCTGAGAAATCACGGTTTGTGCTTTGTCTGCACTGCTGTATTGCTGATAACTGCCGATGATGGTGTCGTTCTTCACGTTAATTACATACAAACCGTTCTCTACCAGTTCTACAGAGGTGTTGCCGACAGGGGTGGTCAATGCAAAGTTTACTTTCTTACTGTTGATCTTCACGGTTTTTTCATCATGACCGGCTCCATCTGTTGCCTTGATTGTACCTGCATTCAGGTTAACTTCGGCACTGCCTTTACTCATGACGATAACTGTTTTCTGGTTGCCGGAGCAGGATGCCAGTAAAATGATGGCGCATGCGCCGCAGAAGAACTGTTTCATTGTATGCATTTAGGGGTCGTTAAAAAAATCCCGCCCTGATACACCAATCAGGGCGGGACTAAAGTACAATATTTACCGGAGTTTATTTGGCTGCGCTGAAGCGGCTGCTCACTTTATTCCAGTTTACCACATTCCAGAAAGCAGCGAGGTAATCAGCACGACGATTCTGGTATTTCAGGTAGTACGCATGTTCCCAAACGTCTACACCTAAAATTGGCGTTCCTTTTACTTCTGCCACATCCATTAAAGGATTGTCCTGGTTGGGAGTGGAGCTCACTTCCAGTTTGCCGTCTTTTACAATCAGCCAGGCCCAGCCACTACCGAAGCGGGTCATACCTGCCTGTGCAAATTTCTCTTTAAATGCTTCAAAAGAACCGAATGCGCTGTTGATGGCATCGGCCAGTTCACCTGTAGGTGCCCCACCTGCGTTGGGTGCAAGGCTTTCCCAGAAAAATGTATGGTTCCAGTGACCGCCACCATTGTTGCGTACTGCAGGGCTGATGGTACCTGCCACTTTCACCAGTTCTTCCAGTGATTTTCCTTCGTTGGGTGTGCCGGCAACGGCTTTGTTCAGGTTATCTACATAGGCCTGGTGGTGCTTACCATGGTGAATTTGCATGGTAGTGGTATCAATATGCGGCTCCAGTGCGTCGTGTGCATAAGGTAATGGTGCTAGTGTAAATGACATATCGTATGATTTTTTGATGAACAAATAGTATTCAACAAATTTAGTTTACTAAAGTTGAACGGGGTGTTAAGAGAGGGATTTCTTTCGGAAATCGAAATAAAGGGCTTTATCGCTTCGATCTGAAAAAGGATTTCATCAAAAATGCGCATTCGTGCTCCAGAACACCCGATACCAGTTCGGTTTTGGGGTGAAAGGGCCAGTTTTCTTTTGTGAGGTGCCTGTAACCGTTTTTTTCGTCGGAAGCTCCGTACACAATTCTTCCGATTTTGCCCCAGTAAATGGCTCCGCAGCACATGATGCAGGGTTCCACTGTTACGTACAAACAGGCATCCGGCAGGTATTTGCTGCCAAGGGAACTGTAAGCCGAAGTAAGTGCAAGGATTTCAGCGTGTGCGGTTGAATCGTTCAGCAATTCAACCTGATTGTGTCCCCGGGCAATAATGGTATTGTTTAATACCACTACTGCCCCTACGGGAACCTCATCTGCCTCATAGGCAGCTTGTGCTTCTTTCAATGCCTGCTGCATGAAGTACTCGTCATCGGGCAGTGGCATTGTTATAGTTTTTTAATCATGATGTTTCTGAACCATACTTTATCTCCATGATCCTGCAAAGCAATATGTCCGGAGAAAATTTTACCGAAGTCGGGTTTGTCTTTGAACTTGCTTCCGGCAATCAGCGCTTTCCAGTCTGCGTTTCCATAAGTAGAGGAAACCACATTCACTCCATTCAGAAAAAAATCGAGTTTGCCGTTGTAGCTGATGATTTCTGCCAGATTCCAATGGCCCACCGGATACACAGCACCTTCCTTGCCTTCAATCAGATCGTAGAGGTTACCGGCACGGTGTTTTTTAATTTTTGCATCAGAATGACCGTCGTTGTCGAGTACCTGCATTTCGGGCCCTGTGTGCCACACATATTTATAAGCAGCAGGATTGTCCTGAACAAAGAACATGATGCCGCTGTTTCCATTCTTCGCAATTTTCCATTCCAGTTTCAAATGAAAGTTGCTTCCGAAAGAAGCATCGCTCACCAGGTCGCCACCCTTTAGGTCTTTGTTGCCTGCATCAAGATGAAGTGCACCGTCGTTGACGATCCATGCTTCGCCTGCGCTGCTTTTGCCATAGGTATGCCAGCCGTTGGTGGTTTTGCCATCAAACAATGAAACCCATTCTCCGGTCTGTTTTTTAGACTGTGCAGTGCAGCAGCTGATGATGAGGACAAAGACTCCGGTTATGAAACCCTTCATGAAAATTATTTTTTAAGTAAAAGAACGTACTTCACCATTTGCCTGGCGTCTTCCTCAGAAATCTGCGGATGCGGAGTCATAGGTACTTCACCCCAAACACCTTTACCACCCTGAATGATCTTGCCTGCGAGGAGTTTGATGTTTTCATCGTTGCTCTCGTATTTGTTGGCTACATCCTGATAAGCAGGTCCGATCAGTTTTTCTTTCACTTTATGGCAGGTCAGACAATCTGATTTTCCGATCAGTTCCAATCCTTTTACATAATCCGGATTGCTGCTTAAGTCACTGGCAGCAGAAGCCGTAGGAGCAGGTGCTGCTGCATCGGATGCAGGAGCTTCAGAACCGGATTTGGATTCACCGCCGCCACAGGCAGCAATCATGCCCGTAATGGCAAGGAGTAATGCATACTTTTTCATAATCACTAAGATTTTTCAGAACCCGAAAAATTGGCGGGCTCTTTTGGTAAAAAAATGACCTGATAAAGTTATTCTTAAATTCCTAAAATCCGCCGATTAAAATCATCATTACTACTTGTTCCTGCAAAATCATCAAATGTTTTATCGGTTACGCGAATGATGTGTTGCTGAATGAAAGGGGCACCTTCTGCAGCGCCTGTTTCAGGATGCTTTAACGCACATTCCCATTCCATTACAGCCCAGCCGGAATAGTTGTACTGCGCGAGTTTGCTGAAGATAGATTTAAAGTCTACCTGCCCATCGCCTAATGAACGAAAGCGGCCTGCACGTTCAGTCCAACCCTGGTATCCGCCATACACGCCTTGTTTACCTGTAGGATTAAATTCTGCATCTTTTACATGAAACATTTTAATACGCTCATGATAATGATCGATGTAAGTTTTATAGTCTAAACACTGCAGTACAAAATGACTTGGATCATAAAGTAAGCAGGCTCTTTTGTGTTGGTTTACTTTATCGAGGAACATTTCGTAGGTAACGCCATCATGCAAATCTTCACCCGGATGAATTTCATAACAGAGGTCAATTCCGTATTCGTCAAATACATTTAAAATGGGCAACCAGCGGTTGGCCAGTTCGGTAAAACCGGCTTCGACCAATCCTGCAGGACGCTGCGGCCAGGGGTACACAGTTTGCCAGAGCAATGCACCACTGAATGTGGCGTGTGCGTTCAGACCGAGGTGCTGGGAAGCTTTGGCAGCATATTTCAGTTGCTGTACAGCCCATTCGGTTCTTGCTTTGGGATTGCCGCGCAATTCTTCCGGAGCAAATCCGTCGAACAAAGCGTCGTATGCCGGATTTACTGCTACCAGCTGACCCTGTAAATGGGTGGAGAGTTCGGTGATTTCCAGGCCGGCTGCCTGTACAATACCCTTTACTTCATCTGCATAGGTTTTACTTTCCGCAGCCTTTTTCAGGTCGATGCAACGAGGATCCCAGCTGGGAAGTTGCACTCCTTTAAAACCCAGCCCTGCTGCCCATTTACAAATGGATGCCAAAGAATTGAAAGGAGCAGTATCGCCCATAAACTGGGCCAGAAAAATGCCCGGTCCTTGTATGTTTGTCATAAGTTATCCAATTTTATATTCGGTCCATTTTAAGTCGGACTGAGCCGATGCTACAACATTATCGATGAACGCCATTCCACGGATACCGTCTTCTACGGTAGGGAAATCCAGCGCTTCAGCAGAAGGTGTCGTGCCCTCTATTCTTGCAGTTAAAGTAGCTGTAAAGTTTCGGTAGATATTGGCAAAAGCTTCCAGGTAACCTTCCGGATGACCACCGGGAGTTCTGCAATTGGAGGTTGCATAAGAAGAGAGCCGGTCGGTATAGTTGCTGCCCGCGCGCAAAATCTGTGCAGGCTGATCCAGCCATTTTACCAGCAGGGTATTGGGTTCCATTTGTGCCCATTCAATACCGCCTTTTTCGCCATATACGCGAATCTTCAACGCATTCTCTTCACCTGCTGCTACCTGTGATGCCATCAGCACGCCCGCAGCGCCATTGTTGAAGTGCAGCAGTACACTGCCATCGTCGTCGAGCATTCTTCCTTCTACCATAATATTGAGGTCTGCGCAAAGCCGCGTGATTTTAGCACCGGTAATGTATTCTGCCAGGTGTGCCGCATGTGTTCCGATATCGCCCATGCTGCCGCTCTTGCCCGATTTCTTGGGGTCTGTTCTCCAGGCGGCACCGGCATTGCCTTCGCGCTCGCTGAGTTTGCTGAGCCATCCCTGCGGGTATTCCACCCAAACCTTCCTGATTTTACCCAGTACACCATCGGCAACCATGGCTTTGGCCTGTTTTACCATCGGGTATCCTGAATAGGTATGCGTCAGGCAAAGGATCAGTCCGGTTTCGGCCAGTTTGGCTTTCAGTTGCAGGGCTTCATCGAGGCTGAACGTGATGGGTTTTTCTATGACTACATGAAAGCCATGTTCCAGGGCCATCATGGCTGGCGCAAAATGCGCAAAATTGGGTGTAACAATGGTAACGAAATCCATGCGTTCGCCGGCAGGTAGGGCCGATTCCTTCTGAATCATTTCCTCATACGTAAGATAGGTTCTGTTTTTGGGCAGGAACAACATTTCAGCAGATTCCTTTGCAATCTCCGGGTTGATGCTCAGTGCACCACACACCAGTTCAATTTTTCCATCCATATTGGCTGCTAACCGGTGGATGGCGCCGATGAATGCGTCTTTCCCCCCGCCAATCATTCCCATGCGTAATTTTCTTCCCATTGTATATTTTTTTTATTTGATTTAGGTGAGCCATTAAAAATAGAGAAAATCACCGATTATTTCTACCGCCGCACACATTGTTATGTAACCAATACACAACAAACATTATATTTAGTCCACAATTGCAGTATGAAAGAAAGAACAGGCAGAAGGAATGCCATAAAAAATATATTAGCAGGAACTGCTGCCATAGCAGTGTCTCCGCTTGCGCCTGCTGTTGCATCGTGTACCCCAGCAACCTTTTCCCTGAAAGGCAATATACAACACGCAGTATGCCGCTGGTGTTTCAGTGAACTCAGTGTGGAGCAACTCTGTATAGAAGCAGCCAGAATAGGCATCCGTGGAATAGACCTGGTAGGCCCTGCAGACTGGGCCACATTGAAAAAACACGGGATGGTTTCCAGTATGTGCAATGGCGCAGAAATCAGTCTGGTAAAGGGTTGGAACGATCCCCAGTACCACACCACACTCATCAGCAACTATACCAAACACATTAATCTGGTAGCCGAAGCCGGCTTCAAAAACCTGATCTGCTTTAGCGGTAACCGCAATGGAATGGATGATGAAACCGGATTGAACCATGCTGCAATCGGATTAAAACAAATCATGTTGCTGGCCGAACAAAAAGGCGTCATCATTCAGATGGAACTGTTGAACAGCAAGGTAGATCACAAGGATTATATGTGCGACCGGACCGCGTGGGGTGTGGAACTCTGCAAGCGGATTGGTTCACCCAATTTCAAACTGCTCTACGACATCTATCATATGCAGATAGATGAGGGAGACGTGATCCGCACCATTCGCGATAATCATACTTATATAGGACATTACCATACCGCAGGTGTGCCTGGAAGACATGAAATAGATGAAACGCAGGAGTTGTACTATCCGGCCATCATGAAGGCCATCCTGGCAACAGGGTTCAGTGATTTTGTGGCACAGGAGTTCATGCCCACGGCAAAGGACAAACTGGCATCATTGAAAAAAGCCGTAGCAATCTGCGATATATAAACAAAACAAAAACCCCAAATACATACACCTAAACCAACAAACGGATTAAACATGGCTGAACAAAATTTCGACGCAATTGTGATCGGTTCCGGTATCAGCGGAGGCTGGGCTGCGAAAGAGCTTACGGAAAAAGGGCTCAAGGTATTGATGCTTGAGAGAGGACGCAATATCGAGCACGTGAAAGACTATGTAAATGCCAACAAGGAATCCTGGGATTATCCCCACCATGGCAGAAAAACACAGGAAATGATTGCAGCACAGCCTGTGCGCAACAGAGATTATCCGCTGAACGAACAGACCTACGAAATGTGGGTAGACGAACGGGAAAGTCCCTATGTTGAAGTGAAGCGATACGACTGGTTTCGCGGATACCATGTAGGTGGCCGTTCTCTCTTGTGGGGACGTCAAAGCTATCGTTGGAGCGATCTGGATTTTGAAGCCAATGCAAAAGATGGTATTGCAGTAGACTGGCCCGTGCGTTATAAGGAAATTGAGCCATGGTACGATTATGTAGAAAAATTTGCGGGCATCAGCGGAAACAGAGACGGACTGGCTGTGTTGCCAGACGGGCAGTTTATGCCACCCATGGAAATGAACTGTGTGGAAAAGGATATCGCTCAAAGAATTAAGGAATACTATAAAAACCAGCGCGCTATGATCATTGGCCGTACCGCCAATATCACCCAACCGCTGGAAGGAAGAACCAATTGTCAGTACAGAAACAAATGCTGGCTGGGATGTCCGTTTGGTGCGTATTTCAGCACACAGTCTTCTACTTTGCCAGCTGCCATGAAAACAGGAAACTTAACCCTGCGTCCATGGAGCATCGTAACCAAAATTCTTTACGATAAAGACAAGAAGAAAGCTACTGGTGTAGAAATTCTGGATGCAGAAACCAATAAGACCTACGTATACAATGCCAAAATCATTTTCCTGAACGCTTCAACCCTCAACTCTGCATGGATTCTGATGAATTCAGCCACCGATGTTTGGGAAGGCGGACTGGGCAGCAGCAGTGGTGAACTCGGACACAATATCATGGACCATCACCTGGGTGTGGGCGCCGGCGGAAGAGTGGATGGCTACGATGACAAATATTATTTCGGACGCAGGGCCAACGGAATTTATATTCCAAGGTATCAGAACATCAACGGCGATAAAAGAAATTATCTCCGCGGGTTTGGTTACCAGGGCGGCGCTAGCAGATCGGGCTGGAGCAGAGATGTGGCCGAACTAACCATTGGCGCCGACTTTAAAGATGCTCTGCTGGAGCCAGGCGGATGGTCGATGGGTATGATGGGTTTTGGTGAGGTATTGCCAGACCATGCCAATTTTGTTACCCTCGATAAAACCGTGAAAGACAAGTGGGGCCTGAATGTACTGAAGATAGATGCCGAGCTGAAAGAAAATGAACTCAAAATGCGCAAGGATATGCAGGCCGATGCCATCGAAATGCTCACCAATGCCGGCGTAAAAGATGTACAGGGCTATGAAGGAAATGGTGTGTTGGGAAGAGGTATTCATGAAATGGGTACCGCACGTATGGGTGCAGATCCAAAAACCTCTGTGGTGAACAAATACAACCAGATCTGGGATGCGCCCAATGTATTTGTAACCGATGGTTCCTTCATGACTTCTGCAGCTTGCGTAAACCCATCTTTATCTTATATGGCATTCACCGCAAGAGCAGTAGATTTCGCAGTATCTGAACTTAAAAAACAAAATCTCTAAAATATTACCAATGAACAGAAGAGAAGCAATATCCAGCGTAGCGCTGTTGTTGGGAGGTACCATATTGGGTTCACAGGCTTTTTTATCCGGATGTAAATCTGCCTCCTCCGATGTGGTGGCATTCACACCCAAAGACATTGAATTACTGAATGAAGTAGCAGAAACCATTTTGCCGGCAACCAGTACCCCAGGCGCCAAGGAAGCGAAAGTGGGAGAATTCATGACCGTGATTGTAAAAGACTGTTATAAACCTGCTGAAAGCAAGGCTTTCATGGAAGGAATCGCCAAACTGGATCAGGCCAGCAAAGACAAAAATGGCAAGGGCTTTTTGGAAAGTACCAAGGAGCAGCGACACGATTTGCTGGTAGGCTTGGACAAGGAGGCAGCTGCCTTTCAAAAATCGAAGAAAGAAGATGAATTGCCGCATTATTTCCGCATGATGAAAGAGTTGACCCTCTGGGGATTCTTTACGTCGGAGGTGGGAGCTACCAAAGCTTTGCGCTATGTAGCGGTTCCAGGCAAATACGAAGGTTGTATCGATTACAAAAAAGGCGACCGGGCCTGGGCAACCTAGTGCGGTTACACCCCAACGATTCATTCATTTATTCAACCAAAAAATTCATCCATGATCAAGAATAGAAGAGATTTTCTGAAAACAGCCGGACTGGCCGCCGCCGGTTTAAGTTTGCCTTTCGGTAGCAAGGCAGGTTTCCTGAATACCCTGGCACCCGCAAAAAAAGCAGGCGCATTTGGTATCCAGTTGTGGACGGTAAAAGAGGATATGATGGGAGATGCCAAAGACACGCTCGCCAGCCTGGCAAAATACGGATACAACCAGATCGAAAGTTTTGAAGGGCCCAAGGGTATGTTCTGGGGAATGAAAAATACAGAGTTCAAAACATACATGGACGACCTCGGTATGAAAATCGTGTCCTCCCATGCCAACAATACGGTAGACTTTGAACGCAAGGCCGAGGAAGCAGCTGCGATCGGGATGAAATACCTGATCTGCCCATACAAAGGACCACAGAAGTCTATCGACGATTTTAAAAAGTTTGCAGACGAGTTCAACAAAGCAGGAGCCATCTGTAAGAAGAATGGTATTCGTTTTGCCTACCACAACCACGACTATTCTTTCAAGGAGCTGAATGGTAAAATTCCCCAGGTGGTTATGATGGATGGAACAGATCCTGCATTGGTGGATTATGAAATGGATATCTATTGGGTGGTTGCAGCCAATGAAGATCCGATGAAATGGTTCAAGAAATATCCCAACCGTTTCAGGTTATGTCATGTAAAGGATCAGACCAAATCTGCCAACGGTGGTATAGAGTCTTGTCATTTAGGAACCGGCACCATTGCCTACGGAAAGTTACTGAAGGAAGCCAAAAAATACGGACTGCAGTACCATATTGTAGAGCAGGAAGCCTTTACCGGATCTACACCACTGAAAAGTGCCGAGATCGATGCTGCATATATGAAGAAGCTGGTGATATAATTCAGTAAGATCAAATAATATTCAATAAAAAGCCCGGACAATTGCCCGGGCTTTTCTTTTATACAGCATTGTTTTAGAAAGCTCTGTATTCGCGTTTTACAAACTGGTTGGCATCATCGAAGTTGGTGATCTTCATGTTTGGACCATCCCACATCAGTTTGATGTTTCTGCCAGGATAAGAAGCATTGCCATTGGCGTTTTTCTTCTGAATATCGTAGCTGCGGATGGCCAGGTTACCCATCAGTACACTTTCTGTAAGCGGACCTGCTACATCAAAATGAGAGCTGAGGTTTTTCGCTTGCTCAGAGCCATAGCCCGCAATCGCTGCTTCTACCCAGGCGGCATAATGCCCTTCGGCACTGCCGGGTACTCTTTTAATGGTTTCAGGAACAACAGTGGTTTGGGTTAAAGAGGTTGGCAATAATTTTGGAATAGCCCCATAGGTTCCACACATCATTTTTCCTTTGGTACCAATGAACACCGCACCATTGCCGCCATCGCCCATCAGTTCGTTTGGACCCAGTTCTTCCGGTCTTTCCGGTTGAATACCTCCATCCATCCAATGCAGTTTCACATCGGGCTTGCCATTGGTTCCTTTAAACGTAAGGATGATATGAGAAGAAGTAGGACAGCTTTCGGGATAGTAGGCCCTGGTCCATGGTTGCAGGTAACGGGTAGACACGCTGCATTCTGCAGACACCGGATAACCCAGTCCCAGCACAGCAAAGGCAGGAGCCATGTTGTGACAGGCCATATCGCCCAGTGCACCGGTACCGTAATCCCACCAGCCACGCCAGTTGAACGGAAGCAGTCCGTCTACATAATCTTTGTAAGGAGCAGTACCCAACCAGAGGTTCCAGTCCAGTTCGGGTGGAACGGTTCCTTTTGTAGTTGGCCAGCCAATGCCCTGCGGCCATACCGGACGATCAGTAAAAGCATAGATGGTGGTAACATCACCGATTAATCCGGCATTGTACCAGTCGATCATTTTGCGAACACCGTCTCCGGATGCGCCCTGGTTGCCCATTTGTGTAACCACTTTGTAATCGTGTGCGGCTTTGGTAAGCATGCGCGCTTCATAAATGTCATGTGTCAGCGGCTTTTGTACGTACACATGTTTTTTGAGCTGCATGGCAGCCATGGCCTGCACTCCGTGCATATGGTCGGGTGTGGAAACGGAAACCGCATCAATATGTTTGTGCTCTTTGTCGAGCATTTCACGATAGTCTTTGTAGTATTTGGCCTTAGGAAAACGTCCCCGGGTTTTCACTGCCTGGCGGTCGTCTACATCGCAAAGGAATGCGATGTCTGCTTTGCCGCTTTGGGCAAAATTCCAGATATCGCTCTCGCCCTTACCCCCTACGCCAATGCCGGCAATCTGCAGCTTATCGCTGGGAGCAAGGAACCCGCGACCAAGTACATGACGGGGAACAATGTAAAAACCCGCGGCAGCAAGGCCTGCATTGCGCAGGAAAGAGCGGCGGGAGTTGGTTGCTGCGGGCTGATTGTTGCTCGCAGTAACAGGATTTTTTTTCTTTTTCATATCGCGCAGTTATAGGCTATGAATATAAATATTTTTCCGGAAGGAGCAGCGGGCAGCCGATGTTATATTATATGAACGGACAGATCGTTCAACATGTATTATCTTGTAGTATAAACCAACTGATATGTTGAACCTGACCGAACAATTGCAACTGATGCGACAGTTTTATGGAACCGGCGCAACCAGATCCTATGCGTTTCGAAAGCAGCAGCTCCTGTTGCTGAAAAGAGCAGTAGAAGCAAATGAGGAAGCCATTTATGCTGCCCTGGAAGCCGACCTGCACAAAAGCAGGGAAGAATGTTGGGTTACGGAAAACGGCTTCTTTTTAACCGAACTGAAAGATGTGCTGGCCAATCTGAAAAAATGGATGGAGCCGGAACCGGTTCCCACCAACCTGTTGAACCTTCCTTCCAGCAGCAAAGTGTTGCGGGAGCCGTTGGGGGTGGTGCTGATCATCGGTCCGTGGAATTATCCCTTTCAATTGTTGTTCACTCCCCTGATCGGCGCATTGGCTGCCGGTAATTGTGTGGTGCTGAAGCCCAGTGAATTTGCACCTGCCACTGCCAAAATAATGCAGCAGATCATCGAATCCTGCTTTCCACCCGAACAGGTATTGTATGTTCCGGGAGATGGCGCTACAGTTATTCCGGACATGATGAACCACTTTACGTTTGATCATGTGTTCTATACCGGAAGTACGGCGGTGGGCAAAATCATTTATAAAATGGCTGCAGAAAAACTGGTTCCGGTAACACTGGAACTGGGCGGGAAAAGCCCTGCAGTGGTAGAGGCAGATGCCAATATCTTGGTGGCCGCCAGGCGGATCGCCATGCCCAAATATTCCAATGCGGGTCAGATGTGCGTAGCTCCGGATTATGTGCTGGTGCACCAGAGCAGGCAGGCGGAACTGATCAAAGCGCTGCAACAGGTGATACCGCAGTTTTATGGAGCGGATGCTGCTGCGGAAGCAGGCTATGGCCGAATCATCAATGAAAAACAGTTCAACCGGATTGTGGGTTATCTCAAAGACGGCACCATTGTTTACGGTGGTCAGCACAATGCTGCAGATTTATACATTGCACCGACGGTGATGGTGGATATTGCGCCGGATGCGCCCGTGATGAAAGAGGAAATCTTTGGACCCATACTGCCGGTGATTTCATTCAATACCATGGAAGAAGCCAGGGATATTATTGCACAGAATCCCAATCCGCTGGCATTTTATGTTTTCACTTCATCTGCCGATAAAGAAAAAGCCTGGCTGGAAGCGGTTCCGGCAGGAGGTGCCTGTGTAAATACGGCCAGTCTGCACCTGACTAATCCGAATCTCCCATTTGGCGGAAGAGGGTTCAGTGGTACGGGTGCCTATCATGGCAAGTATAGTTTTGATACGTTTAGTCATAGAAAGGCGGTGATGAAAACACCTACCTGGTTCGATCCTGCATTAAAATATCCTCCCTTCACCGGAAAACTTAAACTGTTGAAATGGCTGGTAGGGTAGCGCCTCAACCATTTTGCTATTACATTGTTGTATGAGAAAACTGATGCTGATTGCCGTGGTAATTGTAGCTGCGGCCATGCTGATTAAACAGAAAGACATGACCTGGAGACAATCCCTGCTCAAAACCCTGTACCCGCTGATTATGCTGAAGGGGAAGCTTTTTGGCAACAAGAACGAGATCAAAATGAACTCCGGAAATGTGGTTCCTGCAACTTCTTTTTATGCATTACGGGCAATACAAAGCAATGGAGATACCCTGCATTTTTCTACCCTGAAAGGGAAGAAGGTTCTGATTGTGAATACGGCCAGCGATTGCGGATTTACCGGCCAGTACGAAGAACTGGAAACACTCCATCGCCAATACGGCAATCAGTTGGTGATCCTCGGATTCCCTGCCAACGATTTTAAGGAACAGGAGAAGAAATCAGATGCAGAAATCAGTTCGTTCTGTAAAATCAATTATGGAGTCAGCTTTCCGCTGATGCAGAAAAGCGGCGTGGTAAATGGTCCTGCGCAGCATCCGGTGTACCAGTGGCTCAGCCATGCAGGTTCCAATGGCTGGAACGATCAGGCGCCTGTGTGGAATTTCAGTAAATACCTGGTGGATGAACAGGGCGTATTGCTTGCGTTCTATACACAGATGGTTTCACCAATGGATCCTGCAATTGCCGGTCTGCTCAAATAAATCTTCGTGAACTACTGCTCAATTCAGAGTGGACATTTTTCGTGGTAGTTGATCAGTTCTATTGGTGTTCGTTCTATTTCATAGCCCTTGTACGCTGTGGCCACTTCGTCGAGCACTGATTCAATTTCCTCCTGCAACATCAGTGTAACCAGTCTTGCGCGGAACTCTTTGATGCCGGGCAGTCCTTTGAGGTAATTGGCGTAGTGTCTGCGCATTTCGAAGATACCCACTTTCGGACCCTTCCATTCCAGCGATTTGCGTAAATGTTTTTTGCAGACTTCTACCCTTTCTTCTACGGTGGGAAAGGGTAGAATTTCTCCGGTTGCCATATAATGCTTGATTTCCCGGAAGATCCAGGGATAACCAATGGCAGCTCTTCCGATCATGATGCCGTCTACGCCGTAACGCTCTTTATAGGCTTTGGCTTTTTGCGGACTGTCGATGTCTCCGTTGCCGAAGATGGGAATATGGATGCGCGGGTTGTTCTTTACTTTGGCAATCAGGCTCCAGTCGGCCTCGCCCTTGTACATTTGCGAGCGGGTTCTGCCATGAATGGCCAATGCCTTGATGCCCACGTCCTGTAACCGTTCAGCAACCTCTTCTATATTCTTGGTATTATCGTCCCAGCCCAGCCTGGTTTTAACGGTTACCGGCAACTTGGTGCTTTTTACTACGGCATCGGTTAAGCGAACCATCAGGTCTACATCTTTCAGTACCCCGGCGCCGGCACCTTTAAGGGCCACTTTTTTAACCGGGCAGCCAAAATTAATATCGAGCAGGTCGGGATTTACCGCTTCTACAATTTTTGCGCTCAGGGAGAGGGCTTCTTCATCCCCCCCAAAAATCTGAATACCAATCGGACGTTCGTAGTCGAAAATGTCCAGTTTGTGTTTGCTTTTGATGGCATCCCTGATCAAACCCTCGCTGCTGATGAATTCCGTGTACATGAGGTCGGCCCCGTTGTCTTTGCACACCGACCGGAACGGAGGATCACTTACATCTTCCATGGGCGCCAGTAGCAGCGGAAAATCAGGTAGTTCTATTTGATCAATTTTTACCATATTGCATTCATTACCTTTCATAATTTTTGGGGTAAACCCTGAAAGGAATTTGCGAAATTACAATCTTATTTTTCAAATCGATGAATCAAAAGCCTTCCATTGGTTATGCCATTCAGTTTGCCCTGTTACTGGGATTGATGGGGATTGCATTTATGATCAGCAGCCTCCTGATGGGTCTGGTAGCCGCACAGGTCATGAACAAGCCTCTGCTGCAGGCCGCCGCAGACCTCATCAAGCCGGAAAATGCCAACCTGGCCAGGCTACTGAATACCTCTACCACTTTCATTGCATTCTTTATCCCGGCGCTGGTAGTGGCCAGACTGGCCAGTAAGCAACCATTGCGGTACCTGGGTTTCAGCAGCCGGTTTTCTTCGAGGCAATTGGTGTTGGTAGCCCTGGTTACATTGGGGTCGCTGTTTTTAAGCGGTGCACTGGGAACCCTGAACGAAATGATTCCGATGTCGGACTCCTTTTTAAAGAAAGCCCGCGAGCTGGAGAACCAATACCGTTCCGCCATGATTGGTATGGCTACCATGCGTTCTTTTCCAGATTATCTGCTGAGCCTGCTGGTGATTGCACTGGCACCGGCCATTTTTGAAGAAGTCCTGTTCAGAGGCAGCATGCAAACAATCCTGACCGGCTGGACCAAAAATGCCTGGGCAGGCATCCTGATTACTGCCGTTATATTCAGTGCCATACATGGTTCCTATTTTGGCTTTCTGCCAAGACTGGCGCTTGGAATCATATTGGGAATGATCTTTTTGCAGAGTGGCAATCTCTGGTTGAGCATTGCCATGCACTTTTTGAACAACGCCATTGTGGTAACTCAAATGTATTTTTTAACCAGAATGGGCAAGCCCATACAGCAGGCAATGGATGAATCCATGCCCATATGGTACGGTGCCATTGCTATTGCGATCCTCTACTACGCGTTCCGTTTGTTGAAAAAGGAATCGAAACAACTATTACCCATACAACCCGCTTCCGAACATGCAACCATGGATTAAAATTTTTGCAACACGCAGCATTGCGGAGGCCAGCATCATCCGGGGCATGCTGGAAGAAAACCAGGTCCCTGTACAGCAGCTGAACAAGCAAGACAGCAGCTACCTGAATTTTGGCGATATTGAACTGTATGTGCCCGGACATTTAAAAGATACAGCCGTGCAACTGGTGCAGAAAAGCCTCTTGAATTAAATCACAGGAACAACTGCATTGCACCCAATGGCCTAAATTTGTAAAGCAACACTCATTCCGCACAAAACCAATCTCCATGGCCCTGAACCTAGCAACCTTAAAAACCAGAGCAATCACTGCTGTTGTATTTGTAGTGGTGATGCTGGGTGGAATCATGTGGAATGCCTGGAGTTACGATACCTTGTTTCTGCTGATTCAGATAGGTTGTGTGTTTGAACTCATCCGGCTGGTCCGGCTGATGGACCCTGCATACAACCGATTTCCGCTACCGGGTTTAAAATACCTGGTGCCGGGCCTCATTTATCTTACATTACCCTTTATGGCCATGCGGTATTTTTACCGGCACAGCACGGATTATTTCAACGGGCCAGCATGGACGCTTTCCATGATTCTGATAGCATCCATCTGGATCAACGATACCATGGCCTACCTGGTAGGATCATTGATTGGTAAAACGCCGCTTTCCCCCATATCACCCAAAAAAACCTGGGAAGGAACGGCGGGTGGCGCGCTGCTGGCTGTGATGGTGATAACAGCCGGAGGCCACTTCATCTGGAACTTCCCCATACTGCCTCTGGTGTTGATTTCCGCCACTGCAGCGGTAGCTGGCACCCTGGGTGATTTGCTGGAAAGCAAGCTCAAAAGAACAGCAGGCGTAAAAGACAGCGGACAAATCATGCCCGGCCACGGCGGATTTCTGGACAGGTTCGACTCCCTGCTGATTGCTGCGCCTGCCGTGTGGTTGGTTTTGTACCTTTTACGGTATACATTTGCCGTTCAATAATGACCAATGACCATACACAGAGAAGGATATAAAACCATTGCAGTAACCGCCCTGATCGTTGGCGTAATTAACCTGATTTCTTTTAGTTTGCTGAGCGAAGACCTGCAATGGCTGGCCATCACCCTGTTTGTGGTAACATTTGGCCTGCTGCTCTTCATCATATCTTTCTTCAGAATTCCCAACCGGGTTTTCACCATCAACGACAATCAGATCATCAGCCCCTGCGATGGTAAGGTGGTGGTGATAGAGGAAATTACCGATGTGGAGTACTTCAAGGACAAGCGGATCCAGATCAGCATTTTCATGAGTCCGGCCAATGTGCACGTGAACCGCAACCCCATGAACGGGGAAGTAACCTATAACCAGTACCACAAGGGTAAGTACCTGGTGGCCTGGCATCCCAAGTCTTCCACCGAAAACGAACGCTGGAGTGTGGCGGTGAAGAACCAGCACGGAGAAATTTTATACAAGCAGATTGCCGGAGCCCTGGCCAAAAGGATTTGTAACTATACCCAGGTGGGCCAGACCGTAAAACAATGCGATGAGTACGGTTTCATCAAGTTTGGCAGCAGGGTAGACGTATTACTGCCTGCGGGAACCAAGGTAAATGTGCAGATGAACCAGGTGGTAAAGGGTGGAATAGACGTTTTGGCTACCTGGTAGGGTAAGGCGGGGTCAGGTATGGCCACTGGTCAATTTTAACAAGTTATAAGCTGCCGGGATTGCCCGAATTCATTAACTTTATCTTCATTCAAATAAAAAACAGACATATGAAAAAATTACTGGTATTTGCTACAGCAGCATTTTTGTTCAGCGGTGTTGCATTTGCACACGGCGGTGATGGTAAGAAATGTGCCAAGTCTAAAGAGTGCGGCATGAAAGAAGGCAAAGACATGAAGGATTGCAAAATGAAAGGCAAGGACATGAAAGACTGCTGCAAGAAAGACGCAAAGAAAAAAGAAACCAAATCTGCTGGAAAAGCATAGGTTCAACTGATATATTGAAAGCCGCTCTGAGGAAATCAGGGCGGCTTTTTTGTTTTTACGACTGGTCGAATCGGTTTAGATAAAATACGTTTTTACACCTTTGTAATACCGATTTTTTTATATTGTGTGAACAATGAAAATCATTCTACTTATACTTGTACTATTCACTATTTCCAGTTGTGGTACGAGCCAAAAGCTGGGTAATAACAAAAGCGATATTGAATTATTAAAAGAACTGGCATTTTGCACTTGTATGAACGAAGGCATGAAGCTGTATTTTCAACAAGACACTTTAGATGCAAGTATTCAACAGGTAGATGCGGAATTGGAAACAAAAAAATTACCACAAAGAACATTATGCCGGCCATGAAAGAGCATATACAGAAAGCTCTTATGCAAATGGCACCCATAAAGGCCCCCTATGTTCATGAATCGGCAGTTGGCACGAATATTTATATACAAGGTTGCCTTTCGTATTATAATTCCAGGCAATTGGATTCTTTGGTTAAATCCTTTAAGAAGAAGGATTATACTGCTTTCTAAATGTGTTTCCTCCACCGAAGAAAGGAATCTTGTAAATTAAAATAATGCAGCAATTGCTCATACAGTTAGCATGAGGGTATACACTTAAAGTGAGTTGAAATAGGAAGCCTTCAAAAAAGGAGTTAAAATATTTTTTTAACTTAAGTGAACGAGTTGTTGTGCTTCAACAAAACACTTTTGCAATAACCTTTAATATAAATAAGGAAAGACATGCAAAAGAAAATCTTGTTCATTGTTTTTGTCTTAATGACAACAAGTGCGCTCCAACTCAAAGCTCAAAATGCCCCCAAAGACAGTGTTTACAAAAAGTATTTTGTTGGAAGTACACTCATGCTGTTAAGTAACCTGGATACAGTAAACAACTCTGAACTCATACAATTAAATTTTGGTTATAGAATAACGCCCAGGGATGTTGTTTTCTTAGAGTTTAAAAGATCCAAGTTTGCCTGGCCACTAGGTATCCCTTGTGGAAAATCGTTTAATGCCCCTGGAGAGAATTATCCAGGATATGTGCGCCAAAATGTAATTGGACTGGCATACAATCATTTTTGGTGGAAAGGATTATATACAGGTGTTCATGCAATGAATGCTTTTCAAAAATATTATGATGAGAATAATAAAATAATTACAAACGGGTTCACTTTGTTTATGACATACCGTTTGGGTTATCAAATAAATCTATTTAATAACCGATTCTTTATAGAGCCATCTATTGGTTTTACTCATTGGCCAATAAAAACGAATACTCCACCATCCTTTGAATTAAAAGAAAGTAAGTGGCCTAAATATTTTGGGTTTGAACCCGGGTTTCATTTCGGGTATAATTTTTAGTTCATTCTTTA
>JAQTZD010000134.1 GCA_028687975.1 Sediminibacterium sp.
TGCAGGTTACGGCCCAATGCCAGTTCACCATCCCTTGTTGCATAACCTTCGGTCAGGAAGTCGCCTTTCTTTACCTTCTGGCCCTTCTTCACAGCAGGGTTCAGGTTGATACAGGTTGCCTGGTTGGTTTTGATGAACTTGGTCAGTTTGTATATTTGCAAATCGTCGTTGAAGCTAACCAGGCGATCCAGGTCGTTTCTGTCGTAACGAACATGGATTTCGTTGGCATCAACAAACTCAACAACACCATTACCATCTGCGTGAATCTGGATACGTGCATCGCGGGCAGCCTTTCCTTCCAGGCCGGTACCAACAATAGGTACTTCAGGAATGATCAGCGGTACAGCCTGACGTTGCATGTTTGATCCCATCAACGCACGGTTGGCATCATCATGCTCTAAGAAAGGAATCAGGGAAGCACTTAACCCAACAATCTGGTTAGGTGCAACGTCCATATACTCCACTTCTTCTTTATCTAAAATCGGGAAATCACCTGTTTGACGGGATACAACTTTATCTTCTGCAAACTCACCCTTCTCGGTCAACGGAGAGTTACTCTGCGCGATCTTGGCGGTATCCTCTTCTTCAGCGCTCAGGAAGGTCAGTTCTTTCATGTTCACTTTACCGTTCTCCACTTTACGGTAGGGCGTTTCAATGAAGCCCATATCGTTGATGGCAGCGTGTACGCACAAGGTAGAGATCAAACCGATGTTTGGTCCTTCCGGTGTTTCAATGGTACACAAACGGCCGTAGTGAGAATAGTGTACGTCACGAACCTCAAAGCCCGCACGCTCCCTGCTCAAACCGCCTGGTCCGAGTGCGGAGATACGACGCTTGTGCGTGATCTCACTCAACGGGTTGGTTTGGTCGAGGAACTGAGACAGCTGAGAAGTTCCGAAGAAAGAGTTGATAACAGAAGACAATGTTCTTGCATTGATCAGGTCTACCGGAGTAAATACTTCATTGTCGCGAACGTTCATCCGCTCTCTGATGGTACGGGCCATACGGGCCAGACCAACACCGAACTGAGCATATAACTGCTCCCCTACGGTACGAACACGACGGTTGCTCAGGTGATCAATATCATCAATCTCTGCTTTTGCATTGGTTAAACGCACCAGGTATTTGATGATCTCAATGATATCTTGCTTGGTCAGTACTTTCTTGGTCAGCGGATATTCCAGACCCAGTTTGCGGTTGATCTTGTAACGACCAACTTCTCCCAGATCATAACGCTTATCGCTGAAGAATAATTTATCGATGATACCACGGGCAGTTTCGTTATCCGGAGCATCCGCACCACGCAATTGGCGATAGATGTGCTGAACCGCTTCCAGTTCACTGTTGGAGGTATCCTTGTTTAAGGTATTGTAGATGATGGCATAGTCGCCGCCCACATCTTCTTTCTGAATGAATACGCTCTTCACTTCCATTTCAATAATGGTAGCAATCGCTTCTTCATCCAGTACGGTGTCGCGCTCCATCACAATTTCGTTCCGCTCAATGCTCACCACTTCACCGGTATCTTCGTCTACGAAGTCTTCTACCCATGTTCTCAGAACGCGGGCAGCTAATTTTTTACCAACCTGGTTGGCCAGGGATTTTTTATCGGCTTTCACCTCATCGGCCATTCCGAATAATTCCAGGATGTCCTTATCGGTTTCAAAACCTATTGAACGCAGCAAAGTCGTTACCGGGAATTTCTTCTTACGGTCGATGTATGCATACATTACGTTGTTGATGTCGGTAGCAAACTCCATCCATGCACCTTTGAAAGGAATTACACGGGCAGAGTAGATCTTGGTTCCGTTCGGGTGAACAGACTGACCAAAGAACACACCGGGAGAACGGTGCAGCTGGGAAACTACTACCCGCTCAGCACCATTAATCACAAATGTTCCACGAGGAGTCATGTAAGGGATGTTTCCTAAGAACACATCCTGTACGATGGTTTGGAAATCCACGTGTTCTTCATCGTTACAACTCAAACGCAGTTTAGCCTTCAAAGGCACGGCGTAAGTTAAACCACGCTCCATACACTCTTCGATGGTGTAACGGGGCGGATCAATGAAGTAATCCAGAAATTCCAGTACAAAGATGTTGCGCGTGTCTGTTATCGGAAAGTTTTCCTTAAACACACGGAACAGTCCTTCCACGTTACGCTTATCAGGCGTAGTCTCTAACTGAAAAAACTCTTTAAAGGATTCTAACTGGATGTCGAGGAGGTCAGGGGCATCAGCCAAATGTTTAGTTTTACCGAAGCCGACCCTGTTGTTCAATGTTGTAGTAGACATATGTATGTAAAACCGGTTTTTGTACAAAATATTTGGGGAGAACTTACAGGTTCTCAATGCATTGAAAATTAGATACTTATCGAAAACATGGCCATGATAAAGTACGTCTATATGCTAGCTAGCCCAAAATAAAGGATGGCAAAGGTAAGGAATGGTCAGAAACCGCAAAAACAAATTTTGCGCCAAACTGCCATTTGGGGATAAATTAACTTACCAGATTTTTGCCCTTTGTTCAGGTTTGCGCCAGAGTTTGTGCTTTTCGGTCACCTGAAAAGTTTGATAGAAAGGATCAAAATTGGACAGCGGGCCGTTCACCCTGAATTCCTCAGGGGCGTGCGGATCGGTGGAAATATAGGTTCTCACGATCTCCGGCCGGTTCACCAGCCGCCAAACCTGGGCAAATCCCAGGAAAAAGCGCTCATCCGGGCTGAGTCCGTCAATTTTATCCTTGCTTTGGCCCTGTTTGGTCAGCTTAAAGGCATCCCAGGCAATCGCCAGGCCACCAATATCGGCCAGGTTCTCCCCCAGCGTTAAGGCCCCGTTCACGTGCAGGCTGTCGAGCACTACAAACCCGTTGTACTGGTCTATCACTCCTTTGGCCTTGGCGGTGAACTTCTCCCCATCGGTTTTAGTCCACCAGTCCTTCATATTGCCTTTTGCATCGTACTGGCGACCCTGATCGTCGAATCCATGGGTCATTTCGTGGCCAATCACCATACCAATACCGCCATAATTGATGGCATCATCGGCATTCAGGTCAAAGAAGGGGAACTGCAGGATCCCGGCAGGGAATACTATTTCATTGATGGTAGGGTTGTAATAAGCATTTACGGTGGGCGCAGTCATCCCCCACTCGGTGCGGTCAACAAGCTTGCCGATCTTGGCAATATTTTCCCTGTAATCGTGTTTGGCCACATTTTGCACATTGCCGAACAGATCGTTTCTGGCAATGGTTACATCGTCGTAGTTCTTCCATTTATCGGGGTAGCCTATTTTTTTAAGGAAGGCCGCCAGTTTTTCCTGGGCGCGCTGTTTGGTTGAATCGCTCATCCAGTCGAGTTTGCTGATCCTTGCTTTGAAGGCAATCTGCAGGTTGTTCACCAGTTCATCCATGCGCTGCTTGGCTTCCGGAGGAAAGTATTTTTCTACATATACCTGGCCCAGCAGGTCTTTCAGGTTATTGTCGGTTCTGGAAACCATCGACTTCCATCTTTCCGGTTGCACTTTGGTACCGGAGAACAGGGAATTGAACGCAAAACGCTCATCGCGGAAGGCCTTACCCAATAATCCGGCCTTGTAAGAGATATAATCAAATTTCAGTTTGTCTTTCCAAACCTGGATCGGCTGAGAAGCCAGCAGGGCGCTGAGCGCTTCGTAATACTTAGGCTGGGAAACATTGATGCTGTCTGTTGTAATGCCCATTTTGCCGAGCAAATTGGTCCATCCGATATTCGGCGCCCTTTTCTCCAGATCAGCCACCGACATTTTATTGTAGTTCTTTACCGGATCTCTCAGCTCAACAGGAGACAGGTGCGATTGGGCAATGGCGGTTTCTACTGCCAGTATGGAAGCGGCGCTTTTAGCAGCGGTTGTCGCATCAATACCGGACAGTACAAAATATTTAGCGGCATGTTCCACCAGTTTCTTCCGCTGATTTACGGTAATGGAATCCCCCTTGGTATAATAATCTTTTTCAGGCAGGCTGAGGCCGGTCTGGTAAAGCACCAGGATATTTTTGGCGCTGTTCTTTTCATCCGGCCCAACATAATAACCAATGAGCTCATCCCCCTCTCCTGCTGCGCTGGATGTGGCAATCAGGTTCATCATAGACCGGTAATCGGTAATGGCGTCAATCTTCGCCAGCATGGGTTTGATGGGAGCGACACCTCTTTTTTCAATGGTTACCGTATCCATACCGCTGGCGTAAAAATCGCCCACTTTCTGTGCGGCGCTGCCTTTTGGATGATCGGTTTTAGCCGAGGTTTCCTCCAGGATGGTTCTGAGTTTTTTCAGGTTGTTGTCGTAGAGCGTGTTAAAGCTGCCCCAGCCGCTCTGATCGTCGGGTATCTTTGTGTTTTTGATCCAGGTACCATTGGCATACAGGAAGAAATTATCCCCCGGATGAACGGAGGTATCCATTCCGGACCGATCAAAAAATACAGTGTTTTTATCCGACTTGCTCTTACAGGCGGCAAGTGATAAAATCAACAGGAAGCAAATACCGGCGATTCTTTTCATATATAATTTTTAGGAGATACAAGTTACGTTTTTCCGGAACTACACAAAACCGTTTATCCACAAAAAAGCCGGTAAGATTAAATCTTACCGGCCTGATCTATTGAAGTTGTTGAATTATTTAACTTCTACCTCAGCACCAGCTTCTTTCAGCTTAGCTGCTAAATCATCAGCTTCTACTTTAGAAACACCTTCTTTAATTGGTTTTGGAGCGCCGTCTACGAGGTCTTTGGCTTCTTTCAAACCTAAGCCGGTTAATTCTTTAACGATTTTAACC
>JAQTZD010000135.1 GCA_028687975.1 Sediminibacterium sp.
TGAGAAGTTCAATGGCTTCCACAGCAAGGCTCCCATCGCCTTATGCCAACCAGTCTAACTTTGTGCCTACTGCAACAAGTGTTGCTCCGGGAATTGTTCCTTTGCAATATGCATTTACCAATGCCAACCCTAACCTGAAACCTGAAAGGCAGAATACCTATGAAATTGGTACAGAATTCAGGTTATGGAGAGACAAAATTACGATTGATGCGGCTTACTACAATACCAAGGCCCTGGATCAGATTGCACAAGGTTTCCGTGCAAGCTATGGTACCGGCTTTGTATTGAATACTGCCAATAACTCCAGCGTACAGAATGAAGGTCTGGAGATTTCTCTGGGCTTTAAAGCGATCCGCAAAAAGGATTTTGACTGGAATATCCAGTTCAACTTTAACCACATGTGGAATCAGGTATTGGCCATCCCTGCCTCTATTGATATTTCCGGTGGTGATTATTACGATGCATCTACCTGGTTGTATGGTAATGCCAGAGGTGGTATCAGACCAGGATTTTCTACCGGTACCATTACCAGCTATGGTTACAAACGTCAGAACCTTACTCCTACAGGTTTAAATGGTGTAGCATCTAATAACGGCGCTATTCTGGTGTCTGCTTTAACCGGCTTACCGGTGCAGGATGCAGTTTGGAGAGTACGTGCAGACAGAACGGTTTGGCTTACACTGGGTACAGTAAACCGCTTCCGTTACAAGAACTGGAACTTAAGCTTCCTTTGGGATCTGAGAGTGGGTGGCGATATTTACAACGGAACCAATATGTACCTGACCACACTGGGTAAATCTATTAAAACTGCGGATCGTTTAACTCCAAGGGTAGTTCAGGCAATTATTCAGGATGGTCTGGAAAACACAGCGACTCCTACGGTGAACAATATTTATGTAACTCCTTACTATAACAACACTTATTATGGCGCTGGTTCCATGCCGGAAGAAGATTATATGGAAAAAAAGATCAACGCATTCCGTTTAAGAGATATTTCTATTGGCTATAACATGCCTTCAGAACTGCTCCAGAAAAAATTCAGATCAGTTAAATCGATGAGCTTCTTCTTAACCTGCAACGACCTGCTTCTGTTCACCAACTATTCCGGTGCTGATCCTGCATCAAACGGTGGTAATGCCTCGTTAAGAGGAGTAGGTGCAGTAGGTTTTGATTATGGTAATATTGCTGCTCCATTGAGTTTCAACGGCGGTCTCAGAGTCGGTTTTTAATTGAATTAAATAATACATTATTATGAAAAATAAATCCTTTATAACTTTTTCGCTTAAAACGATGGCGCTGGCTATTGGGATCATGACGATTCAGGCCTGCTCGAAAAAGTTGGATAGCGTTTACTTAAACCCCAACAACCCTGTTGAGGTGGATATTGAAGCGGTATTGCCCAACGCAATCAATCAAATGACTTCTACTGCCGCACCTCCAACCGGGGGTGGTGGCGGATCTTACGGATGTGCTGCAGAAGCCGTACTGATGGCTCGTTATATCCAATACTGGGGTGATGTATCTGCCAACAACAACTACGACCAGATGGGCGGTGTTTTTGGTACCGGTAGTGATAATACCGGGCTTGTATGGGCAATGCATTACTATGGTATCGGCGCCAATGCCAAGTATATTATTTCCAGAGGAAGATGGCAAGAGAAATGGGATTATGTAGGTGTGGCGAATGCTTTGTTCGCTTTCAGCTGGCTCACTTTAACCGAACAATACGGGGAAGTGATTTTAAAACAGTCATTTGATGCAGGTCGTTCCCAGTTCGACTATGATTCACAGGAAGCGGTATACGATACAGTTCGTAAAATCTGTGACAGCGCTATTTACTACCTCAACAGAACCGATGGTGCAGTTAGTCCTGCCAACCTCGCAAAAGGAGACACTTACTTCTACGGTGGAGACGTAAACAAATGGAAGAAGTTTGTTTATGCCATCAAAGCAAGGTCATTTGCACACCTGAGTAACAAAGCTATTTATACAACCAATAAATATGCCGATTCTGTAATCAAGTATTGCGATTTGTCTATTACCACCAATGCAGACAATGCTACACAGAAATGGCAGGGGGGTAACTTCAGTGGTACCAATAACTACTACGGACCTTACAGAGGAAATATTGGTTCTTTAAGACAAACTGCATTCATTGCAGAGTTGTTAACCGGTGAATCTGCTACATCTCCGTTTACCGGAATTATTGACCCAAGAACACCATATCTGTTAAACGAGAACAACAATGGCACCTATAAAGGGATACAGCCCGGACAAGGTTCCTCTGGCATGGGTACCAATGATCTGCCCAAGAATTTCTGGAGACAACTTTACAGCAGCACTAGTTCTAATGTTCCTGATTCCGGTAGATACATCTTCAACAACCTGGCTCCTTTTCCTGTAATTACTGCAAGTAATATACAGTTCATGAAGGCAGAAGCTGCTTACAGAAAAGGAGACAAGGCATTGGCCCTGGCTGCCTATACCAATGGTATCAACTTGTCTTTCGACCTGTTGACTACTGAGTATGACAGCAGAATTCCTTTGTCAAAAAAGATCACGCCTGCTTCCAGAGCTGCTTACCTGGCAGATCCTAAGGTTATCCCAACCAGTTCAGCCAACCTTACGCTGAGTATGATCATGCTGCAGAAGTATATTGCATTGTATGGTTATGGTTTCCATGAAACCTGGACAGATATGCGTCGTTTCCATTACACCGATATTGACCCTGCTACCGGAAATCAGGTGTATGCCGGATTCTCACTGCCTTCTGTATTGACTGTATACAATGCAGGAAAACCTGCGTACCGCGCACGTCCACGATACAATTCAGAGTATCTGTACAATATTCCTGCGTTACAAACAATCGGAGCGCTGGCATCTGATTACCATACCAAGGAACATTGGTTTATGCAACCTTAATTTCAACTGAAAAAAAAGAACAATGAAAAAACTCAGTTTTAAATACATCATCGCGGCTGCAGCATTCTTTTTTATGTATGCGTGTACCAAAAATGACGGTGTTACCAATCAGGCTTATTCTGCCTACGGAACATCCGGCAACGCTGGCCAGCTTAAACTGATCCTGGCGTTTGCCTATACCGTTGATTACAATACATTATTAATCAAAATCAACGACAAAGCAGTCAGCAATGCCCTGCAAACCAGAACTCCGTTTCCGGGCGGTGGTTACAACACCAGGGGCAGTAACTTTCCCAATTACCTCTCTGTGGCACAGGGAAGCAATAAAGTATCTGTAGTGATCCCTAAAAAAGGTACTGCGGAAGATTCTATTGTGCTGTATACTACCAATATTACCATTCCGGATAATGCTCCATATACGCTGCATATAGCAGATACGGCTGCAAATACACAATCCAAACTGGTAAAAAATGAAATCGGTAAAGTAGACACCGGTCATTGTCGTTTTCGTTTTGTGAATATGATTCCGAATCTGCCAGCAGTAGATATTTACCTGAATAATCAGCTGATCAAGAACAATGTGGCTTTCATGGCGGCTACGGATACTTTTACCCTGAAAACAGGTGTAAATGCACCGGGCTATGTGTCAGGATCTGCTACCAAGTGGGATGTACGTCCTGCGGGAGCTGCAATCTCATCAAAAGCAATAGCCACTTATTCCAGTGGTAATACTTTACAAAGTGAGCGGGTAATGACCATATTCACCATGGGCTATTCCGGTTCAACCGGCACCAGGTTACCTTATGTTTCTTTTACGCTGGATAAAAACCAGTAGTGAAACGGTTCTTATAAAGCAACTTTTACAAAAGAGGAAGGATTGATTAAGTCCTTCCTCTTTTAAGTTTAACATACTGGTATTGCCGGTCATATCATTTTTTTTTACATTTGCAACTCCCAGTTGATTACATAACTACTTTATATGCCTAATCGGAAACTGTTTACTTTTCATCTTCTTTTGTTCCTGTTTTTTTTCGTTCAGTTAAGCGCTCAGCAACCCGACTCCATGCTGCAGGTTTACAGAACCGAATACCAGCAGGAGAAATTATACCTGCATTTTGATAAGCAGGTATACACTAAGGGAGAAACTATTTGGTTCAAAGCCTATCTGAGAGCAGGGGAAAGCCCTTCCGATTACAGCAGAAATTTTTATGTAGACTGGTACGACCACAAAGGAAAGCTGATTCAACATACCATTCATCCGGTGTTTGAATCTTCGGCCAGAGGTCAATTTGAAGTACCTGCGAAGTACAACGGCAGATCCATTTATCTGAAAGCATATACCAGATGGATGATGAATTTTGATTCTTCCTTCATCTACCAGAACCGGCTTCAGATTGCTCAGGATGATGCCGTTCCCAAACCTGCAGTTAAACAACCGGAGGTTCAATTGCATTTTTTCCCGGAAGGCGGCGACCTGGTACAGGGAATTGCTTCTACCGTTGCGTTTAAAGCAACTGACCAAACCGGCATGCCCGTTTCTGTAAGAGGCGCCGTACTGAATCAAAAAAATGAGCTGGTCGATTCCATTGCCTCTGTACACAATGGAATGGGTAGTTTTCTGCTGGAACCACAACCAAATGAAACCTATTCCTGTGCCTGGGTGGATGAATTCGGCATAACCCATCATACGGATCTGCCACTGGCAAGGAAAAATGGCATAACAATAGAAGCGAAGCCCGCTGCCTTAAAAACGATTTTTGTCATCAAAAGAAACGCTGCTGTTTCAGATAATTTTAAAATGCTGCATTTGGTTGCAACCATGAATCAGCAACTGGTATACAATGCTTCTGTGAATCTAAGTACTAAAATCAGGGC
>JAQTZD010000001.1:0-55995 GCA_028687975.1 Sediminibacterium sp.
AAAAGCATTTCGGAGATATATAAAAGCAGAGCAGGTTCAAAAAGCTTATATGATCAAAAAATTATGGGAAAAAAGGCCTGATTTGTAAGAGGATTTGACTTTGATCCAACTGTGAGTTGATACTTTTGTTTACTCTGTTATCGTAAACAAAGAGAGGATAATTAGCTCATCAAGGAGCATCTCAATGTGATAACTTTTCATATTCCTTATACAGAAAAAGTCTTACTGGCTGAATATCATCTTTCTTTACCGACTCCCTGAGAGCCGAAAAATATTCCTCCCTGTCCTCCATGAAAACAATGCCCAAAGGCAATCCATAATAAGCCTGAATATAGTTCATCAGTAGCCGACTGGTACGACCATTCCCATCATAAAACGGATGTATTGAAACAAGATTGTAATGTGCTGTGAAGGAGAGATTCAACTGTTTTTCCGTATCTGTAGGACTAATCATTTGCATCGTTGCTTGTAAAGAAAGAACCAGTTCCTTTAAAAGTCGTTCCACTTTGTCATAACCTGGGAAATAGGAGCCACCAGCACTTACATTGCCCTTTCGAAATTCACCGTTTGATACATCTACCTGACCAAGTGGAGTATTACAAATACCTCCTGTGTTTTTCATTACAAGTGCATTAATAAATCTGATTAACTCTACTGTAATTGGTTTTTTCAGGGAAGCAGTTTCTAGTATATATTTAAGAGCACTATTATGGTCTTTAACCATCATCACATGACATATTGGTTTCCCTTCTGGTACAATATCTGCATCCAAAAGTAATCGTGTTTCATCCGCAGACAATAAACTTCCTTCGATTGCTGTGGAATGATAAGTAATGATATGGTTAGCTAAATTCAATTGATAGAAACTTTAAATTACCTCTATTGTAATTTTTTTATATCTGTTGGGTAAATGCTTCTAATTATAACAGACATCAATTCTTGCTAAAAATATATCTGAAAATAAAATCATCCTTCCACCACTCAACAGCTTCTTCCTGCTTCACCCAATCAAAATATCTGGCGGCTAGTGAAATTTCCAGATCTGGTGTAATTACCTCTATTTTATACTGAACACACACATCTATTAATTCTGAGAATAATTCATGCAGATCAAATTCTATATCGCTTTCGCCGGATAAATCGATTTGATTCTTATACGAAAAGCAATTTTCAAGTAGCCCTTCTTTATGTTCGATAATTTCATCTATTGTTACCGGAACGTCCGAAAAGCGGTCATTCAATTCCTGGAATTGTCGGTTATATTCCTCAATATCAGTTTTTAAATAAACAGAAATATATCCTTCCGTTTCGTAGTCATCAAAGAATTCAAATCGTATCAATGCAATATTGGTTAATCTATACTTCAGATTTTTATTGCCGCGTCGCTTATCAACAATCTTAAACAGGTCTTTTTCAGGGGATATTTTAAACTGTATCATACACTCCCGTTTGTGGCTAATCAATAACAGAGATATTTCCTGTGGTAATACGAGCTGAGGCCCTATCAACGGATTCCTGCTGTAAAAAACCGAGATTAATGAGCATCTCATAATCCTTCGAGGTAATCGAAAAGTTAACCTTCGTTCCCCTAACAGAGAGTGTACAATCTGCTTTTTCATTATTAGGACAATACACCTCCAATTCTGAATTCATTATTGGTATTGTTTTATAAGACATTTTCAAATTGATTTATAGATGATCAGGCTAATATATATTCCAATCTATCTTTCCATTTCTTGCAATCAGGAAGTATGCGAGTTTGCAAATCAAAGAAAGCCTTAGTATGGCTATGATAAACAAGATGGCACAGTTCATGTATCATTACATATTCAATGCTGCCTTTTGGTGCCTTAATTAGCTCGAGATTAAGTAAAATCTTGCCCCCTGGAGTACAACTTCCCCATCTTTTGGTCATTGAACGAATAGACAGAATCGGTTTGGCTATTTTATACTTTCTGAATTTTGGCAGCAGCTCATCCAGCAGTTCATCAAAGATTATTAGTGCCCTTTGCCTGTACCATTGGTGTAACTGTATTTCTACTGCTTTGGGTGAAGTATCAGTAGCATATACTAACAACTGACCCCTGTACGCTTTTACTATATTTTCAGTATCTGCAATAACCTTTAATTTATACTGGCGACCCAGGTACAGATGCGTTTCGCCACTTATGTAACGTCGCGGTGGTGTAGCCGGACGAAATGAATCAAAATGCGCAATCTGTTTTAATATCCAATAGCCTTTGGCCCTTACTTTGCGAAACACTTCTTTTTCCATACTATCTGACGGGGCTAATACCTGAACAGATGAATCGGGACGTACTTTAATGCCTAAAGACTTCCGGTCTTGATATTCCAGAGTAAAATCAATCTGTTTGGAACCAAAATGTATTTGATGCCGCATTAGCTTTTATATTTTGTTTCAGCCACCTTGATACACTCTGCAATTAATTGGTCTATTTGGCCAAAGCTAATTTCCATGTCGTATTTGGTTTTGAATTCAAAAAGGAGGTCATCAATTTCAATCCGCATCTTGCCTTTTATATCATCGTTCTTCTGCCAGTCTATGACGGGATTTCCATTTTCAAAAACATTTGCCTTTACAATATCATCGATACTGGCAGCTATTTCTGCTGCTATATCCATTCTATTTGTTTTTGATGCTAAACCATCTTTCAGCTCTTCTGAGGTTAGATTGTAAAAAGCAATAGCAGTGGGATTATCTTTTATAGATGAAGGAACATTACTACGTCTTCCATTGAAGAAGGCTTCTTCAAAGTCTTTCGCTTTTGCTAAGTATTCGGCTTCATTTATTCTTTGCTGATGGTAGTCTTCAATGGTCTTTTTAATCAACTCCGATAACCGTTTACTTTCAACCGGATCATCGTACCATTTTATACTGATAGCCTTTAGTGTTCGGCTGGCAATATGATCTGCTTTAGCGGCCTTACCTGTTAGTTTTTCCAGTTCAGCCTGTCTCTCTTCTTTATCAAAGATGTTTACCAGGTCGGTTACCCTCAGTACATCTCCATCAGAAGTAATGTGCTTATCTATCAGCTTCTGCACCAGTGCTTCGTATTCTTTATAATCCAGATCGTCTGAGTAACGTCTTTTTACTGAAACCCGCAATGCCAAAAAGAACGCAGCATCTTTCTTATACTTTTCAACCTGCTTTTCCGGTGTGTTGTTGTTAAATTCTAAACTGGATAAGGCCAATTTTAAAATTCGCAGGTATACAGATAGTTTATCATAAAAACTGTGTCTTTTCGCTTCATCAGATAACAATTCTTCGTATGCCGGTTCATCATACTTATTTTTTACTTCTTTAAAAAGATCCCACAATTCAGAATGTGACTGTGGCAGCTTTTCTATCTCCTTTGTGATGTTCGTAAGGGTACCAATCAATTCTTCAGGATCGTATTCTTCTAATCCAGCATAGGTATGCAAGGCATCATCAAGGTTTTCGAGGTTGCCATAATAGTCAATGATGTATCCATAATCTTTCCCGGGATATAATCTATTAACCCTAGCAATTGCCTGTAATAAGGTATGCTCTTTTAAATTCCTTGTGAGATATAATACTTGGTTACGTGGTGCATCAAAACCGGTCAGTAGCTTATCTACAACAATGATGATTTCCGGCTCATCCTGCTTCTTAAAACTGCTAATAATGGCTTTTTCGTACTTCTCCTGGTTGCCATACTTATCCATCATAGCATTATAAAAAGCTTTTACCTTATCATCACTTTCTTCGAATGCATCTTCTTCACCTTCCCGATCGTCAGGGGCAGAAATGAGCAGTTCAACGGACACCCTGCCAATATCTTTGAAAGCATCCCTGTACCTAATAGCTGATAGCTTATTGGGAGCTACTAATTGCCCTTTGAACCCAGTGCCTTGTATGTTATCTGTAAAATGCTTTACAATATCCCATGTGGTATTTTCAATGAACGAGGCTGACTGAACTATTTTGTTCCTGGAAGAGAACTTGCGTTTTAAAGCAGCCCTGCCATAGTCAGTAAGCGGCTCTGATACACGATCAAAAAAAGTATCCAGTGGCTTTTCATTTACGTGCATAATATTGTGCCTTCCCTCATATAATAATGGTACAACGGCTTTGTCTTCTACTGCATCCGATATAGTATAAATTGTTCCGGGAATAATGCCACCGAATTGTCCGGCTGTACTCTTTTCCTTCTTCATCAGCGGAGTACCAGTGAAAGCAACAAATGCTGCATTAGGAAACACTTTTTTGACTTTGATACCCATTGGACCGTAATGGCTACGGTGCCCTTCATCTACCAGCACGAAAATGTTATTGGCTTCAAATGATGCTGAAGCCTTAGTTACTAAAGTTTCAAACTTGTTAACAATGGTGGTTATAATTGTATCATCCGATTGAAGAAGATACCCCAACAAGCTTGCATCCTTTTTGAAATTCTCCAACTCCTTTTCAGTAAGTTCTTCATGTCTAAACTTTTTTATTGCCTCAGTAGATGCACCTTTGGTTGCCTGCCTTACGATTTTATGGCACTTTTTGAAAGTCTCGGTTATTTGGTCGTCCAAATCCACACGGTCAGTAATTAACACGATGCGTGGGTTCTTGATGGCTGGGTGCATTGCAATAAGCTGAGCCAGCATCACCATGGTTAATGACTTACCGCTACCCTGCGTATGCCAAATAACCCCGCCTTGCCTCTCGCCATCCGGTTGTACTTTAGTGATACGTTCCAGCGTCCATTTTACGGCAAAGTATTGTTGATAGCGGGTAATCTTCTTTATTCCATCATCAAACAAAATGAAATGATACATGATGTCTAACAACCGATCCTGACGACATAGGTTGTACAGCATCTTATCCTGCTCAGTGATCGTTAAGTCTTCTTTCTCCAGTTGAGTGAAGTACTGTAGGACATACTGAAACCTTTCTTTAAACAATACTGTTCTGTCGTTAACCGGTAAGGGTGCATTTTTAATTTGCTGCAACGTTTGCAAATAATGCTGCTCATCATCTTTATGCCTGAATTGTTCTTTCCAAACACTCCAAAACTCTTTTGATGTAGCTGTGGTGCCGTATCTCGCTTCGTTCACTGCTAAGCCAATAACCAAATTTGAATAGTAATACAATGACCGAATACCATCTTCCTGTTGGTTACGTAGGTGCTGCTCTATTGCCTGGTCAATGGGGTGTTTGATTTTCGGACTTTTACATTCAATCACCACCATCGGGATACCATTGATAAACAATATCACGTCAGGACGATAGGTATCAGTTCTTTCAAAACGTAGGACAGAATATTCTTCGGTTACGTGGTAAACATTATTTTCAGGATGCTCCCAATCAATGTACTTAAATGAGAAACTTTTCTTATCGCCTAATACATTTTGCTCTAAACTCTTACCCAAGGTTACCAGGTCGAAAAACGCCTGGCTTGCTGCCATAAATCCATCCTGCAGCGGCAAATCTCTTAGAGCAAGAATGGCTGTATTAATATTTTTGTCATTAAAAGGAAACTCTTTGCCTTTGTACTCAATCTTATTAATCTCCTTAAGCTGCTTTTTTAGTATGGTTTCCAGCAATACGTTTGAGCTGCGATTGCCCCTTGCTTCCAGTGCCTCATCGGGTGTTAAGTACCGATAGCCAAGCTTCATCAGCATCTGAAGTGCCGGTATTTGGGAGATGTGATCTTCCTTAAATGATGGTAGTTCCATGATGTCTAGCTAAAAAATGTGTTTATTATATCGTTGCCATTATTTTGAAAGGCTACCTGTGCCTTTTCTTTAAGCTTAACCAACTTTTTCTTATCCTTTTCATCCATTTCAATTACACAGGTTTTGTCCAACTCTGTATCAATCCTTTTGTAAACAAAATTTGGCTGATGCCCTTGCTCTCTATCAATGCCATTCTGAAGAAGGCTGATAAGATTTTGAACCAGTTGTGACTGACCTTGCATAAACAATTCGATCAATCGCTTTCTATCACTCTCAAGCATCCAGTACTTTATACCCCAACGTTTACGTTCGCAGGCATCAGCAAAACGCTGGTAGCCTGTACCCACAGAAAGCACCTGCAGGTTTGACAATTGTTTATTGAATGCTTTTTGAGCTTCAATGATTGTAAGTAGTGCCGGGTTATTTGCCACCACACCTCCATCTACCTTGTTGCTGAATGATTGTTTCATTCCGTTCAAATCCGTATAACTTGTAGAATAAGGATCAAAATATGTAGGCGCAGCAGATGTTGCCAGTGCTGCATGATATGCAGGAATGTGATAATCCCTTATGAAACGAGGATGGTAGTTATTTTTTAATACTGATGGTTTGCCCTGCATCAGATCATAGATAGGAATGCAGACATTAGTTTTACAATCTTTCAAAATAGGGTCTGTTCCACCATTGGCATCCTTGAACTTTTCTTTAATCAAATTTTCCAAAGCTGTTCTATCGTGTGCTGAATTAAAAAACCTACCCACAGCATTACGCTTCTTTCCAAAGATTACGGCTGCATTGTCTAGATAGAGATCAAGTATTTCGGCTGCCGGAATACCTAATGCCAACGCAATCGCTATGATGCCACCAGTAGAAGTTCCACTTATCAACTGGAAGTTTTCATGTATTCGGTATTTATCAACACCTCTTGACTTTAGTTCCGCTTCAATAGATGCTAAAAACATGGCTGGGAATACCCCTCTTATGCCACCACCATCAATTGTAAGTATGTTGAACTTTTTATCCATTTTAATCTTAGATTTTTACTCTTACCTCACCCGTTAATAATTTTTGCATTAAACCCTTCTTTTGTTGTTGTATGGCAGCAAGTTTTTGCTCGTAAAGTTTTACTTCGCTAACAGCAGCGTCTAAAACTTTTGCAATTGCTGCTTGTTCTTTTATTTCCGGCAGATGAACAGGAATTTTTGAAAACTCATCCCACCGTAAACCACCACGACGATCAATTGAGCCTTCCATCCTTTTACGATACTGATGAATGTATTGGTGCGATTTAAGAAGTTTGTAAAGAAAATTATCATTTACTTCCACGGTTGTTTTAAATACCGTGTACATTGGACTTATTAATGCTTCGTCAAAAATGCTTTGATACCCAATCGAGCCTTCTTCGATGTGATTAGTAGCATAGGCAAAATGTTCTTTAGGAACAACTTTGTAAGTGCTTGTATCACTACCAAAAACTCTCCTTCCAAAGTATTCAAGAGATGGAACAAGACCATCGTACTTTGTACATGATAATACAGTAAGCTGTTTGTCCTCTTTGTTTTTCAGGCTTACTTCACCTGCAATTTCATAAATGTGCATTCCTTTCCATTCTCTCTCAAACCCTTTCAACCTTTTCTTTCCCGTTAGCAACTGCTGCATTAATCCTTTATTGCGTTGTTGCAAATTAGCAATAAGTTGTTGGGCTTTACTGATACCTTCATCCCATGTGGTGCTAATTCTGCCAATACTGCATTGCTCTTTACTTGTTGGATACAGAACAGGAATTTGACTACAAACTTCTTTATTTAATTTGGGCTGCGCTGTTCCTGTGTTGTATCTATCATAACGAATGCTCTCAAGAAACTCCGTCACGTAGTCAATATGAGCACCATTTTTGGGCTTTAGAACATGAGCATGATTGTTTACCCAAATCTTTCCCTTCACTTTGAAAGCCAATGGAGTACTTCTGTTTAAGATGTTTGCTCCGTCTTCACCGAGAAGAATAAGCTCATCATCGAAAATGTAGTCGTTTACATAATCTATAATCCCGGAAGCACCATAATAGGGGTAATCTCCCTTAATTTTACTTCTATCCGCCTCTTTAATAGGTTTGCGTTTACCGTCAAGAAAACCTACCACATCTTCTAAGCTTTTCACTTCCCAATCTTCTGGTATCCATCCTAATGGTGTATGTTTATAACCTGGTCTATTACTCATTTTCGTCTTGTTTTTTAGGTAAATTATTTTGCGGATGTACACCGCCACCAGTCCATTCACCAGTACCTAACCATATTTCGTAATGGTACAGCCACTCATATGTCCACGGAATTACCGTTGTTGCCAACAACATTGTTTTGTTCCACTCTTTGCCGTCAGGATAATAAAGACATAGCCGCTGTTCTTTTTGATCGTAGCAATGTGGCAGTTTTGTTCTTCCATTTGCCAATGGTAATGGCTTTGGATCCAATACATAAATCTTTGGAACCTGGTTGATATGATACACCAGTTTGACCTTGTACAACCCACCCAATGGCGAAGGTGAAATACTCTGCGTCCACGTTAACTGCTGGTCATGCACAGTGCTTACTTTTCCCTCAGTGAACATGTGTCTAATGCTCATTGCCTGCACTCCTATCGGTAAAGGTTTAATCTTCTGAGCCATAAAAGTTGTGCGGTTTGATTGCATTGGCAGCACCGGCTATGATACCCACCTTTGTATCGAAGCGGTTTGCACCTTGCTCGGTTAACAGCCTTTTGCGTTGTCCAATGTTGCTGAATGTTTTTGTAATCTCATTCGAACCAAATGCCTTTGAAAGGCTTTCCATGATGTTCTGCTGTCCACGTTGAACCGTTGTATTTGAAATGTCTTCTTTCACTTTCTTAAGCCAGTCCATGAACTTCCTTTCTTTTGCAGGAGTTTCTCTCCACTTATCAGCAAAGTTTTCTTTGTCATTCACTGGATTTTCAACACACCTGTAATACTCGCCTGTCATTGGATCTTGTTTGGTCTGAATGAACAAAGGCATCCTGTCAATTACGTCCACCAAGGCTTCCAATACATTGGTCTGCTTCTGATAAGCATAAGCGGCAAGTGTAGTGATGATAATGGAAATAGGCTTTTCCTTATCATCCTTAAATATCATGTCCCTATGACGTTTAAGAATTTGAACTACCCTTTGCAATGGCATTCTTTCCCGCTGAAACTTTGGTACCGGCTTTACCGCTTCATTAAGAGAAAATAACTTCACACTGGGAACCGTAGCCTGATCTATAAACCATTTTGCATAACCAAAGGGATTACTTTTTAGCCAATATTCTGGTCTTGTTTCAGTAGGATAGTTATCCACTTCCCGGTCGGTAATGCTGATGGATAGATGATCGACCTGATGAGATGTTACATTCGAAAAAGCTTTCTCCAAAAGAACCGAATAACCGGAGGCGATAACAGCCGGAAGTATATCCATGTGGTATTTATCATTCTTCTCAGAGTTCTCCCGGTACTTTAACGTCCAACACCGCCTGCCTTCTTTGTCAAGCAAACTTTCGTAGGTTTTGTGGCTTTCAAGCTGCTTACCAACTATCTCCTTGAGTTGCTTTTGCGTCCACCTTGCATCTTTACCAGACAATTCACATACTAAGTCTATGTCCAAATCTTGGTTTTCATCATACGGACGTATCGTTGTGCCCAGTAAAAAGGAACCTTGCGGTTTAATATTTGGATTGTAAGGCTTCAGCAATGACCCTTCATCGCAGAGCCATGAACCCACTGCTTTATAACTTCTAACAGCTGCATCAAACTGGCTTTCGGAAATATCAAGCGTATTACCAAGTTCCTCCAGTATCTCATTGAATTCTATTTTTTGTTCTTTTGTAAGCATGTTAAATAAGGTTTAGTTCTTTTAAATAGGTTTCCATTTGCGCTTCAACTCCAGCCAGCTCCGATTTCAACCTGGTGATTTCAGCCTGAGTGGTAGCAATATCAATCGGCGCTTCTTCTTCAAACGTATCCACATAACGGGGGATGTTCAGATTGTAATCATTCTCCTCAATCTCTTTCAGTGTTGCCCTATACGCATACTTCTCTTCCATTACAACACCTTCTTCAGTTGTTAAAGGTGCAGCAGCTTTGAATGATTTGTAGGTATCAACAATGTGCTTGATGTCCTTATCTTCCCTTAAGCGGTTCTGGTTTTTACCCTCCTGGTATTCACGGCTGGCATCAATAAACAACACATCTTTATTATCACCCTTGCCCTTGTTGAAAATGAGGATGGCTGCAGGTATGCCGGTACCAAAGAATAAATTAGCAGGCAATCCAATCACTGCTTCCAACAGGTTTTCTTTAATCAATTGCTCTCTTATTTTTCCCTCGCTACTGCCACGGAACAAAACACCATGCGGAACAATCACACCTGTTTTACCAATATCCTCATAAGTGGTTTCTATCATATGTGTGATAAACGCATAATCACCTTTGCTCTTAGGTGGTGTACCGCGATGAAAACGGTTGTACTGGTCTGCCAAAGCATTATCGGCACCCCATTTATCTAAGGAGAAAGGCGGATTAGCTACTACGATGTGAAACTTCATCAACTGATCACCTTCCAGCAAACGGGGATTGTTTAAGGTATCGCCCCACTCAATATCTGCTTTGTCCATTTCGTGCAGAAACATATTCATGCGAGCCAATGCCCAGGTACTTCCGTTGTTTTCCTGCCCGTATAATGAGAAGTTGTTGCTACCTACCTCTCTTGCTACTTTTATCAATAAGGAACCGGAACCACAAGCAGGATCACAGATACGGTTGCCTGGCTGCGGATCTACCAACTTTGCCAAAAGTGTTGAGACTTCTCCCGGGGTGTAAAATTCTCCTGCTCTTTTGCCAGCATCACCTGCAAACTGTGCAATCAAAAATTCGTATGCATCACCTATTATATCATTCCCTTCCAGGTGTGAAGGCTGTAGATTAAGAGCAGAGAAATCAACCAGCAAATTTTTCAATCGACGGTTACGGTCTTTGGTTTGACCAAGGTTTGCTTCACTATTAAAGTCAATGTTGCGGAACACCCTTTCCAGCTTGCTGCGGTTTGCATCTTCCAACTTCTCTAATGCAATGTTGATTAACTCACCCAGGTTGTTTTCGTTACGCTGTTCAAACAGGTAATCAAAAGTACACTCGTTAGGCACCTGGAAACGTTCGTTACGCAAGGCTCTTTCAATTCGGACTTCATCACCACTGTACTTTGCAGCATAAGATGCTTTTTTATCCTTCCATACGTCAGTGACGTACTTTAGGAACAGCATTGTTAGGATGTAGTCCTTGTACTGTGTGGCATCAATTGTACCTCGGAAAGTGTCGCAAGCTTTCCAGACAATATTGTTGATTTCCTTCTGTGTGAACTTCTTTTGCATATATATTATTGTAAGAGTTTTGAGATGATACCTGTATATAAATATCTTTTTTGGTTGAGTAAATGTTGGCTTAAAGAAATTTCTTTCTGGTGCAGCTCTGCGAGCGCGGCAATTTTTTTCTGTTTTTCCAGAGATGGGACCGGAATCTCCAAAGCACCTAACTCAGATTTTCTGATAGAGAAAATATTGCTACCGCTTCCAATTTGCTGAAATACCGCCTTGGTTTGAGGGGTGTTTAGAACAGCAGTAAGGTATTCCGGATATATGATTTGCTGATTAGTCCTAAGAACGAAAAAGATAGAGGAGGCTATGTAACGGCCATATGTTTCCCTGTAACACCAGGCAAACAATCTATTGCCTTTTCCTACAAAAAGCACATCCCCATCTTTTAATAGATGCTGATCTGATTTGTGATCCAACTCAATGAATTCGTTAGGTAAGCCATTTAATATACCATATTCATCAAACTGGCGAACCTGGAGGTATGGAATCCCTTCTGATTCTTCAGTTCGCGAATAATACCCAAAACGAATATCTGCTATGTCAGAAATCGACTTTTTCATTTTTTATTTTGTAGACTGTTTCTGTTTTACAAAAATGTATCAAAAATTTTATATTTTGAAATATTTCTTTGTAGGGATTTGCAAAAAATATCATATCCGATTGTATATTAATGATTTAGTATAGATATTTATATTATATGTAAAATGGTAATCATAATGGAAAACAGTCTCACTTTCGAACTTCATTTTTGGATTATATCAGAAGGGGCGGTCAATGTAATGTAGAAACTAAATGATGTACGTTAAAGGTGCAAAATTATTAGTTTAATTCTTTTTTTTTAACTAATTAGTTTGTTTTAATAAATCTTGAATATATTTGTTGCATGAATGTAAGTTTAGGAACATGGCAACATCAGAGGAGGTACAGTCTTTTTTACAAAATTATAAGGTAAAGTTAGAAATATGGGGTGTAATATTTCGAGATGAAAGGAATAAAAATGCACAAGCATTATTGAATCTTGATATTTCACCTGCTGCAAGAGAAAAAATACTTAGGGATCTACAGTTGGTGGATTATTGCGAAGGGCCTAAGCGGGAAAATTTATATGGTGGTTCTGATATGTGGATTTTTGGCAAAACAATTAGCAAACAGGAAGTATATATAAAGATTACGCTTGGATTTTCTGGTAGACAGGTTATTTGTATTTCATTTCATATTGCAGAGTATCCTATGAAATATCCTTTTAAAAAGTAAGGTTATGAAGAGTCCATTTACTGGTGGTGACACCACTTTGCAAAAAGAACCAAGGGTTCTTGAATATCGAAAAGATTCATTTGAAGTGTTGTATCATTATTTTGTGTGTATTGATTCCAATGAACAGTTTACCACTACGGAACTCGATACATTAAATCTGATACAGGTATATAATAAGTACAGAGAGAAATATGGCATTCCCTTTACTGATGAAATAAAGAATATCAGAGAGAAGTATGGATTAAGCGCTTCAAAAATGAGTGAAGTGCTTGGCCTTGGCGCCAATGTATATAGAAATTATGAATCTGGCGAAATCCCAAGTGTTGCAACAGGTAGGTTGATTAGGCTAGCTGAAGATCCGGAAGAGTTCAGAAAGTTATTGGAAATGAGCAGAAACTCTCTTGAACAGCATGAATATGATAAAGTAAAAAAGAAACTAGAACATGCACAAACCGGTTGGGGTAAGGTTGAAGAAATTTGGAAAGGTTGGTTATTTGGAAATCAATATCCAAATATTAATAATGGCTACAGAGTTCCAAGCTTAGAAAGAATTGGTAATATGGTTCGCTTTTTTGCTCAGCAAAATTCGCCTTATACTACGGCTTTGAACAAGCTAATGTTTTATGCGGATTTTGGGCATTTTAAAAATTATGGACAAAGTATAAGTGGTATTTATTATAAAGCAATTCAAAAAGGTCCTGTTCCAGAAAACTATGGCGGTATTTATAACCATGTTGTAAATAATGGCTATGCAAAGATTGAGGAGATGGATTTCGGTGATTTTGTAGGAGAACGATTCATTTCAGATGGAGTCTCTGTTTTTGACGAAGAAGAGGGAGTATTTACCGCAACAGAATTAAATACACTTGCGAAAGTGTCAGAAAAGTTTAAAGGGCTAAATACAAAGCAAATTGTTAATATTAGCCATGAAGAGCCGGCTTGGCAGGATAATGTGAATGATTTTAATAGAATTAGTTTTGAATATGGGTTTGAACTTAAAAATATAGACTGACAAAAAGTTACAAATTCACAAGAGTGTTAATAAAATGCACAAATTATTAGCAATTTGCTAAAATATTTGTCGCTGGAAATTGAATGATGTATATTTGTTATATAACTTAGCTTCAGCTAAGTTATATAATGCTAAATAGTTTATAGAAGGAGAAAGCCTTGGGAGGCAACCCAAGGCTTTCAGGAAATGAGTTTTAGAATGTCTCGTTTCCGGTTTTAGTTTTCTGATCGTAAAGGTAGGTGTTGTTAAGTAATTAAACAACATCTGCTTTATACGCACTACTTCAGCAGATTAGTTACAAAATTTCTGCTAGCAAACTTTCCTTCTGCACATTCTTCGGCTATGAAACCCCACTAATCCGCAAGCAAACTTGTGGGGTAACTATTTTATTAACCCAATTAAACTTAAAACAATGGGTAAGAATGTTCATGTAACCAAACACCCAAGCGGTGGATGGCAGGTAAAAGGTGCCGGTAATCAAAAAGCAACAAAAGTTACCGAAACACAAAAGGAGGCAATTAAGGCAGCTATTCCGATTGCAAAGAATAACAAATCGGAAGTAGTAATTCATGGTACAGATGGCAAAATAAGGGACAAAGATTCCTATGGAAATGACCCTGTACCGCCCAATGACAAAAGGAATTAATTAACATTTAAAATTTTAGTAGCAATGATTACGGAAATTGAAAAAAAAGAAAAGGAGAAAAATAAAGATGGTGACAAGAAAATAATTCTAACTGTTATCGTCAGTGGTACACCTACCACCGTGGAAGCAAATCCACATCAAAAATTGCAGGTTGTTGCACAAAAGGCACTGGAGCAAACAGGTAACACAAGCAGGCCATTGTCTGACTGGACAATTAAAACTAGAGAAGGGGTAGTGCTTGATATGAAGAATACAGTTGAAAGCTACGGGCTAAAAGATGGCTCTCAATTAGTGATGAGTTTAGAAGCCGGTGTTGGAGGATAGGAAATGGAAGAGTTACTTTTAACAAATCCAATTTCAACTACTATACTACAGCAGGTTGATCCGATGGTCTCACGGTCAAAATTTGACCGTGAGCTTTCGTATTTTATGCAGGTGAAAGATTACAACATGCAAAGAGGTGTTGTGTTAATTGATGCTGAGTTTCCTTTTATCAAACTTGCTTTTTATGCATATCGAATTAAGCCTTTAATACTTGCCTTTGCTATTAGGTTGGATTTTACAAACTACGACCTTGAACCTCCATCACTTCGATTTATTGATTTTTTGACGGACTATGATTTGACTCATCCAGAATTATATATCAATTTGACGAGATTCCAAATGGATCCTTTGGGTGAAGGTAACCCTGTTTGTAAACCATTGCAGGATTTAATTCAATCACATAAACCCAAAAATATTCCATTTGTTTGCCTGCCGGGAATTAAAGAGTATCATAGTCACCCTTCACACTCAAATGATTCATGGCTTTCAAGGAAAGGTAAAGGTGAAGGAACATTAGGTTTTATAATTGACCAGCTACACAAGTATGGAACTGAACCATTAAATGGTATTCTGCCTGTTATGGCTAATATACAGCAAATTAATCCGGCTGGAATGTTGATTCAATTCGCGGGAATAACATTTACAAGAGACAAAAACCCGTTATGACTAATTCAAATGGATTTCTTGATATTACATCTATTCATTTACCCAAAAGCTGTACTTATGAAGCATTGGCATGGCTGTATAAAGCAGGCAGAAGGAATGTGGAAGGCGTTGCTTTATGGGCCGGTACTCGCGAGGGTAATACTTTTCTAATAAAAAAAACAATAATACCTGAGCAAAATGCAGGCAGTATTGAGGATGGATTGATTTATGTCGTTAGAGGGGAAGAGTTACACAGAATAGCACTTGAGTTATTTGATTCCGGTATGCAGTTGATAGCTCAAATACACAGTCACCCCAGAGAAGCATATCATTCGCAAACCGATGATGCATATCCAATCGTAACTGTCACAGGAGGTATATCTGTTGTTGTGCCAAATTTTGCTGAAGGAGGATTGAATTTGGCAGAATGGGCTATATATCGTTTCCTCCCGGAAACCGGCTGGACAGTACTCAATCAAAAGAAAAAAGAAACTCTAATCAAACTAATTGAAGATGATAATCTTCCCGGAAAAGATTTCAAAATAAAAACGTTTTAAGTTCTACCATCCATGGCATTAGCTAATTTTTTCAGCAAGACTTCGTTAGCCGCTTCTCAAATTCTTCAAGGATATGATGAGACAGATTTTAAAAGAAAGTTAAATACTGTTACCATTGAAATAGCATTTGATGGAGAAGCAGTTTCTTCACCTGAAGGCATATTTACTCTCGATTTAACGACAAGATTGCTTGCCCGTCTTTATCCGAATTTGCACATTAATGCATTAGATATTTCGGCAAAAAATCAAAAAGAGAAATTAGAGGAATTGGCTAAGTCTATAAATCCAATCATTTCACTAAATGAAAATGTACCCTTTGCCTCAATTATAGTTGGCAACAGCCTCGTTTCAAGAGAAGGACTTGTATTTTACACTGGCTCTAACGAATGGGTTGTTTCCTTTTCACAGAATCACCCAGTTGGTTCGGGTAACTCTTCAAATCCTTTTGGTGCCGGAGCTGCTGCATGTTTTTCGGCAGCAAATCTTTTTAGAGCAATTTTTAAAGGCCAACTTGTGAATGGAGATTTGGATGATAGTTTTTCACTTTCTCTTATCAATTTTCAAAAGCCAGACTCGGAAGAATGTGTTTCTTTCGCAAATACTTCGATAGATTTTGATGAAACGTTTTTGGTTGGATTAGGTGCAATTGGAAATGGTGCATTATGGGCACTAACAAAACTAAGTAATGCAAAAGGGTGTATTCACATTATTGACCCCGAAAAATTAGATATATCAAATCTTCAGCGATATGTTTTGGCAACACAGGATGATGTTAATGAAGATAAAATAAGATTGTGTAGCAGGTATGGAGTGCCCGGTTTATTTAGCCCTTTTAAAGGCACATGGGCGGAATTTTTAACCAAAAGGCAAAATTGGAACTTACCTATAGTTGCTTTGGCTGTTGATAGTGCAGAAGGCAGAATAGCAGTTCAATCTTCGCTACCCAATATTATTTTAAATGCTTGGACACAGCCCTCCGATTTAGGTATATCCAGGCATTATAATTTTTTGGAGCAACCTTGTGTAGCCTGTTTGTATCCACCTAAAACCGGACTGCAATCAAAGACACAACTAATAGCAGGGGCAATAGGATTACCAGAAAAAGAAATACTGATAAGAGAAATAGTTTATAACAATAGCCCTTTAGACGAAAATTGGATAAGAGAAATTTCAGAGGCAAAAGCAGTACCATTTGATGAATTGAAATCCTTTATTGGAATGCCAATTTCTGTATTCTATACAAAGGCTCTATGCGGTGGCATTATTACAACAAACAGCAACAATCAGCAAATAGAAACCCCCATGGCCTTTCAGTCAGCTTTAGCAGGAATTTTATTGGCGTCTGAACTAGTGCTGCAAGTTTGTGGCTTACGAAAGGATAATATTGAAACGATGACCAGAATAAATTTGCTTAAAGCGCTGGCTCAGTATCTAAATGAGCCATTAGCAAAAAAGCAAAACACAACTTGTTTTTGCTGCGATGAAGATTTTAGATTGGCTTACAAAACCAAATACCATTATGAAGAAAATGAAAAGTAGGTAATTGGCAGTATTACATATTACACTTACACAAAAAGAAGTTGAACTGTGGTGGAAAGATGATTTTATCTTCCGGAACTATTTCAGCCGAAATTAATTTCATGCTATTTTATTCGGTTGGCCTGCCTGATTTCTGGTTTCTGCTCATCTTCAAGTTCTGAATGACTGTTTGATGCAGATAGCTTTTTACTGAATTCAATGGTGCTAAATCCTGATTGCCTTTTATACGCATGAGGTTCTCCTAAAAATACTTGTTTAATATAATCCCATATTATTTTGTTTACCAACTCGCTGCCTGGCTGGCTAATCAACGCTATCATTATTTTCTGCAACGGCAGCCTGGTTAGCTTTTCGGACAGTTTTTCTTTATTGGCGGGAGAGTTTATTATAAGAAAGTTGAACTTTTCGTTTTTATGCTCCTGTTTCCATCGGAGGTAACCAAACAGGTCTTGTACTATAATAGTTTGATACTTTGCATCAATAAAAATTGTGGTAATATCTTTTTCGCCTTCATACTTTTTTGAGTAAGTATTATATAGTGTATAACCCTTGCTATCGTTCTGTATAGCCAGGTAATAATAATTATCTTTTTGCAACATTATAATTCGCTCGTCTTTTAGACTTTCTTTACAGATACTATAATTAGAGGCTAACTCTTCCAGTATTTTCTTCCCCTTTTTACTTTTCAGGATTACCAATTGCCCGATATCAGTCCTGCAATTTGATTTGGTGTTATTAATTCTGATGGTAGCAGGCTGTAATCCTAATGCCCGGAGGCTGTATTTTCTGCCGATTGCAGAAGCATCCAGAATGCAACCTCCAAGTTCTATCCCATAACCGCGCAATTCTTTTGTCTGGCTGTTTTTATACCTGTGAATGACCAGATTTCTTTTCTCCAAAGCCAGGAAAAAAGCTTCAGCATCCGCATACTTTGTTTTGATTACATCTTCCAATATTAGTTTCATTTTCAGCTTAATGCCATTACCTGCCGGTACTTTGGGTTGAAGAGGTGTACCTAAGTCTTCTTCATTAATGGCCCGTAGTCTTCTTTGAAACATAATTTCACGAGCTCTTACCAGGTTCATTTCTGAGGCAATCTGATCTGCTGCTTTTTGTGTTTTCTTGCCGATATAAGAATCATGATACAACTTTAAGGAACCGCTATTCACTTTATTGATTATTAAATGAAGGTGACGGTGTTCCCTGTCCTCATGGAGAAAACCAATCGTCTGATGGTCTGTAAGGTTCATTTTTAGAAGATATTTACGCGCCATTTCACTCCATTTTTCCTGGGACAGTTTCAGCCCGTCTTCTATTCCCGGTGAGAGAACTGCATGAATCGTTAATTGTCCGCTGCGACCCTGATAACATTTCTGAAGATCTTCCATCTGTAGCCAGTGGTCATTGATATCAATACCATCAAGCTTGTTTTGATATATGAATGAAGCCCCCTCTTTAAGATTATAAGAAATTGTTGCAGAAAGGCTTCGGTTTGATTTTGCTTTCCCAATCATAACCGGATTTTTTCAATAAGTAATTGCAATGAATTTTTCAATTTCAGTATTTCATTATGCAGCCCGGGGTCAGAATTCTGGATAAGGTTACTTATCCGGCTAAAGTTGCTTTTATATTGGATGAGTATAGATTTAAACTCACGAATCTCATTTAACTCCCGGCCATTCCTTACAGCCTGTATGTATCCTTTAATGGTTACTTCTCTGCAATAGTCTGAGAAACCTTTTCCGGAACTTTCAGCTTTGGCTTTCACTAATTTGTATTCAGGTTCAGTATACCTGATCGTAGCACGTTTAGTCAAAACCTGGGAAGGATCATCTTTTTTGTTCATTTTTTAATTTTGATCACGGTTTAACAAAATATTTTTTGCCCCTTTTTGAAGCCTGCTGCAAAAAGCAAGATTGAAATCCGCCTGCGGTTTCACATCTTGCCCTGACCTCAAACCAGGCATAAAATGAATAGAAAACAAATGCGAAATCCTGAAAGTCTCATAAAGGCTTATTTGTCTTTAAACTGACTCATATAATTTCATTTAAGCTTGTTTTATATTTAATTTTGTTCAAAACATCTTATGTACGAGAAATTCATAAAGGAGTGGTTGTTAAGTAATCAATCACGGGTGTATTCAGTTATTGTTAGTACCTATCAGCAAAAAATTATTGACCTGAAGCCCACATTGTTTAGAAAATGGCTGGCACAGGAAATTGACATACCAGAAGAAAAAATCAATCTGAGTAGCCTTAATTCCGCACTGTCCAGACAGCGAAAGAGCAGTGAACAGAACAAACAAAAAGGGGAAAAGGAAGCAACATTTAATATCCTCCAAAGCACCCCGGCACGATCAGAAAATTTCCATTTTTCTTCAGTTGATAACACTCCTCCAAAATCCCGTACAACCGAATTGTAAAGCCCATTTCCAAATGCTTATTATAGCATTAGATTATTATTGGGCTGGCATAGGATGATTTGCTAACCATTCTTCCGCAGCATTTTTAGACATTCCTTTTGTTTCACTGTAATAGGATTTATACCACCAACACCAGTCGTTCACAATTTTTTTCTTGTGTTGTTCACTTATATAAAATTGAGTGTAAATACCTATCAGAATAATGCAGAGCGTACTGGCTACTCCCCACTTGCCCATTCCGAACCAGAAAGCCTGCCATTTGGGATAATTATGGTCTACTTCCAGTGATTTTGTTGACCCCTTTATAGTACTGACTACATGATCCAGTTTTTGAGAATGCTCGGTAAGATTATTTCCTATCTCTTCCTGAAGAATGGTCAATATAGTCAGACTTGTTTCATCAAGGCTAACGCCATATTTTAGCATTACTTTTGCACGTAAATCGGCAAGGTTTAATTTGTACTTTTCCATATTATAGTTTTGAGAGTTCTTTTTGAATTTTGATCTTTTCCACAAATACATAAGACTCAATCCCTTTACCCTGCTCGATAAGATTTAAGATGTTCTTGTGGGGAGCAGTGGTAATATCGAAATCGCCAAACAGGTTAACAGAGTTGATTTTATTTTTCCTGACAGAAGCATAATATTTTAATTCATCTATCAGATGTTGATGGTTGGCAAAACTGGCCTGATTGATGTAAATATTCACTTCAAAAGCACCACTGATCAGGTCAACTATTTTTTGCAAATATTTAGTTGATGCTTCGTAAGCTCCACCTCCGGCAACAATTACATTGAAAACAAATTTTGCGTTTAATTCATCCTGGATTTGTCTGAATTCTTCGATGTTATAGTCTTTTGAAAATAAAGAAGGCAATTGGTCACTCTCAGGTGCACCAAAATCAAAATAGAATTCGTCGTATTCTTTTTTAGAAAGTTCAAGGAGATTCTCAAAAAGTAATTGCCTGTCTATTTTATCCCTTATGTCTAACAAATTCATTATTGCGAAGCGTGGCGGCTGTTTGCCCTGGAGGAATTTTAATTGGTGGGCACTTGTTTTAACAGAACTGTCGAGATCAATGAAATAAGATCTTTCGTTTGTTTCATTTTTTAATGCCATTAAATAGGTTAGCATTGATTTACCAGTGCCTCCTTTGGCCTGGGCGTTGAAGAGGAATTTTTTCATGATTATTTTTTTTAATTGTAAATAGATGCTGACTTTAAAAAAGGCAGGCAGAATGCCTGCCATAAAACGTCTCCGTTTTTCGCTTTTTACACCGTTTTCGCACCATTCATCAAAACTGAATATGTTTGCTGCCTGGCCGGTTATTTTTTGTGAAGTTGGCTATCTGCTTACCATGCTTCAGTTTATCATTCGAGAATACATTGAACCACCTCCAGGCCGGATATTTTCTGTCTAAAAATTGCACAAATAGTAAAAGGTTGTTTACATGGTATCGTAAGAAAATACCCTGACCCACTTTGGTTATGCAAATGAATTTTTTAATAACAGACATAGCCCTTTGATGTATGGTGCGGAAAACGATTGTATTTTGATGCAATGATGACAATTCGATTAAAGTCGCTCATTATCAATAAGTAATAGCTTCATCTTTATTTCATCACAATTAAATTCCTTTCATCTGGCCGTTTTTTCTGATGAAATTTTGATGAATACTTTGATGACTATAACTAATTGATAATTAAATTGTTATTTAACTGTCATCAATTTCATCGAGATTATTATGTTTCAGAATATCTTTTTTCGGGATATTATAAAAGCGCCCTTTTTGGTTATACTCATAAATACTTCCATCAGTACTCAACCGGTATTGCAAATAAGCATTTGAATTATCGGCAGGCTTTAATTTCCATTCATTCTGCAGAACCTTCCTAATTGCAGTGACATCTCTATTATTGAATCCTTTTCGTTGCAGCCATTCCTGCATATCTGAAAGGCAAAAGCATATTTCATGCACCTCATCTTTTGAGTCTGAAATATATAAGAGAATTTGTGCCATTTCAGATTCCAGCCGGTTTCGGTTAAAGCGTTTGATATGCTTTAATGCCGAAGTAGCAATTTGCTCCGGTCTGAACCACATTCTTGTAACAGGTTGCGTATTAAATGGTCTTTCAAGCAGGTAGTGAATAAAGAATGATATTTCAGCTTTTAAGTCTGAAAGCAGATTACGATTATCAATTTCCAGTGACGGAAGCCTCCGTATCCAATACCGGATTTCTGATGAATCAATCTGAATAAAATTGTCCTCGTTATTGCTGCACAGGATAAATTTTCCGAAGAATTCAATCTCCTGCCGGTCCTGGCCTTTGGCTTCAACTTTGTAATAACGGGAGGTGCTAAGGCTTTTGATGCGCTCAGAATCTTCTTTTCGGTCAAGAAAAGTTTCATCTACGCCAATAATTAATTTACTGGCCCATTCTGCATTGAAATTGCTCCGGAAGTCCTCATTGCTGTTGATCGTCATATTATCGCCAAATACCGCCTTTAAGAAGTTAAGGAAAGTGGTTTTCCCGGTATTCCGCTCCTTACTGATTAAACAAAGTATTGGCAGGATTTGTGTTGGGTAGAGCAGAAGGATTTTGAAATAATCCAGCCCAATTTCCAGGTGTTCGCCAAACACATGATTCAGAAAGGCAATTATTTGCTTTGGGTAGCCAGGTTTTGGTTCATGTCCGAAAGGATGATACCGGTTATAGAAGTTGTCAATTTTTCGTTGATAGCTGACGTGATTTGGTACGAGGCAAAAGCCATCATATTTAGGAATGGTAGTGATAAAATCTCTGCCATAATCCTGTTTGATACATTCAATTGACCAGGGGATTAATGATTCAATTGTATCACCGGAAGCCAAAGGTTTTTTTACGATTTTATAGTAGGTAGTACCTATGCGTAAATATTGGGATTGCTCCATATACAAAAAGGTTAATTTGTTTAACTACTATTTGAGTCTTATATCCGCGCTGGATTGGATAAGCATTTGAATGTCTGATAGCAGAAAAAAGACCCTGCCTCGTACTTTATAGGGCTTAAGTTTTTCATGTTCTATCCAGTCGTAAACGGTTGGTTTAGTAATCTGGAATAGCTCACAGACTTCTTTCAGGGAGAGAAGGGGTTTGGTGGTTAGACCATTTTGGGAAACTGCAACCTGTGTTAACTGAAGTTTGTCATTAATGGATTTATCAATGACTTGTTTGAGTCTCGAAAAGAAATCATTGGGTTCAATGGGGAATAGAAAGGGAGTTTCCATTATTTTACATTTAGGGTGTAAAAATGGAAACTTAAGTAAGGGTGCATAACATAGATGCATCTACATAGCAAAAAAGTCATTTCAATGCTATGACTATCAACGGGTTAGTTCTTTGGTATTTTTTTATCTATTTCACTTAATAAAATTCGAGTATTTAGAAGAAAACGAGCGTTCTTATATGGGTCAGTATCAAATAACTCTTGAAGCTTAGTTCTGACCATTTTAAGTTGCCCAGGTGTTTGCTTCATAAAGGATTGAATATTTTTGAAATAATCCTTGTGGCGTAAAATAGTTTCTGGTGTACAATTTGCTTCGGATGCAAGCATTTTAAGATCGTTTTCAGATAATCTCTTTTTAAGATTGACTCCCCCCTTTATTGCCGATAATGATTTAATAAGGTGTATTGACAAAACTAGTTTTGCAGTTCCATAGTTTTCCCTTTTCCTCTTGATTGCCATTGGGGTTCCCTCAATTTGAAAATCTTCTATTTTATTCTTAATGGATATTATATCTGAGGAGAATTGTTCAGCAGTAGTGCTTAAAACATTAGTTTCCTGGGTAATTTGAAAAATATTACCTTCTATTTTATTAATCTTTTTATTTATAAGCAGAGATTCGTTTTTAATCTCTTGATTACAAATTCTGTCGTTGTCAACGACAAAGGATTGTAACTTCTCAAGCTTAGTTTGGACTATAGAAATTTCTTTATTTACAGGTAATATAACGTGATTGATCAATACCTCTTTTTCAATCTTATTTTTTGCAACATTAATTTCCCGACAAAAAGATTGTAAGTCCGGGGCTAAGCATTTATGATACAGACAGAAGTAATAAATACTGGCAATAATAACTGCTACCTGTGGCAATATTTGTGAATTGTCTGGTAGGAAGAAATAAATGGACAAGATAAAAAATCCTGCTCCATAAAACGCAAAGCGACCTAATTTTCCCCAGATGAATTGCACAGGAGCAAGTATTTTGCTCATTTCTTCATCCAATGAAATGTAAGAATGTCCGGTATTTTCAGATGCATAGCTTCTAAATCTGTTTTCAATGCGAGCTGCAATATTCTCCCGGCTTTGAGTAGTATTAAAAGAAGTATACAATTGGATAGACTCTCTCAGTTGAGAGAACATGAATGAGTTCTTATCAAGGACTTGCATATGGATAGGATTTACTTCAAATTACAATAAAAGGCAATAATAGGCAAACGAAATAAACCCGTAATTTGTGTGTATCAAACTTGGTAAAGAGAAGTAATCCAGGGTAAAATTGAGAATAAGAATTGCAAGATAGATCGACTAAAAAATCGACTAAAAAAGAAAAACCCGCGACCAGCGCGGGTTTCATGGTAAACTAAGCGGACCGGACGGGACTCGAACCCGCGACCTCCGCCGTGACAGGGCGGCATTCTAACCAACTGAACTACCGATCCGTTCCTCATTCAACCGAAACCGGTTGTTTTTGGGATGGCAAAGATAAGGGGAAATACCTTTTTCAAACAAATCTTTTCAAAAAAAAAAGCAATCCCTATTTTTACCGTCTCAATCATACAAAATGCCTCAATACCCGAACAGACAATTCCTGGATTTTGAAAAGCCCATCAAGGAACTTTACGAGCAGATTGATGATACCAAAAAACTGGCTGAAAAGAATCCGAAGATCGATTATTCGGCTACACTGAAACAACTGGAAGACTCCATCATAGATAAGCGCAGAGAAATCACCGAACGCCTCACACCCTGGCAGCGTGTTCAGTTGAGCCGCCACCCCGACAGACCTTATACCCTTAAATACATTGAGAAAATGTGCACCAATTTTGTGGAGTTGCACGGAGACCGCAATGTAAGAGACGATAAGGCCATGGTAGGAGGTTTTGCGCAGCTGGATGGAGAAACCGTAATGATCATTGGTCAGCAAAAAGGAGTGAATACCAAAATGCGCCAGTTGCGCAATTTCGGTATGGCCAATCCCGAGGGATACAGAAAAGCGCTACGTCTGATGCGGCTGGCCGAAAAGTTCAATAAGCCGGTTGTTGCTATGATCGATACGCCCGGCGCTTTTCCCGGCCCTGAAGCGGAGGAGCGCGGACAGGGTGAAGCCATTGCCCGTAACATCTATGAAATGATCCGCCTGAAAGTTCCTGTGATCGTTGTCATCATTGGCGAAGGAGCCAGTGGTGGTGCACTGGGCATTGGCGTGGGCGATAAAGTGCTCATGATGGAGAACACCTGGTATACCGTGATCTCCCCCGAAAACTGCAGCTCTATTTTATGGCGCAGCTGGGAAAAGAAAGAAGTGGCAGCTGAACAGCTGAAACTGACCGCTAAAGACATGAAGGGCTTTGGTCTGGTAGATGAAATTGTTGAAGAACCTGCAGGCGGTGCACACTGGGATTACCAGGTTGCTGCCGACATGTTGAAGAGCAGTATTAAAAAAGCGCTCGAAGAGGTCAAACATAAGGCTTCGGCCGAAAGAATAAATGACCGAATCGAGAAATATGGCAAAATGGGATTCTGGGAAGAATTGCCAGCCTAACACAGCAAACTTTAATATTCATCTTTTTAAATTGGCTATATGTCAGTTCAACAGCAATTGAGGGGCACCGGCGTGGCCCTGATCACTCCGTTCACGCCCAATAATACCATCGACTTTGATGCACTTGGTAAAGTAATTGAATCCATGATTTCCGGCGGTGTGGAGTACCTGGTTTCCCTGGGAACCACTGCTGAAACTCCGGTGCTTACCAATCCCGAGAAAACAGCTATCCTGGAATATACCTACGAGAAAACTGCCGGCCGTGTACCTGTGGTGGTGGGTATCGGAGGCAACGATACTGCCGACCTGATTCACGATCTAACCCATTTTCCGCTGGAAAAAGCTACGGCCATCCTCAGTGCTTCTCCTTATTACAACAAACCTTCGCAGGAAGGTATATTTCAGCATTATAAAATGATTGCTGCGGTTTCTCCCAAACCCATCCTGCTCTACAATGTTCCTGGTCGTACCGGCCGCAATATGACTGCTGCCACTACTTTGCGCATTGCCAACGAAGTCAGCAATATCATTGGCATCAAGGAAGCCAGTGGTGATATGGCGCAGTGTATGCAGATTCTCCGTGATAAACCAAAAGGATTTCTGGTGGTGAGCGGAGACGATGCCCTTGCATTGCCTCAGCTGGCCTGTGGCATGGAAGGGGTAATCAGCGTGGCGGCCAATGCATTTCCCAAAACCTTTGGAGACATGGTGCGGCACTGCCTGCTGCACAATTTTGAAGCGGCCAAACAGCTCAACGATGGCCTGATTGAGGCTTACAACCTGATGTTCGAAGAGAACAATCCCGCCGGAGTTAAAGCTTTTATGGCCGAACAGGGTTTGATCCAGAATTATCTGCGCATGCCCAATGTTCCTTTGAGTAAGCCGATCCATGATAAAATCAAACAATACCTGGCCCTTTAAGCTGGTTCAGCCGGTTCTTTCGCCTGTATTTTGTTGAACGGTGTTCGTTGTCTGAACATTCGTTTTATCTTCATCCTGAAAGATAAAATGATGATTATGGTGAAAGTTTTTTTCGGATCATTACTGGCTTGCCTGTTCATGAACACAGTTGTTGCGCAAACGCCGCCGGAGTATCCCAGTGCTACGATTTATGCACAGCTGAAAAAGCTGGGGGTACTGGGCAGTGTGCTGTATTTAGCGGCGCATCCCGACGATGAAAACAACAGTTTTCTTCCTTATCTGGCAAAAGAAAAAAACTATCGTACAGCTTATCTCAGCCTTACCAGGGGAGATGGCGGTCAGAACCTGATTGGCCCGGAACAAGGCATTGAACTGGGATTGATCAGAACCCAGGAACTGATTGCTGCCCGTAGGGTGGATGGTTCTGAACAGTATTTCAGCAGCGCTTACGAGTTTGGGTTCAGCAAAACAGCGGAGGAAACCCTGAATATCTGGAACAGAGATAAAGTACTGGCCGATATAGTTTGGGTAATTCGCAAGTACCAGCCTGATATCATCATCAACCGTTTCCCCGGTAATTCTATGGCAGGTCATGGCAACCATGCCGCTTCTGCCATCTTATCGCAGGAAGCGTTTACAGCTGCGGCAGATCCCAAGCGTTTTCCCGAGCAATTGAAACTGGGGGTAGAGCCCTGGCAGGCTAAAAGGCTGGTTTGGAATACCTATAATTTCGGAAGCCTGAATACCACCCGTCCGGACCAGCTCAGGCTGGATGCAGGCGGCTTCAATGTATTGCTGGGTAAAAGCTATGGAGAAATTGGCGGAGAAGCCAGGAGTATGCACAAGAGTCAGGGAGAAGGCCGTCCGCGCCGCAAAGGGCCTGTGGTGGAATATTTTGCCCATATGGCCGGTGATAGCGCCAAACAGGACCTCATGGAAGGTGTGGTGACCAACTGGTCCCGGATTCCCGATGGGGGTGTGGCCATGCAGGCTGCTGTTGATGCCATCATCAAAAACTATGAATTTGAACATCCGGAAAAATCAGTAGCGCCATTGATTGCGCTTTATAAACAACTGCAGCAACTGACCAACAAGGACAACTGGTGGTATCAGAAAAAGCACGAGATAGAAGAACTGATCTTGGCCTGCGGCGGTGTAGTAGCGGAAGCCACTACCGAAGTGGAATACGCTGTTCCCGGAGAAAAACTGGCGGTGAACCTTTTTGTAAACAAGCGCAATCCTTCTGATCTGCAACTAGACCAGGTGTTGCTGAATACTGCAGCCGAACATTCTTTCGATACCAGCCTGCATATTCGCACAGCACCAAACACGAATTTTAGTTTTGTGAAACATTTTACGGTAGAACCGGGTAAACCTTTTTCTCAACCTTACTGGCTTGCACAGCCCATGGATGGTATTGGTAATTTTCATATCAACGATCAGCAAATGGTTGGTAATGCGGAATCTGCTCCTCCATACACAGCAAGGTTTGTATTCAGTATGAACGACATCAGTTTTATGGTGCATCGTCCGGTTCAGTACAAATATGTAGACCCTGTTCGCGGGGAAGTGTACCAGCCCCTTAATGTTATTCCTCCGGTGGTGGTGTCACTCAACAAAGATGTGGCGTTGACCAATGTAGAAGTGGCCGGTAAAGGAAAGCAGACTGTTGGTTCGCTGCTCCTGCAATACAAATTCAACTTCAGCGCCCCTGCATTGCCGGTAACCATTCGCATCATGAATGGCGATAAAGCGCTGTTTACAAAAGATACCATCCTGCAGGCCGAAGCAGGCGCCGTGTATGCCTATCCGGTAGAGCTGCACAGCATCACCGGTAAAAAACTTCCTGCAAAAATTTCAGCCGAGGTAGACTATGTGTTACAGGGAAAAAAACATGCGTATACCCATTACCTGAAATCCATCAAATACGATCATATTCCTTCGATTAATTATTTCTATAAAGATCAGGTAACCCTGGTGAACGAAAAGATCAACACCGTACCCAAAAAAGTAGGATATATTATTGGAGCCGGTGATCTGGTACCCGATGCTCTGGAGCAACTGGGTTATCCCGTAGACATCCTGAAAGAATCGGATATCAATGACCTCCACCTGAAAAAATACGATGCCATTGTAGTAGGCATCCGTGCTTTCAATATGCACGAATGGCTCACCAATAAGAACGATGTGCTGAACCGTTTTGTGGAGCAGGGTGGTCACCTGATTATACAGTACCTCAAGAGCAACCAGGTAGGCGATAAAAAAGTGAAAGTAGGACCTTATCCGTTCAGCATGAGTGGTATCCGCGTTACAGAGGAAAATGCCAAAGTGAATTTTCTTCTCCCGAACCATTCACTGCTAAACTTCCCGAATAAAATTTCCACTAAGGATTTTGAAGGATGGGTGCAGGAGAGAAGTACCTACCAGGCCAACCCCATTGCGGCGCCTTATGAGGCATTGCTGGGCATGAATGATTCAGGTGAGAAAGAAACCAATGGTAGTTTGATTACAGCCAGGTATGGTAAGGGTAATATCACTTATCTTAGTCTGGTATTGTTCCGCCAATTGCCTGCAGGTGTTCCGGGTTCGTATCGATTACTGGCCAACCTGATTGGTTTACCTGCGGCTAAATAATGATTATGCAACCCAGAAAAAAGATCAGCTTTTTCACCCTCATTATTATTGGTGTGGCAATCGGTTTTTTTATCAAAAATGTAAAAATCGGATTGATCATTGGGCTGGCCCTTGGCTTACTGGCCGGTGGTTTGATGAGTTTTAAATCTAAATAGATGAATCAGAAAGTTCCCATTTTCGGTTCCTGGAAGCGCTGGTACATTTTTGTGCTGGTCTTTCTGCTCGTACTCATTGTTTTCTTCACCTGGCTTACAAATTATTTTGCATGAGCAAACTAGACTGGATGGTACTGGTGGCAACACTGGTGGCCATTGTTGCATATGGGTTATATAAAAGCAGAACCAGTAAGAACCTGGAAGGCTATTTCCTGAGCAACCGTAATATGCCCTGGTACCTGGTGTTGCTGAGCATCATGGGTACACAGGCAAGTGCCATCACTTTTCTGTCGGCACCCGGCCAGGCATTTACAGACGGGATGCGTTTTGTGCAGTATTATTTTGGTTTGCCCATTGCTATGGTAGTGCTCTGTGTAACTTTTGTACCCCTGTTCAGCAAACTGAAAGTGTTTACCGCCTATGAATTCCTGGAACAACGCTTTGATGTAAAGACCAGGGTATTTACATCCGCACTCTTCCTGCTTTCGCGTGGGTTGTCTACCGGTATCAGTATTTACGCTCCCTCTATCATTCTTTCCTCTCTTATGGGTTGGGATATTTTCTACACCAATATTGTAATGGGCGGGGTATTGATTGTGTACACGGTAACCGGAGGAGCCAAGGCGGTAGCCTATACACAACAGTTGCAACTCCTGATCATTTTCATTGGCATGTTCATTGCCGGCTACCTGATTGTAACGCATCTTCCTGCCAATGTGGGTTTTGCGGATGCGCTCTCCATCAGCGGCGCTTCCGGTAAACTGAACATCATCACCACCGGAATTACCGAAAACGGATTCGACTGGAAAGACCGCTACAACATCATCAGCGGGGTGATAGGTGGTTTCTTCCTGGCTCTCTCTTATTTTGGTACAGACCAATCGCAGGTGGGCAGGTATCTCACTGCGAAAGATGAAACCGAGAGCAAGATCGGCCTGCTCATGAACGGTCTGGTAAAAGTGCCCATGCAGTTCCTGATTTTGTTGTTGGGTGCTTTGCTGTTCACTTTCTATCAGTTCAATCCCTCTCCTGTTTTCTTCAACAGGGCAGTAGAGGAAAAAGCTATGGCTACTCCGTACAAAGATTCTCTGCTCCGGATTAAATACCAGTTTGAAGAAAAGCAAATGAACCAGCAGGCCAACAGCCAGCTGTATGTGATCAAGAAACAGGATCAGTACAAAGACAGTATTGCCGCCGGCAATGCAGAACTGAATCAGTTAAAGTCCAGCTACAAATCCATAATCAAAAAAGCGGTACCCGGGGGAGACGTGAACGATACCAACTATATTTTTCTTCGCTTTGTGGTAGATTTTCTGCCTGCCGGTTTGGTGGGCCTGCTCATTGCCATCATTTTCCTGGCTGCATGGGGTTCCATTGCTGCTGCCCTGAATTCACTGGCCTCCTGTACTATGGTCGATTTTCATTGCAGGTTTAGTAAGCCCGGCACTGTGGAAAATGAAGCACAGAAAGATGCACGTGAGTATAAAATATCCAGGTACTACACCCTGGCCTGGGGCGTATTCTGTGTAATCACTGCGCAGTTCGCCAGTGGTATGGGTAGCCTGATAGAAGCCGTGAATGTATTGGGGTCACTTTTTTACGGAGTGATCCTGGGTATTTTTCTTGTGGCTTTCTACATGAAAAAAATAAAAGGGAATGCCGTGTTCTGGGCGGCCGTTGTGGGGGAAGTGGTGGTAATTGCACTCTTCCTGCTCGACAAATACAACATCATTGGGCTGGGCTTTTTATGGCTGAATGTGGCCGGTGCACTGGCGGTGGTTTTCCTGAGCTGGTGTTTATCTTTTTTCAAAAGATAAACAGTACCTTCCTGTTCAGATTTTAGATGCACTGTAGATGATTACAAAATTCAACACCGTTGCATGGGCAGAAAATGCCGTCATGTACGAAGTCAATATTCGCCAGTTTACTCCAGAAGGAACTTTCAATGCTTTCGCCGAACACCTGCCCCGTTTGAAAGACATGGGGGTGGATCTGTTGTGGCTGATGCCCATTACCCCCATCAGCAAAATGAAGCGGCAGGGCACACTGGGCAGCTATTATGCCTGCAGCAGTTATACCTCCGTTAATCCTGAGTTTGGAACACTGGAAGATTTTAAAAACCTGGTAGAAAAAGCACATCGCCTGGGCTTTAAACTCATCATCGACTGGGTTGCCAATCATACAGGTTGGGATCACCACTGGACCGTGGAGCATCCCGAATGGATGATGCGTGATGAAGTCGGAAACTTTACAGAAAAGAATGGCTGGGAAGATGTGATCGACCTGAATTTTGAAGTCATGGAAATGCGTCAGGAGCTGATTGATGCCATGCGCTTCTGGGTGTATGAATGTGATATAGACGGATTCCGTTGCGATATGGCCCACCTGGTGCCACTCGATTTCTGGCAGCAGGCCCGCCTGAGTTGTGAGCTTATCAAACCATTGTTCTGGTTAGCCGAATGCGAAGTGGTAGACTATCACCAGGTATTTGATGCAACCTATGCCTGGTGGTGGATGCACGAAACCGGGCTATACACGAAGGGCCAGAGCAGCTTGCATGAGGTCAGGAATGTATTGCATGCGTACAGCCAGTATCCTAAAAACGCCATTAAACTCTATTTTACCTCTAACCACGATGAGAACAGCTGGAACGGTACGGAAATGGAGAAATATGCTATTGCTGCCAAAGCATGGGCAGTATTCTCCTTTACCTGGCATGGGATGCCCATGATTTACAGTGGTCAGGAAAACATGAATACAAAACGCTTGCAGTTTTTTGAAAAGGATCCGATTGAATGGGAGGCTAGCCCGGTGCTGCACGATTTTTATAAAGCATTGGCTGCTTTACGTAAACGAAATGCAGCAATTTATGCCGGCGAATCATTCATATTACCCACCGAACACAGCGAACAGCTGGGAGCGTTCTTGCGCAGGAAAGGCAATGAGCTGGTATTGGTATTGCTGAATGTTTCCACCACCGGGAAACTGAAGATAACGGTGGATCATGAGTGGCTGAAAGGGAGGTTTAAAAACATCTTCAGCGGGGTGGAATTTCATTTTCACCACAAGGAAAGTTTTGAACTGCAGGCAGGGGATTACCTGGTGTATGAAAAAGTAACTGAATAATAAAAGCCGCATGAAAATTTTCATGCGGCTTTTTAGTTGAAGGGATTGGCTCCCGAACAATTTATTCTTCAGAGATTTTTAAAGGATACGTGTAACGGCCTTCAAAACCAGGATAGAATCCATCCAGCCTGATATTGCCACTCTTGATGGTAGCCAATGCTTCTTTCAGTTCATCCAGGTTGTTGATGTCTTTACCATTTACGCCGGTGATTACAAAACCGTCTTCCATTCTGCTCTTGCTCAATAAGCCGTTGCCGACTTTCTTCACCACAACACCTCCGGTTACATCATTGGCTGCTGCTACTTTCTTATCGAGGTTCACCAGCTCACCGCCCAGTTTTTCCAGAAGGCTGCTGTTCTTCACGATGTCTGTATTGCCAGCCTTATTCTTCAGGGTAATATTGACCATGGTTTCCTTACCGCCACGCTTGTAGGTCACCGTCACTTTGTCTCCGGGCTTGTACCTGGCTACCTGCTCCTGCAACTCAGCACCACTGGTAACGGCAACTCCATTGATCTTGGTGATCATATCTCCTTTTTTCAGGCCTGCTGAAGCAGCTGCACCACCTTCGGGAATGCTGAGAATCAACACACCTTCACCTTCTTTAAACGGAACGCCTACTTCTTTTTCCATTGCTCTTTTCTCGTCGTCGCTCAGGTTGTCTTTTGGATAACTGATGCCGATATAAGCACGCTGTACGGTACCGAATTTCACGATATCTGTAACGATCTTTTTTACCATGTTCACCGGAATAGCATAGGAGTAACCTGCATAGGATCCGGTAGGAGAGGCGATCGCGGAGTTGATGCCAATTAGTTCACCATTGATGTTGATAAGGGCGCCACCGCTGTTACCTGGGTTTACGGCTGCGTCGGTTTGTATAAAGGACTCAACAGGGCTGTTGCCTTGCCGGTCGTTGATACCGATGGATCTGGATTTGGCGCTGATGATACCGGCTGTTACGGTTACATCCAGGTTGAACGGATACCCGATGGCCAGTACCCACTGACCCAGTTTGGCATCATCGCTATTGCCATATACCATATAGGGGAAAGACTTTCCTTCGATCTTGATCACCGCCAGGTCGCTGTTGGGGTCCTGACCGATCAGGGTAGCTTTGTAAGATTTTTTATTGGCCAGGGTTACATTGATTTCATCGGAGCCATCAATTACGTGGTTGTTTGTAACAATGTATCCGTCTTCTGTTATCAGAACGCCGCTTCCGCCGGCTCTTTGCTCAGGCTGTACTCTGGGGCCACCTCCAAAGAAATCACCGAAATCATCTCCGAAGAAATCGGAGAAAGGGTTTCTCTGGCGCTGCTGGTTTCCGGAAATCTGTTTGGCTTTGGTGCGGGTTTTAATGTGCACCACTGCAGGGGTAGCGCTGCTGGCTGCTGCAGTAAAGTCGAACGAGGTGCCGGCTGCAGATTTGTCAAAAAAACCGGCATAATTGACGGGGAGTTTTCCCGCTTCCTGAATGCCGACCTGCTGTTGTTCCATATACCGGCTGTAGCCCCAAACACTGGCCAATGCCGTAGTGGCGCTGATGGCCACAATTGCTAAACCATTTTTCCAATTCATAGTGCTAAGGTTATTTTTTGTAAAGTAGGCAAATTTTATGCCTTTCCTGTAACAAATAAACGAAGCTGTTTAATTGACAGTTCACTCACACAACCATTTAACAAATGTTTTTAGAATTTGTAGCAGAATAGTGAGTTTGTTCCATCCCGCAAGGGCTTAAAGATCCTGTAAAAAAGCCATGGTATCCACTCCGTCGGGGTAGTCGGTTAATCCCGGTTGCTGTGCCTGTCCGAAGGGTAAATAACCATGCCCTGCCACGCACTGAATATCGTTGTTCCCGGCCAGCATAGCCACTGCCTGGGCCCGGTTGGTGTAAGTGGAATAATGGATCTGACTCACGGGCGAGAAAGGGGATTCGTTGGAAGCAAGCACCACCGTATCGTTGTTCATATAATATTTGCCGGCCATGATCAGCAAAGCAAGGTGGTAGTCGTAGTTGTGCTTGTACTTATGGTATTCCATCAGGTAATCGTATTTTTTGAGGGCCTCCAGTAATGGAATAAAATCATAGTTCTCCGGCACCAGCAGCTGGGTAATGTTTCTGCAACCCAACCCGAAATACTGCATGGCATCATCGGCCAGCAGATCCAGCTCTGCTGCGGTTTCCGTTCCGTCCAGAATTGCTACTGATGTCCGGTTCTTGCGGATAATATGGGGGAATTTACCAAAGTAGTAATCGAAGTACCGACCCGAATTATTGCTTCCGGTGGCTATGTAGGCATCGCAGTTGTTGAGCCGCTCTGCAAAGGAAAGCTGGTTCTGTACTGTTACTTCCCATTCGTACATTTTTTTAACCAGGTGCTTCATCAGTATATCGTCTTTGGACGAGGCCTTGATAACCGCATTATGACCGCTGATGAATATACAAAGCAGGTCGTGGAATCCAACCAGGGGGATGTTTCCGGCCATTACAATCCCGACCGTTTTGGAATCGGGCCTTTCGGCAGGTACCCCATAGGCTGCCGCCCACTGTTCCAGGGCGGTTTGGTCCAGGAATCCGGAGACGATATTTTGAACGGAAAGTTCAATAAATTCGGGGATAAACCACTGGTTTTCGCGGTAGGCCCTGGCCTTGGTTTCCTCCCATATGGGATCCCCGCTCAAAAAATATTCCTTTAATCGTAACAATAATGCAATTCGTTCTTGTAAAGTCATCGGTCAGCCGTATTTTTGTGTTAGCAAATGTAAATTCACTCAACCAACAAACCCATTTTCTATGGCAATCAAAATTACAGACGAATGTATCAATTGTGGCGCATGCGAACCAGAATGTCCTAATAACGCCATTTATGAAGGTGGTGTGGAATGGTCTATCGCTGATGGAACCACTGTAAAAGGAAGTTTTACCCTTCTGGACGGAACCCAGGTGGACGCGGGAGATCGTTTGGCACCGCTGAGCACGGATACCTACTATATCACTCCGAATAAGTGTACAGAGTGTCAGGGCTTCCACGAAGAACCACAGTGTGCAGCCGTTTGTCCGGTTGATTGCTGTGTTCCCGATGATCAATACCAGGAAACTGTTGATCAGTTGATGTCGAAGAAGAACTCTTTGCACGGGTAATGCACCAATTTGTGCAGAACTTTTTCAGACAAAATGCTTGCATTTGCTGAAATAAGTTGCTACCTTAACACTACTTAACTGTTGCCCTTCAAGGCAACTCCTTTAACGGTGGGTGATATTTCCCGCCAACGTGAAGGGAAGGAATGAGGAATTTCTTCCCTTTTTTATTTCCTTTATACCAGTTCATTTCCCGGCCTTTATACCTTCTTCTTATATTTGTTGAACAACAGATGATATGAAGAAAAAAATTGCATTGGTTACCGGTGGCCTGAGTGGGGAAGCGCAGATCAGTTATAAAAGCGCGGTTACGGTAGGAAACAATCTCGACAGAAACAGGTACGATGTTTATAAAATAGATATCAACCCAGGTGGTTGGTGGTATGTGGATGAAGCGGGTGTACAAACGCCGGTTTCCAGAGCCGATTTCTCCATCTTGTCGGATGGACAAAAAATCAATTTTGATGTGGCGCTGCTTTGCATTCACGGTACACCGGGCGAAGACGGTAAACTGCAGGGATATTTCGACATGATTGGCCTCCCGTATACCAGCTGTGATGCAGCTACTTCTGCGCTGACCATGAACAAACGTTTTACAGTTGCAGTAGCGGCTTTCGGCGGAATCAATGTGGCCAAATCCATGCACTTGTTTAAACATACACCCATAGCAGCTGAAATCATTTTACAACAACTCCGGCTCCCTTTATTTGTGAAACCCAACAGCGGGGGTAGCAGTATTGGTATGAGTAAAGTGACCGATGCAGAAGCTCTGCAACCGGCGCTGGAAAAGGCTTTCAATGAAGATGAACAATTACTCGTGGAAGAGTTTATTGGTGGTCGTGAGTTTACAATCGGCGTATTCCGTCAGGGAGAAAAAATTACGGTGCTGCCCATTACTGAAATCACTACTCATAATGAGTTCTTCGATTTCGAGGCCAAGTACCAGGGCAAGAGTGTTGAAACCACACCGGCAGTTTTAGACGAAAAGATGAAAAGCGAACTGAGCGCTGCTGCGGTGAAAGTATATGAAATGCTGAATTGCAGAGGCGTGGTGCGCATCGACTTTATTTACGATACGGCTCAGCAAAAACCTTTTATGCTGGAAGTAAATACGGTACCCGGTCAGAGTGAGGCTTCCGTAATACCACAGCAGGTGAAAGCCATGGGAATGAACCTGACCGATTTTTATACGGCAGTAGTGGAACAGGCTTTTGCGTAACTTCTTTCAACTTTAAAACAACACTGTGTTTAAATTTATTACAGAAAAGCCGCTTTGGGTAAATATCTTAACGGGGCTGGGTTTAATCCTGGTACTGATCCTCCTGTTCTTTGGATCCCTGGAATGGATTACGGGTTACGGTAAATACGAAAAAGTGCCTTCCGTTTCCGGACAGCATATTCTTGCAGCGCAAAAAATCCTGGAAGACAGGGGTTTTGAAGTGGCGATACAGGATTCCGTGTACATCGATACGGTAGCCAGGCAAGCCGTTGTTCGGCAGACTCCGGAAGCGGATGCAATGGTAAAACAGGGCAGAACCATTTATCTTACGGTAAACCGGGTAATACCTCCGCAGGTGGAAATGCCCAACCTGGCAGGATTCTCTATCAAAAGTGCAGAAATGTATTTGCAAAGCCTGGGCCTGAAGCTGGGATTTGTTACCTATAAGCCCGACATCGCCCGCAATGCGGTATTGGAGCAACTGATCAATGATCAGCCTGTGAAACCGGGAACAAAAATTCCCATTGGATCCGTGATCAATTTTGTGTTGGGCAGTGGAGTAGGAACGGGAGAACTGGATGTGCCCGATCTGGTGGGTCAGCGCCTGGCAGATGCACGCGCTTTCCTGGCAACGATCAGTGTGAACATTGGTTCCATTATTGCCGTTGGACCCATCAGCGATTCAGCAGCGGCCTTTGTGGTTAAACAAAATCCCGAACTGTTATCCGATGCGTTGGGGCCAACGGGAGAAAAACTGCCGAATAAAATACGCCAGGGGCAAATGATGGACTTGTACATCAGCGAAACGGCTCCGGTAAAAGATACCACCAGAACACCAATCATTCAATAAATACCATTTATGCAAACCATTACTGTTGAAGAATTAAAAGCAAAACTGGATGCAGGCGAATCCTTTAATCTCGTAGATGTAAGAGAACCACACGAACATGCCGAATTTAATGTGGGCGGATTGTTGCTGCCACTGGGCAAAGTGCAAACTATGCAAATTGATGAAATTGAAAATCTGAAGGAAGAACCGGTATATGTGTATTGCAGAAGCGGCAACAGAAGCGGGCAAGCCTGTCTGATCCTTGAGACCCTTGGGTTTAAAAATGTGATCAACATCGCAGGCGGTATGCTGGCGTGGAGAGAAAAATTTCCGCAGTAGGCGCAGTTACCACTCGTCAATCATTTGCTGTTAATTAACAAATAATTGCAGGGCCGGATTTGATTCCGGCCTTTTTTTGTAACGGAATTATCGCTTCTTTGTTTCAAGACTATATGCTTATGAATCGTTTAGGAACTGCTTTATTGTTTTTATTGGTGTTGGTGAAGGCACAGGCCGGCACTGTTTCAGGAACCATTCGCTCCGCTGCAGACCTGCAGCCACTCCCATTTTCCTCTGTTCTGGTGAAAGGCAGTACAAAAGGTGTTTCGGCCAACAGCAAAGGTTTTTATCAGTTGCAACTCGATCCGGGTGAATACATTTTAATAGGTCAGTTTATCGGATATGGTTCTGTTGAGCAAAAGATCAAAGTAGGGAAGGAACCGCAGCAAATTGATTTTGCATTGAAACCCCAGCAATACAGCCTTACCGATGTTTCCGTTCGTTCAGGTGGCGAAGATCCTGCCTATGCCATCGTTCGCAAAGCCATTGAGCAGCGGGAAACGCATTTGCGGGAAATTCAAGAATTCACCTGCAACGTGTACATCAAGGGGCAGATGCAGTTAAGGGATTATCCCCGTAAATTCTTTGGACAGAAAGTGGATTTTGAAGATGGGGATACCAGCAAAAGAAAAATGATTTTTCTCTCGGAAACCCTGGCCCGTTACTCCGTTAAGGAGCCGGATCAGCGGAAAGTGGAAGTGCTTTCCACCAAGGTCAGTGGAAGAAGCGATGGCTTTGGACTTGGCAGTCCGCAGATCATATCTTTTTACGACAACATTATTTCAGTAGGCAGCAGCCTGAACCCGAGGGGATTTATTTCTCCCATTGCAGACAACGCGCTGAACTATTACCGATACAAGTTTGAAGGAACCTATTTTGAATTTGGCCGCGAAGTGAGTCGGATCAAAGTAATGCCCAAAAGAACTTATGAGCCTTTGTTTACAGGCTATATTCATATCACCGAAAACGACTGGAGAATACAGTCGGTGGATCTGAAATTACTGAAAGCACAACAGCTTCAGTTGCTGGATACACTGGCCATTCAGCAACAATATGTTCCTGCAGGGAATTACTGGGTCATTAAGAACCAGGTGATTTATCCTGCAGGTAAATTACTGGGCTTCGATTTCTTCGGCAACTTTTTACAGGTATACGATGGGTTTGATCTGACCCCTGCTTTTAAATCCAACTATTTCGGCAACACAGTGCTCAAGTATTTCGACAGCTCCAATAAAAAAACGGCAGTTTACTGGGACAGCATTCGCCCGTTGCCGCTGTTAACGGAAGAAGCCCTGGATTACCGGAAAAAAGACAGCCTGGAACAGGTCCGGAAAGATCCGAGTTACCTCGATTCGCTCGACAGAATCCGGAATAAAATCAGCCTATCCGGTTTATTGCTCACCGGAGAAACCATCAGCAAACAAAAGAAAAAACTCACCATTGGTTTTCCTTCATTGCTGCAATCCTTCAACTACAATACGGTTGAAGGCGGAGTACTGCAAGTTGTGCCAACAATCAGGAAAGAGTTCAGCGGCCGCAAAACCCTGTCTGTTGCCCCTGATCTTCGGTATGGATTTGCCAACAAACATTTTAATCCATCGCTTAGTGCAACGCTTCAGTTCGGCAGTAAATATTTGCAGCGGATATCCGTTTCAGGCGGCAGAAAAGTACTGCAATTCAACAATGCCAATCCGGTAAGTAACAGGATCAATACGCTTTATACTTTATTGGGCGAATACAATTACCAGAAGTTGTACGAAGCCCCTTTTTTTCAGGCAGGTTACAGCAGTGGTATCGGCAGTGGATTCAATATCAACGCAAGCTTTGAGTTTCAGGACCGGTATCCGTTGGAGAACCTGCCCGATATGGCGTCCTGGAAAGATCATGCAGGCCGCCAATTCACTCCCAATTTTCCTACTGAACTAACATCGGTAAATATGCTTCGCCACCAGGCTGCTTCGCTCACCATCGGACTGAGCTGGAGACCCGGTTCCCGGTATATTGAAATGCCCGACCGTAAAATCAATATCGGTTCCGGATGGCCGTTGTTCAACGCTTCCATCACACAGGGTGTACCGAAACTATTGGGCAGCGATGTGGAGTATACCCGCTGGAGTGCAGCCGTAAGCGATGAAATAAAGCTAAACTTACTGGGCAGGTTGAATTACCGGTTTTCGGTGGGGGGCTTCCTTAGCGCCAAACAGGTGTTCATTCCCGATTACCAGCATTTTCTGGGCAACCAGACCCTGTTGGCATCAGCGGCTTTGAACAGCTTTCAATTAGCGCCCTATTACCGGTACAGCAACAGCGCCGGTTTTAGTGCAGCAGGCCACGTGGAATACCACCTGAACGGATTGATCAGCAATAAAATTCCCGGGTTCAGAAAACTCAACTGGTTCTTTGTAACCGGAGCCAATGCACTGCACATCCGCAATGAGAACAACTATCTGGAATGTTTCTTCGGGGTGGAAAACATCCTTAAAGTATTTCGGGTAGACTTTGTGCAGGGCTTCGAAAAAGGAGGGGCCAGGCCAACCGGTTTCCGCATTGCAGCGCCATTGTTCAGATAATTTGTACCTTTGCTCCGAATTTTGGCTGCCCTGCAAGCAGCTCCATTGTTAAACGGAACATAGGCCCCGCTTATGTCTGAAATTTATTTTTATGGCAGTATTGCACAACCGTGTCTCCAATCAGGAGCTCAAGGAAAGGTTGAAGAATGAACCTTTCAAAAGAACCACCATCAGTTTTTACCGGTATTTCCCCGTTCAGAACCCACAGCACTTCAGAGACGATCTGTACAAAACATTCAATGCGCTGCAGGTGTTTGGCCGGATCTATGTAGCCCATGAGGGGATCAATGCCCAGATCAGTGTGCCCACACACAACATGGATGCATTTAAAGCAGCCATTGATGCCATTGACGGATTGAAAGACCTTCGCCTGAATATTGCTGTAGAAGATCCGAATGGCCTGAACGATGAACTGCAACAGGGAAAAAGTTTCTGGGTATTAAAAATCAAAGTGCGCGAGAAAATTGTAGCAGATGGTATTGATGATCCGAGTTTTTCCATGGAACGGAAAGGTAAATATGTGAATGCTGCTGAAATGAATCAGCTGCTCAATGATCCGGATACAGTAGTGGTAGATATGCGCAATCACTATGAATTTGAAGTGGGGCATTTTCAGAATGCCGTGGAAATTCCATCCGATACGTTCCGTGAGCAATTGCCCATGGCGGTGGATATGCTTAAAGGAAAAGAGGAAAAGAACATCATCATGTATTGCACCGGAGGTATCCGTTGTGAGAAAGCCAGTGCTTATATGCTGCACCATGGTTTTGATAAAGTGTACCACCTGGAAGGAGGGATCATTAATTACGCCAAACAAATCAAAGAGCAGGGATTGCCAGCGAGGTTTATCGGAAAGAACTTTGTATTCGATGACCGGCTGGGTGAGCGCGTTACCGAAGATGTGATTGCACATTGTCACCAGTGCGGCAAGCCCTGCGATACACATACCAACTGTAAGAACGACGGTTGTCACCTGTTGTTTATTCAGTGTGCAGACTGTGCTGCCGAATACAACGGCTGTTGCAGTGTGGAATGTAAAGACACCATTCACCTGCCCAAAGAAAGACAGGAAGCTATCCGGAAAGGAATCGATAATGGCAGAAATATTTTCAATAAAAGCAGTGCAAGGCTAAGGCCCCGGCTGGGTAGAGATATCTAAGAACGAACAGATTTATCCGATCAGTTCTTTGAGTGCCGCAACAATCCGCTGATCGGTTTCTTCTTCGGAAAGATCTACGGGTACAAATTTTTCGCCAATTACTTTTTCGTACAGTTCAATGTAACGGCGGCTGATGGTGTCCACCCATTCATCGGTCATTTCAGGAACCACCTGTCCTTCCTTGCCCATGAAATTATTTTCAATGAGCCATTCTCTTACAAATTCCTTACTGAGCTGTTTCTGACGTTCACCAGTTTGCTGGCGTTCGGCAAATCCGTCGGCATAAAAGTACCGGGAAGAGTCGGGGGTATGGATTTCGTCCATCAGGTAAATCTGGTCGCCGATTTTTCCGAACTCATATTTGGTATCGGCCAGGATCAATCCTCTTTCCCTGGCAATGGACTTACCCCGCTCAAATAATTGCAGAGCATATTTTTCCAGTATGGCCCAATCTTCTGCGGTAGCGAGCCCGCTGCGGATGATTTCAGCTTTGGAAATGTCTTCGTCATGGCCTTCCGCCGCCTTGGTAGAAGGGGTGATCAGGGGAACCGGAAAGAAGTCGTTTTCTTTCAATCCCTCCGGCATGGTTTCTCCGCAGAGGGTTCTGTTACCCGACTGGTAGGTTCTCCAGGCATGGCCAACCAGGTTGCCCCGAACGACCATTTCTATCTTGAAAGGAATGCATTTCCGGCCAATGGATACATTGGGCGCCGGACTGCTGTGCAGCCAGTTGGGGCAGATATCCGCTGTTTTGTTCAACATATAGGCAGCTATCTGATTCAATACTTGTCCTTTATAGGGGATGGTTCTGGGAAGAATTACATCAAATGCAGATATCCTGTTACTGGCTATCATCACCAGCCACTGGTCCTGTATGGTATATACATCTCTTACTTTGCCCTTGTAAAAAGCGGTCTGATTCGGATAATTCTTTGCTGCCATTCAACAAAAATAAATCCCTATTCACCGAAAAAAGCGGCAGACATGTTTTTTTTCTCCACAAACCGCCTGAAACACAATAAATTAAATTTCTGCAAAACTGCACAAAACACTATTTTGCCTTATATTAGAACCATCATTATACCAAAATAAGCCATTATGAGAAGAGTACTCTCCCAATTCGGGTTGTTTATGTTTGTGACCCTGCTGAGTATTTCGGCTGTAGCACAACAGTCAACAACCGTTTCCGGTAGTGTTAAAAACGGCAAAACAAAAGAAGCGCTTTCTGCTGTTTCCGTTTCTGTTAAAGGAGGCACAGCCGGAACTTATACAGACGATAAAGGAAATTTTAAATTTTCCACTGTACAGAAATTACCATTTACACTGATTTTTTCCTCTGTAGGATATGCAGCCAAGGAAGTAACAGTGAAAAGCAACAATGAAGATGTAGTAGTTGAATTGGAAACATCTTTCACCCTGGGTGATGAGATTGTGGTTTCCGCATCAAGGGTTCCGGAGCGTATTCTGGAGTCGCCTGTATCTATCGAAAGATTGAGTGCTACAGCGATCCGCAATGCTCCAGCTGCCAATTACTACGATATGATTGCTACACTGAAAGGTGTAGACGTGGTTTCTGCCAGCTTAACTTTCACCAGCATCGGTACCCGCGGTTTCAACTCCAGCGGTAACACCCGTTTAAACCAGATTGTAGACGGTATGGACAACCAGGCTCCTGGTTTGAACTTCCCTGTTGGTAGTGTGGTTGGTTTAACTGAACTGGATGTAGACAACATCGAATTATTGCAAGGTGCTTCTTCGGCTCTGTATGGTCCGGGTGGTACCAACGGTACTTTGCTGATCAACAGCAAGAACCCTTTTAAATACCAGGGGCTGAGCTTCCAGATTAAGCAGGGTGCAAACCATGTAGACGGTAAGCAGCGTCCAAGAGCGCCATACTACGACTGGAGTCTCCGTTGGGCTAAGAAAGTGAACGACAGATTTGCTTATAAAATCAACGTGCAGTTTATTCAGGCGCAGGACTGGCTGGCCAACAATACCAGCAACTATCTCCGTGCACCATTATCTTCCAGCCCGAATGGAAACGTGATTGCCGGTACCAGAATGACCGATCCAAACTATGATGGAGTAAATATTTATGGTGATGAAACCAATACAGACCTGCGCGGTGCGTTTGCAGGTTTGATTGCTTCTACACCTTTCCTGGGTGTGTTGCCTGTTGGTACATTCCCTGGTATCTCTACTCCGGTGCCTATTCCTACTGCCGGTGTGGTTAGTTATTTTGCGAACAGACCTACCTATGTTTCCAGAACTGGTTATAATGAAAATCAGGTAGTGGATCCAACTACCCTCAATGTGAAACTGGGTGGAGCACTGCATTACAAGCTCAACGATAAAATTGAAGCTATCCTCGCAGGTAACTGGGGTTATGGTAATACCGTTTATACCGGTAGCGACCGTTATGCCCTGAAAGACCTGAAAATGGCGCAGTACAAACTGGAGTTCAAAGCCAAAAACTGGTATGTAAGAGCTTATGTTACCCGTGAAAACTCCGGTAGTGCTTACAACGCCACCGTTACAACCCGTTTATTCAACGAAGCCTGGAAGCCAAGTGCTACACAATGGTATCCTCAGTTTGTAGCCGCAACCGTTGGTAGCCCAACAAGCGGTGCCCTGGGTACCTGGCTGGCTGCGCTCGGACCTGCCTATGGCGCTGGTTTGGGTGCCGGTTTAACTCCAACTGCTGCTTTGGCTGCTGCTCAAAATGCTGCTGCCGGTGCTGTTGCAACCAGAAATATAGATATTCTGAATGCTGCCCGTACAGTTGCTGATATTGGCCGTCCTGTAGGATATGTTGCCAGCAACCCGCTGTTCCAGTCTGTAGCTTCCACACCAATTTCCAAAGGTGGTGGTCTGTTTGTAGACAGAACAGGGCTGAATACCCTGGAAGGTCAGTACAACCTGACTGAGGACCTCGGACTGGCTTCTTCCGGTACAGATATCATGATTGGCGGTAACGTTCGTCAGTATGTTCTGGATTCGAAAGGAACCCTGTTTGCAGATACTGCAGGTGTAATCAAAATCACTGAAACCGGTGGTTATGTTCAGGTTTCTCAGAAATTACTGGGAGATCGCCTGAAAATTACTGCTTCCGGCCGTTACGATAAGAACTCTAACTTCAAGGGTCGCTTTACACCAAGGGTATCTGCGGTGGTGAAACTGGCTCAGGATCATAACCTGCGTTTGTCTTACCAGTCTGCATACCGTTTCCCAACTACGCAGAACCAGTGGATCAACCTGTCTGTTGGTGGTGGTACCCGCTTAATGGGTGGTGTGCCTCAACTGAGAGATGGCTACAACTTCTCCGGAAATCCAGCATACAGCTTAGCCAGCGTACAGGCTTTCGGTGCAAGCGCACTGGCTGGAGCTCCTAACCCTGGCCTGTTACAGGTTCAGCAGTTTGATGAATTCAAGCCAGAGTCTACCACTTCTTTTGAAGTAGGTTACAAGGGCCTGATCGCTAAAAGATTGTTGATTGATGTTTACGGATACTGGGCAAACTACCAGAACTTCCTGTCTGGTGTTACCGTTATCCAGCAAAGAACCGGTATTCCTTCCAGCCTGCTGAACCTTCTGGATGCTAACAAGCGCATTGCTTACAGCATTTCTGTGAACGCTCCTGGTAAAGTGAAGGTAAGTGGTTGGGGTGCATCTGCAGAGTACCTGTTCCCTAAGAACTACTCTCTGAACGCCAATGTATATTCTGATGTAATTGGTGACCTGCCTGCAGGATTTGTATCTTACTTCAATACTCCTAAGTACCGTTTCAATGCCGGCTTCAGCAACTCCGGATTCGGTAAGGAAAACCGCTTTGGTTTCAATGTTACCTATAAGTGGGTGGATGGTTTCTACTACGAAGGAACCTTCGCTGTAGGAAATGTGCCTTCGTATTCTACATTCGATGCACAAGTGAGCTACAAGCTCCTGAAAACCAAATCCATTGTTAAACTGGGTGGAACCAACCTCCTGAACAAGTACTATACCAACGGTTATGGTAACGTACAGATCGGTGGATTGTACTACCTGAGCTTTGGCTGGAACGTATTTTAATATATATAATTGGATTAATAAGTATTCTCTGTCCCTCTCCGGTTTCCGGAGAGGGATTTTTTCGTTTTATATGTCTTAATCTTCTATTTTTGTGCACATTTTAAAATGACTGATTATGCGATCTATTGCTTTTAGAGAAGCCCTTCGTGAGGCGATGAGTGAAGAGATGAGAAGAGACGAGCGGGTATTCCTGATGGGAGAGGAAGTGGCTGAATACAATGGTGCTTATAAAGTAAGTCAGGGTATGCTGGCTGAGTTTGGCGCCAAGCGGGTAATTGATACCCCCATTGCAGAACTTGGATTCACTGCTGTGGCGGTAGGTGCTGCGCAAAATGGACTTCGCCCGGTTGTTGAATTTATGACCTGGAACTTTGCCGTACTGGCCATGGACCAGATTCTGAATACTGCTTCTAAAATGCTCGCAATGAGTGGTGGCCAGATTGGTTGTCCGATTGTGTTCAGGGGACCTAACGGAAGCGCGGGTCAGCTGGGTGCACAACACTCTACTGCTTTTGAAAGCTATTATGCCAATATTCCCGGATTGAAAGTGGTATCTCCTTCCAATGGATATGATGCCAAGGGCTTGCTGAAACAGGCCATCCGCTATGAAGAAGATCCGGTGATGTTCATGGAAAGTGAAGTGATGTACGGAGATAAATCGGATGTTCCGGAAGAAGAATACTATATCCCGCTGGGTAAAGCGGATGTAAAGAAACAAGGTCGCGATGTAACCATTGTTTCTTTTAATAAAATGGTCAAAGTTGCACTAGGTGCTGCTGCAGAGCTCGAAAAAGAAGGCATTAGCGCAGAAGTGATCGATCTCAGAACCATTCGCCCGCTCGACTGGATGACCATTCTCGAAAGTGTTAAGAAAACCAATCGCCTGGTAATTGTGGAAGAACAATGGCCTTTTGCTTCTGTTTCTTCCGAGATCAGCTACCGCATTCAGAAAGAAGGGTTTGATTACCTGGATGCTCCGATCAGAAGAATCACCAGCGCTGATGCGCCGATGCACTATGCACCTAACCTTACAGCGCTCGCTATTCCCGATGTGAGCAGAACCGTGAAACTGGTGAAGGAAGTGATGTACATGAAAAAATAATGGCGTTTAAAATTATACCGCTTTTCGCAGCCTGTGCTATAGCCCCTCTGTTGGGTTGTGCACAGGCTGCTTTGTTTTCTGCATCTGCGGATACCAGCTTAAAAGAAGTGGTAGTAACCGCTTTTAACAGCAATATGCGCTGGAAGGAGGTTCCTGCCGCCGTTGCTGTGCTGTCTGCCCGCGACCTGCAGCAATCTGCTCCTGTATCTTTTGTTCCTGTGATGAATACGGTTCCGGGTGTACGCATGGAAGAGCGGTCTCCGGGAAGCTATCGGTTATCGCTTCGCGGAAGCCTGTTGCGTTCTCCTTTTGGGGTCCGGAACATCAAAGTGTACTGGAACGATATTCCGCTTACAGATGCTACAGGCAACACGTATATTAATCTGTTGGATCTACAACAGGTAAGCCAGGTAGAAATTGCCAAAGGGCCTGCTGCCAGTGTGTATGGAGCGGGTACAGGCGGTGCTGTTTTGTTCAATCAGCCCCTTGCTTTTGCCGATACCGCTGCCAATCGTTTCCGGTTCGGGCTCACAGCCGGTTCTTATGGTCTTAACCAGCAACAGGTTGAATGGCTGTACAGCAATGCCCGTTTCAGCAGTTCTTTGCAGCTGAATCGGTTGCAATCGGATGGATACAGAGACCAGTCTGCTCTGCTGAAATCGGGCCTCGTTTGGCAAACCGCCATCAACGGCGGAGCACACCAGTGGAACACCCTGTTTTTGTATACCGATCTTTCGTACGGAACACCGGGAGGCATTACTGCCGCGCAAATGCAGTTAAATCCCAGACTTTCCAGACAGCCGGCCGGTGGCCTGCCCGGTGCACTGGAACAAAAAGCAACCATCTTCAATCGAACGGCGTTGGGCGCCATCCGGCACCAGTATCGCATCAGTGAAAAATTATTCCTCAAAGATTTTATTTCGCTGAGCAGTACCCGGTTTGCGAATCCATTTATCACCAATTACGAAAAAAGAAATGAGCTGAACCTCAGCATGGGCCTGCAATTGGTGTACCAGCCTTTTACGCAGCTGCCTCAAATGCAGTGGGTCAACGGAATGGAATGGATGATCAACGAAGCATCCATCAACAACTATGATAACAAGGGTGGTATTGCAGGCTCTATTCAATACGGCGATATGATTTACAGCAGGCAGGGATTTTTCTTTTCGCAACTCAAACTGCCATTGGGCAACAGGCTCACTGCTTCCCTGGGGTTCAGCATGAATCACCAGGCATACCAGTATAAAAGGCTTACAGACCCCGCTTCGCAATTTCAGGACAGAACCATCCATGCTTCATTCGTGCCCAGGATGGCATTGTCTTACCGGCTCAACGACCAGCTGCAGCTTTATGCATTGGCCGCTGAAGGTTTTTCTTCGCCCAGTCTCGCGGAACTGCGTCCTTCCGATGGAAATTTTTATCCCTTCCTGAATGCGGAAAGGGGGTGGAATATGGAAGTAGGTATTAAAGGTTTTCTTTTACAACAACGGATCAGTTTTGATCTTGCGTATTACCGTTTCCTGCTCCGCGATGCCATTGCCAGAAGAACAGACGCTGCTGGTGCGGAATATTTTGTGAATGCAGGCAATGTATTGCAGCAAGGAGTGGAGCTGTCGTTGAAATACAAGGTTTATACCAACGACCGTACATTCATTCAATCCATTGCACTGAACAATGGGTTCAGTTATCAGCCCTACCGTTTCAAAGATTTCCGGCAGGGAATCGTTCAACTGGATGGCAAACAACTCACCGGTGTTCCGGAAATAATAAATGTGTTAGGCATTGGCCTGGAAGCAAAGCAGGGTTGGTACCTGAATGCGATGCTGAACACCACCGGTTCCATTCCGCTGAACGATGCCAATACGGTTACAGCAGGTTCCTATGAATTGCTGCAGGCAAAGTTGGGAAAGACTTTTACCTGCAAACAAACAAGGATCAATATATTCCTTGGCGCAGACAACCTGCTGAACCAGCGGTACAGCCTGGGGAACGATATCAATGCGTTTGGTAACCGCTATTTTAACCCCGCACCGGCAAGAAACTGGTATGCAGGTATCCGATTCGCGTTGCATTGATTAACTTAGCAAACAACTTATTGAATATGCCAGCCATTTTAATCATCGATGATGAACGTGCCATCCGGAATGTGTTGAAGGACATTTTAGGAAATGAGGGCTACCAGGTAGAAGAAGCTGCCGATGGGGAAGACGGGTTTAAAAAACTGAAAGCCGGTCGTTTTGATGCAGTACTCTGCGATATCAAAATGCCCAAACTGGATGGTATAGAATTTTTACAAAAAGCCCGGGAAGAAGTGCCCGATGTGCCGGTGATTATGATCAGCGGACACGGAAATATTGAAACAGCGGTAGATGCTGTTAAGAAAGGGGCGTACGATTATATCTCCAAGCCGCCGGATCTCAACAGACTCCTGATCACCATTCGCAATGCACTCGACAGAACCATGCTGGTGCAACAAACAAAAGTGTTGAAAAAGAAAGTTTCCGGTGTTCAGGAAATCATTGGAGAAAGCAGCCCCATTCATAAAATCAAAGAAACGATTGAGAAAGTGGCACCCACCGATGCCCGCGTGTTGATTACCGGAGAGAACGGAAGCGGTAAGGAACTGGTGGCAAGGTGGCTGCACGAAAAAAGCAACAGGTCGGCCTATCCCATTGTGGAAGTGAATTGTGCGGCCATACCGGGAGAACTCATCGAAAGTGAATTGTTCGGTCACGAAAAGGGCTCATTTACCTCTGCCATCAAACAACGCATCGGAAAGTTTGAACAGGCCAATGGAGGTACCCTTTTCCTGGATGAAATCGGTGATATGAGCCTGGAAGCCCAGGCCAAAGTACTCCGGGCCTTACAGGAAGGAAAAATTACCCGGGTGGGCGGCGACAAGGAAATCAGTGTGGATGTGCGGGTGATCGCTGCTACCAATAAGGATTTACTGCAGGAAGTGGAAGCCAGAAATTTCCGGCTCGATCTGTACCACAGGCTGGGAGTGATCCTCATTCATGTGCCTTCTCTGAATGAACGCAGGGAAGATATTCCGCTGCTGGTAGATCATTTTCTGACCGCTATTGCTGCCGAATACAGGCAGGCAAAAAAAGCAATTGCAGCAAAGGCCCTGGAGGCACTGCAGCAACACAACTGGACCGGAAATATCCGGGAACTCCGGAATGTGGTGGAGCGGCTGGTGATTCTTTCGGGTAAGGAAATCACCGCAGACGACGTGAAAAACTATATTTAGCAAAACTTTTTGCCCTGTAAGGGGTACATTAGAAACGGATTGAATATTTTTAGCCTTCTTAAATCAATATTATGGGTCTTTTGCTGTTTATTATTGGCACCATCGGCTGGCACGTTGGAATGTATGGAATGTTTAAAAAAGCCGGAATTGAACCCTGGAAGGCCCTGATTCCTTTCTACAATACCTGGCTGATAGTGGAGACAATGAACATCAGCAAAATCTGGTTCTGGTTGCAATTGATTCCGATCGCCGGTCAGTTCATTACCATCTGGATTACCATTATTTTTTCGATGGGTTTTAAAAAAGTTTCCGTGCCTGCACATACAGCTGTGGTGTTTTTTCCATTTCTGTATTTTCCCTACCTGGGATTTTCGGCAAAGGAAAAATGGTATGGCCCTGAATCCCTGAAATTGTACTACAAGCCTGCCTCCCGCGAATGGATTGATGCCGGTGTGTTTGCTGTAGTGGCTGCAACCCTTATCCGTGCTTTTGTTTTTGAAGCATATGTGATTCCTACAGAAAGTATGGAAAAGACCCTGCTGGTAAACGATTTCCTGTTCGTGAGCAAAATGTCTTACGGTCCCAGGGTTCCGCAAACCCCGCTGTCCTTTCCTTTCGTACACAATACCATGCCCTTTTCGCTGACGACTCCTTCTTATATCAAGGAAGTTCAGCTGCCTTATAAGCGGTTGCCTGCATTAACCGAAGTAAAACGCAACGATGCGGTAGTATTCAATTTTCCTGCAGGGGATACCATCATCAACCTGCCCGACTTCGGAAGCAAGATCACGTATTACGAAGTGTTGAGGAGCCAGTTCAAAGGCAACAGGGAAGCATTGAATGCAGAGTATCCTGTGCTGGTGCATCCGATGGATAAAACCGATAATTACATCAAACGTTGTGTTGGTGTTCCCGGCGATCAGATCCGGGTTAAAAATGCAGTACTGTATGTAAATAATCTGCCCGCTTATGTTTCTGCGGGTGAACAGACAGAATACATTGCTACCACCAATGGTACAGGTTTTTCTGATGAATTTCTGGAACAGGAGCTGGGCATTGATCCGGTGGATACCAAGCAGCAGTTTTCGCAGGGCCCCAATACATCAACTTATGTATTCAACATGACAGCCGCTGAAGCAGAAAAAGTACGGAAACTGCCCAATGTGGTTTCACTGGAGAAATATGTAGACACACATGCCGGTTTTGTTTTCCCCAACGACGAAGCCAACTATCCCTGGACCATCGATAATTACGGTCCCATCAAGATTCCTAAAAAAGGGGAGCCTATTCCGGTGAATGCCTCAACCATCGAAATGTACAGAAGACTGATTACCGTGTATGAAAAAAATACCCTCGAAGAGAAGGATGGTAAATTCATCATCAACGGAAAAGAAACGACCAGTTACACACCTCAGTTGAACTACTACTGGATGATGGGAGACAACAGGCACAGAAGCCAGGACAGCCGTTTCTGGGGATTTGTTCCTGAAACGCATATTGTGGGCAAAGCTGCCATGATTTGGTTCAGCTGGGAAAAAGGTCCCCGCTGGAAAAGGCTCTTTAACATCATCAAATAAAATATTTCGTATCTTAACATACCGAAAGGGTCCTCTCCACACTTGTTGAGAGGACTTTTTTGTCTAAACAGGGTTTGACTATGCAGCAGAAAGAAGTTCGTTTTGAGTACGACATATATGATTCTATACAGGCACTCGATAAAGCAGATGCCAATTTGCTGGAGCAGGCAAGAAAAAATACTGCTTCGGCTTACGCTCCTTATTCCGAGTTCAAAGTAGGCGCGGCTGCACTGCTGGCCAACGGAGAAATGGTGAACGGAAGTAATCAGGAAAATGCCAGTACACCGGTTGGCCTTTGCGCTGAGCGGGTATTGCTCTCTGCCATTTCATCACTGTTTCCGGATACCGCCATTCAAACCATGGCCATCAGCTTTCACAATATGAAAGGTGCCAGTGATCACCCGATTTCGCCTTGTGGCATTTGCAGGCAAACCATTCTGGAATACCAGATTCGGTTAAAACATCCGATCCGTTTGATCCTGAGCGGCATGGAAGGTGAAGTGTATATTTTGCCGGATGCAGCCCAGTTGCTGCCGCTGAGTTTTACCAGCAACGATATGAAGTAAGCTCCTTATGCCATGTTTGCCTTTAGCGGCCGGTTCATGGAAAACACGGCAGATATCACAGCTGTTGCGATGAAATAAGCGTACAGCAAATAAGGGATACCCATCCACCATTTACCTGCGCCAAACCAATCGCCTGTCTGGTACAACAATGCAATGCCCAGTGCCGACTTGGCCAGTTCCCAGCGCCATGCATTCGGGTTCCGGTCCATGAGTTCTGTGTAGGCATATACAAACAGGAATACGAATGCGCCATAGTAGAACATACCAGGACTGCCAATACTGGCAATATTCCCGAACAAATAAGCAATGAACACCAACAACAGGATCAGCTGAATCCATATCCAAAACCTGAACAGCGGGGTGGTGGGTGTATCATATTTCTGAAAATGATAGGGGTCTTCAATTTTATACACGGGGTATTGCGCTGCAACATCAGCTGGTCGCCATCCGGTTGGCATGAACCAGACTCTGAATTTGTCTTTGATGTTTTTGGTACGCCAGGCGTCTTTGATCATGAGCCAGAAATGCATGAAGTTGATCCGGATGGGATTCCAGGTGCTGACCGGCCGGGTGATGCCGTACACAGCTTTTACATTCGGCAATTCTTCCTGGTACGTGCCAAACCATTTGTCCCAGAATATGAAGATCTGTCCATAGTTTTTATCGAGGTATTCGGGATTGATTGCATGGTGTACCCGGTGATGAGAAGGTGTTACAATGATTTTTTCGAGCCAGCCCATTTTATTGATGTGTTCGGTATGGTACCAAAACTGGGCAAAGAGGTGCAACGGCGCCACTACTGCAATCACCTGTGCCGGAACACCCAGTAATGCCGCAGGCAGTAAAAAAATAGTGAACATCCGGAAGAAAGTGGAAATGCTCTGGCGGAGTGCACAGGCCAGGTTGAAGTCTTCGCTGCTGTGGTGAATCAGGTGTGCATTCCAGAAGAAATTGATTTCATGATCTATGCGGTGTACCAGGTAACCGGTCAGGTCCAGTGCCAGAAATGCGATAACATATGCAAGCGCCGAATTGGATACATGGTAGATGGCCAGGTTGTTGACCATCCATTCATAACTAATCAGTACAATACTGAGTCCCAGTACATCTTTTGTGGTATTGGTGATGCCGGATGTGAGGCTGGAAATCATGTCCATTGTGCGGACAGTTTCCTTCCCTTTTTTCCATCCCCACCATTTCTCCAGTATCACGAGTAGCAGAAATACGGGTATTGCAATCAGCAGAATTTTTCCATATGTTTCCATGGCAGTAATCTTATGTTACTAAGTTATGCAGAATGCGGGTATAACCCGAATTGTTGAACCCGAAGCGTTGGCTTTTTAAGTATTTTTATAAAAAATACCAATTGGTTGTGATATGAATGTAACTGTAATTGGCGGAGGGGTAGTAGGGCTTAGCAGCGCTTACTATTTAAGGGAGCAGGGTTGTGAGGTAACGGTCATTGATAAGGAGAATTTTCTGGACAATTGTTCATACGGAAATGCGGGTTATATCTGCCCCAGTCATTTTGTACCCCTGGCCACTCCGGGTATTGTTAAACAGGGCATCAAGTGGATGGGAGATCCCCGGAGCCCCTTTTATGTGCAGCCCCGTTTAGACCTGAACCTGATTAAGTGGGGCCTGAAATTCATGAAAGTAGCCAAGCCGGAGAATGTGGAACTGGCAGCCATTCCCCTGCGGGACATCGCCATCATCAGTCAGAAAATGTATGAATCCTGGACAAAAATTCCGGGCTTCGATTTTGCCTATGAGCACAAGGGTTTACTGGAAGTATTCCAGACAGATGCCGGTGAGGAAAAATGCAAACACCTGCTGGAAAAAGCACATGAGCTGGGATTAACCGATACGGTATTGCTCAATTACAACGAATTACAGGAACTGGAACCACAAACCAGGATCAATGCAAAAGGAGCGCTGTTTTTTAAATGTGATGCACATTTGTATCCCAATAAACTCATGGCCGGTCTGCTGAATCAATTGCAGCAAATGGGTGTCCGTTTCATTAAAGAAGAAGCGGTTACAGGGTTTGATAAAAAAGGGAAACAAATCACGGCCATCAGGACTGCAAAAAATATCTACACAACCGATGCAGTAGTACTTGCTACCGGTTCCTGGAGCAGGGAGCTGGCTGCCAAATTGAATCTGGATTTGCTGCTCATGCCGGGCAGGGGCTATTCGGTTACGCTGGAAGATTCACCGTATAAGCTGAACCATCCGGCTGTACTGGTAGAGGGCCGCGCAGCATTGACTCCGATGGATGGCAATAAAATCCGTTTTGGCGGCACCATGGAAATCACCTCCACCAAAACACCACCCAGATTGATTCGGGTTGAGGGTCTGTTGCAGGCTGTGAAAAAATTTTATCCCGATTTTGATGTGCCCATGCCTTCCGCAGATAAAATCTGGTACGGTTTCAGACCTTGTTCTGCGGATGGATTACCTTACCTCGGCAAGTCGTACAAATGGGATAATCTGGTCATTGCAACCGGTCATTCCATGATTGGTATGAGCCTGGGAGCGGGTACGGGCAAACTGGTGAGTGAAGTGCTGCTGGAACAGCCGCTAAGTATGGATATACGCCCATTTGATCCGGACCGGTTCAGTTAAACGAATCTGCTTCGAAATTGTATTAATGGCTGGGTTAGCCTGAATGAATTTGTATTTTTACCAATAATATGGACTGTACCAACGCTTTTTTGCCTTTTGAAGGCACAGGATATTTTTCTAAGATTGTAGCCGATTATCTGAAACAGGCCGATACACTTCGTCCGTTTTATCAGTATACACCTGATATGAACGGTATTCGCAGTGCCCTGGAAGCGCGGAAAAATACATCAACCGACCGCAATCTGCTGGTTACGGTATTGCGTGAGCAATACAATGGACTGGAGATGTCTGCAGCGGTGAAATCCAATATAGAACTGCTTACATCTCCCGATACATATACCATTACTACGGCACACCAGCCCAATATTTTTACCGGGCCACTGTATTTTATTTATAAAATCATGCATGCGGTAAAGCTCGCGGAAGAATTATCGCAGCAGTTTCCCGGCAATCATTTTGTTCCTGTGTACTATATGGGCAGCGAAGATGCGGATCTGGATGAACTGGGCTTTGTGCATGTGGGCGGTCAGAAACTGGTATGGGATACAAAGCAAACCGGCGCTGTAGGAAGAATGAAGGTAGACAAGGCTTTTCTGAAAATCATTCAAAGCATCGAAGGACAGATTGCCGTACAACCACATGGTGTGGAACTGGTGACATTGTTCCGCTCCTGTTATGCTGAAGGGAAAACCATTCAGCAGGCTACGCTGGAACTGGTGAACCAGTTGTTTGCAGCCTATGGTGTGGTGGTGTTGATCCCGGATCAGCTTCAGTTAAAAGCCGCATTCATTCAAACAGTTACCAAAGAACTTACAGAACAGTTTTCTCATACGGTTGTTGAACAAACCGCAGCAGCATTGTCTCAACACTACAAAGTGCAGGCTGCCGGAAGAAACATCAATCTTTTTTATTTGCTGAACGACCAGCGGGTACGGATAGAGCAGGAGGGAGACCATTATACAGTTCAATCGCTGCAGCTGTCGTTTACAAAAGAAGAAATCCTGCAGGAACTACAGGCGCATCCCGAGCGCTTTAGCCCGAATGTAATATTGCGCGGTGTTTTTCAGGAGACCATTCTCCCGAACATCGCATTTATTGGCGGTGGCGGCGAACTGGCGTATTGGCTGGAATTAAAAAATGTATTTGAAGCGGCAGGTGTTCCTTATCCGGTGCTGGTGCTGAGAAATTCATTTCTCTTTGTAGAACAGGAACAGAAAGAACGCCTGGATAAACTGGGTATGAAAAGTGAAGACCTGTTTATACCCACCACTGATTATATCAATGCGTTGGTAAAATCCAGCACATCCAATCAATTGGAATTAACCCGTGAGCTGGAAGAAGCTGCTGCTTTTTATCAGAAACTCAGCAATCTGGCA
>JAQTZD010000001.1:56095-92037 GCA_028687975.1 Sediminibacterium sp.
CGGTCGTCGCAACCTACCCATCCGCCTGCAAGGTATTGTGGTGTGTATCCAATAAACCAGGCATCACTGTTGTCGTTGGTGGTTCCTGTTTTTCCGGCAATCTCCATGCCTCCCGGAGGATCATACTGCCAGATACCGGCACCTGTACCATTGGTCATTACCCCCTGCATCATCCTGATCACGGAATATGCGGTAACATCACTGATTACTTCCTTGCGCTGTGGGGTAAAGGTAGCCAGTATATTACCGTTTCTGTCTTCGATGCGGGTGATGTACATGGGTTTGGCATTAAAGCCTCTTCCCGGGAACATGCTGTACCCCTGCATCATTTCGAAAAGAGAAATTTCCGTTGCACCCAGTGCGATGGAAGGGTAGGGCTCCACCTTGCTGCTGAAGTCGCATTTTTTTAGGAATTCCACAAATCGTTTTGCACCATTGTTAGCGGTATTGTCCAGTTGTTTCAGAATAAAGGCAGATGCACAGTTTCTGGATTTAGCCAGCGCCAGCGCCATAGGCATAGTGCCGCCGGTACAGGTTTTTGGGGTGTTGGGTACCATTCCATAACTGCCGAAACTTTGTTGTACATCCTGTACTTCCGTATTGGGCGTAAAGCCTGCTTCTTCAATGGCAAGGCTGTACAGCAAAGGCTTGATGGTAGAACCTACCTGTCGCTTTGTATTGATATTGGCGTGATCGTATTTGAATGTTTTAAAGTCTACTCCGCCAACCCATGCTTTGATCTGTCCGTTCAGCGGGTCCATTACCATGAAACCAGCCTGCAACATCTGGCGATGGTATTTGATGGAATCCAGCGGGGTCATCACGGTATCCTTTCCGCGGTTGGCGTTCCAGGCAAATACCCGCATCGGAATTTGCTGATTGAATGTGGCCCTGGTTTCTTCATCCGATAAACCTTCTTTCTTCAGGTTTCTCCAGCGATCCGTTTGTTTCACAATTCCTTCCAGCACATTTTCAAAACCGTTCCATGCGGTCCCTTTTTTAATATTGTCCTGCGTATTCAACAGTTTCTGCATGTAGCTGATGTGCTTGGCCACGGCCTCCTCTGCATAGAGTTGCATGCGTGGATTGATGGTGGTATAAATTTTTAAACCATCCCGGTAGAGGTCGTATGCATCTCCATTGTTCTTCCTGTGCTCCTTGCACCATTTTTTCATTTCCTCTCCCAATACCATCCTGAAATAAGGTCCCAAACCAGTGGTTTCATCCAGTTTCTTGTAGTTCAGTTCTATTGGCTGACGCTTCAATACATCGGCTTCTGCAGCATCCAGGTACTTGTTTCGCACCATCTGGTTTAGTACGGTATTTCTTCTGTCAAGTGCCAGTTTTGGATTTCTTCTCGGATTGTAAAGGGTGGCTCCTTTGAGCATACCAATCAATACAGCGGCTTCTTCCACATTTATGCGATCAGGTTCTTTTTGAAAGAAGGTTTTGGCCGCATTGCGGATACCATATACATTGTCGCTGTAGGCAACTGTGTTCAGATACAGGGTTATGATCTCTTCTTTGGTGAAATGTCTTTCCAGCTTAACGGCAATGATGCCTTCTTTCAGTTTTTGAAGCCCCCTCAGAATAAAGCTCTTGGTGCTCCAGTTTTCTGTGAATAGGTTCTTGGCGGTTTGCATGGTAATGGTACTGGCACCTCCCTCACTTCCCAGGTAAAAGAATGCACGGGCCAGAGACCTGGCATCAATACCACTGTGGTCATAAAAACGTTCGTCTTCCGTAGCCACCAGTGCATTGATTACATGCTTGCTGATGTCTTTGTATTTAACATTGATCCGGTCTTCAATATAGTATTTGCCCATGAGGGTGCCGTCTTCCGCATAAACCTGACTTGCCAGGGAAGCCGATGGGTTTTCGATATCATCCAAATCGGGCATGCTGCCGATCCATCCAAAATTCAGCATCAGCAAGAGCACAATCACAAAGGCAAAACCTCCAAAAAAAATCCGCCAAAAAATCCTAACAGGTCTGGTCATAATACATTTCGAATAATAGGGATAAAGCTAAACAAGAGTTTTGGGATAGCGATCACAAAATGGTTAAAATTTATCGGGGAAGAGCCCGTGCAGGAATTCCTGATATGCTGCCACATCTTTCTTCCGGCGCAGGATTTCCAGATTAACCGGACTGATGACGCTGTACCGGTATTTGTCTGCTGTAAGCCAGGGCAGGATCCTTGATGCAGTTGCCGGTCTTGTTTTGTCTATATACGATACGGCATCTGCTGCATTTTTGAATGGCCCGATCAGCATCAGCTGAATGCTGTCGTTTAGTGCAAAAGACTGGATGACTATCTGCTGATTGTAGTATTGTTCGCGGTTGTAGCGATTAAATGCATTCCGGCCTTCACTCACAAATACCGGGTCTACACGGTTGAGGTGTAATGCCACATATTGGGTGTCGCCTGCTACAAACCGATAGGTTTCCGGAGCAGCAACCGCCGCCGGTGCAACCATGGCTGGCAGGGTTACAGGTGCGGTTGTTTTGGGCACGGCCGGCCGGGCAATGGAGTCTGGTCTGGGCAGCTCCACTTTGGTGGTGTTAGTTGGATTCAGGTCTACATTGCGGGCCACATAGTCCTCCGGCCGTTCAATTTCCAGGTTGGTGAGATAGGCTTCGATTTCTTTTCTTCTTTTGAGTACGTCCACCATAATGGCTGCTTTGGCTGCCATAGCGGATGCGGGGAACAAGCCAATGAGGTTCTGTAACCGGTCAATGGCAATACTGTCCTGCTGCAGTTTGGTGTAATAAACAGCTTCTATGTACAACAACTGTGGCGTCCAGTAGGTTTTTCCAAATTGTTGGTCTGCTTCGAGTTTCAGTTGTTTTGCCCGCTCAAAATTTCCTTCCAGGAATGTGCGGTATACAGTTTCATATGCCTGTTCTGCTGCATCTGCTTTGTTTTTGGCGGGAAGGGCTGTAAGTTTTTTGGTGAACCTGCCCGAAGGATATTGAACAGACATCGCTTTTATGACAGAGTCTGCTTTTTTGTAAGCACCTGTTTTGTTGTAACAATCATTGAGGCGGAACAGCAATTCTTCGGAAGCCTGCATATCCGGAAACCGCCTTCTAACTTCTTCATAAGTTTCGATGGCCGCAGAATAGTTTTGTAAATAAAACTGAAACCGGTATCCGTTGTTCATCAAAGCGTTCAGGATTTTCCGGTTCGATTCCTGTAAAGAAACTGTATCCAGTGGCAGACCGGTCAGTAAGGATTCTGCGCTGAGCTCTTTTGCTGCATTGTTCTTTGCTGCTGCGTCCGGCGACTGTTCGGGAACATCCGGGGTGGTGGTGAAGGAACGGTCTACTGCAGATTGCCTGCGCCAGTTGTCTATATTGGGCCTGCTGCCCCATCTGGCCCTGAAATCGCTCATCCCTTTTGCTTTGAGCGCACTGCTGCTGAAATAAAAATCATTTCCGGACGGCTGAAACAGATCTGCTGTAGTTGCTGCAGGAAGATTGCCTCCGAAACTAATTTCCGATTCACTTTCCTTCAAGCCTTTTTCCTTTCTTAATTTTTTCAGCAGGGCTTTGAGATAATTGTTCCTTGCCTCCATTGGCATGGCTGCTATCAGTTGCACACTGTCTTCGTGCCGGATCAACCATATATTGGCTGCAATGGAGTCCAGCGGATCTTTGCGATGATTCACCATGGTCAGCGCCGGTTCTTTCAGTAACGAAACCTGTATGCTGTCGTAATACGCAGCAGCGGGTACATATTTTTTTGCGGTATAGCATACATCAGCCAGCATCAGCAGGCTTTGTTGTTTGCTTGCATCATTGTTTTCGGCATATTGTATACTTTTCAACAACCATTTTTCGGCGCCCTCCCAATTTTTCCGTTTCATTTCCAGTTCTGCAGCTGCATAGTAAATAATGTCGCGATAGCCCTGGTATTTGTCTCTCCTGGCCATTGCCAGCAACTGGTTCAGGTTTTCCTGCAATGCATTGGGCCGGGTTGCAGCTGAAAGGCTTACCACCCTTAACCGGGCATAGATTTCCATGAAGGGATCCCTGCTGTGCTGTATGGCGGCTTCGTACATTTTTACTGCAGCGCTGTCTTTACCTGCCTGTTCCAGCAACTGTGCGGCCAGGTATTCCCAACGGGCCCTTTCTGTTCTTCCTGTTGCATTGTTCAGGGCCTTGATCAGGAAAAATGCTGCACTGTCGTTGGCCTGTTTGCTGTATTGCAGAAAGGCCTCCATTTCGTACCAGTTGGTTTTCAGCCGTTCCGGAAACAACTTGTCTGAGCGGATGATTTCGAGCAGGGATTCTGCTTCGGTCAATTTTTTCTGTTCAATATAATTCCGGACCTGCCACAGAAAACTTTCGTTTCTGGATGGTGGCTTCGAAGAGATTTTGCTCCAGAAATTTCTTTTTTCACTCGAAGAAATACTGAATATACCATTGGTATTGCTGGCATTGCTGCCAATGGGAAGATCGTATCCTTCGTCTTTTGGTGCGTAAGCGTAGTTGATGTAATTCAATACCATTGCCGCAGAATCAAAATCCATTCTGTGCAGATAGGCTTTGCCCAGCAACAGATAAAAACGATCTACCCAATCGCTTCTGAGATCGTGCAGCAGGATACCTGCCGTACATTTATAAATAATGGAATCGATCTGTCCTTTGGCCGTTTCCTCCAGGCTGTAATTGTAAAAGGGGAGGAGCCGGGTATAATCTTCTTTATGAAGCGCCTTTGCTGCTGCAATGATGCTTTCCAACTTTGCATTGGCGTTGAAATAATAATTGTATTGACTAACGGTGTTATTGTACAACCTCCTCGGAACATTGAATTTTTTGTTCCCCGTTTTTTCGGAAGGCAATGGCCTGTTCTCAAATTTGCCGGGCTTTTTCAGCTCAATACTGGTATTGGGCTGAGATTGGGCTGTGAACCAGGCTGTGGTCAGCAGGAACAGGCAAAAGGAATGAAAAATGGTTTTTCTGTACATAAAATCGATTAAAATTACAGTTATTTCTCCTCTATATCAGCATAAAACCGCTTCAATCATTACCTTTAACCTGTTTTTATATTATGGATAAAATTAACCCGGAAAGTACTTTCAAACGGCTGAGGAACACCTATCGGCTGGTTGTAATGAACGACGATACCTACGAGGAGATGCTCACCGTAAGATTGTCGCGGCTAAGTGTATACATTGGGCTCAGCACAATTTTTGTGTTTCTGGTAGGGCTCACCATTGCACTGATTGCCTTTACCCCGCTGAAATATTACATTCCCGGTTACGGAACCCGGGAAAGCCGTACAGCACTGCAGTTGCTGAAAATCCGCACCGATTCGCTGGAACAGGCCATTCATTATAAAGAGCAATACCTGGAAGGCGTAAAAAAAGTATTGTCCGGTGATGTGCAGACCACGCTGGATACTGTTCCGCTGGCCATGCCAAAAGTGGAATCTTCCAACGATTAACCGATACGCTTCATCTAAAATTTATGTTCAAAGAAAAAAGGAAATTGTTTGTACCCTTAGTGGTGTTGATGTTGCTGGTTAATACCCTGGCCGTTCTGTTGAGCAGCAGTTTACAACAAAAACAAATAGACGAGCTGGTGGTCATTTGCGCCAATACCCTCTTGTTTATCATCTGTGCTTCCAGTCTTTATATGCAGATCAAATCGATGAACAATTCCAATCCACATGCCATGGTGCGTGGGGTGATGGGTTCAGTGGTGTTGAAACTGTTTGTACTGGGTACGGCCGCATTTATATATCTCTATGCTACCGGCGAAAATAAAAGTGTGAATGCGCTGTTCATCAGCATGGGACTTTATATTGTATATACCTGGCTGGAAGTGCGTATTGCCATGCGTTTAAATCCACCAAAACATGGCGGCAACTGAGCATCCCCTGAAAGAGCTGGCCCGCTTTTTACCCGAAGGCAGTTTTGACCAGGTGGTGAGTATCCTTCATTTATACAAAGTACATCTGACCATTGCCAGGGAGCGAAAATCGGTACTGGGCGATTACCGGCATGCACACCGGGGAAGCAATCACCGGATTAGTGTAAACGGCAACCTGAATCCGTATGAATTCCTGATTACCCTTTTGCATGAACTGGCCCACCTCCTCACTTTTGAGCAGTATGGCAATCGCGTGGAGTCTCATGGAAAAGAGTGGAAATTCCTGTATGGAAAGTTGCTGGCTTCCTTTATTGAGCTGGGCGTATTTCCGCCTGATGTGGAACGGGCGCTTCAAAAAACCTTACATGCACCGGCTGCTACCGCCAATGGCGAAACCGCATTGCTCACGGTGCTCCGCAAATACAACCAAAATAACCGGGAAGGTTACCATTTATTGTCTGCACTTCCGGAAGGAGCTTTGTTCATGACCGAGAACGGGAAAATTTTTCGCAAAGGCGTATTGCGCAGAAAGCGCTATGCCTGCGTAGAGTTGCGCTCCGGCCTGCACTACACCGTAAGCGCCATCACCGAAGTACGCCTGGTAGAACTGAATTCATTTGGTTAAACAGCTTTACTTCCGCATCAGTTTGAAACAGGATGATAAAAATAAAAAGGTCCGTAACAGTTGTGTTACGGACCCTGAAATGTTGATCGGATTATTTAATTAAGCTACAGCCTGCTTAACCAGTGCAGCCGCTTCACTCAGCTGAATGGCAGACTGTACTTTCAGTCCGCTTTCGTCGATGAGTTTTTTGGCTTCCACTGCATTGGTACCTTGTAAACGTACAATAATCGGAATATTGATGTTGCCGAGTTTGTTATAGGCTTCAATTACCCCGGCAGCAACGCGGTCGCAACGTACAATACCACCAAAGATGTTGATCAGGATTGCTTTTACGTTCGGATCCTTCATGATGATGCGGAAACCGGCTTCTACTGTTTGTGCATTGGCAGTACCGCCTACATCCAGGAAGTTGGCAGGTTCGCCACCACTCAGTTTAATCATGTCCATGGTAGCCATCGCCAAACCGGCGCCGTTTACCATACATCCCACATTACCGTCCAGTTTCACAAAGTTCAGGTTGTACTGACCTGCTTCTACTTCTGTAGGATCTTCTTCAGTAATATCTCTTAAAGAGGCTACATCCGGATGACGCATCAGCGCATTGTCGTCGATGTTCATCTTACAGTCTACCGCAATGATTTTTTCATCACTGGTTTTGAACAGCGGGTTGATTTCGAGCATGCCGCAATCCAGTCCTACGTAGGCTTTGTAGAGGTTGGTTACAAATTTTACACAGTTTTTGAATGCTTCACCGCTCAATCCCAGGTTGAAAGCAATTTTTCTAGCCTGGAATCCCTGTAAACCACCTGCGGGGTGTACCCACTCTTTAAATATTTTTTCTGGAGTCTTGTGTGCTACTTCTTCAATATCCATACCACCCTCAGTGCTGTACATCACCACGTTCATTCCTTTTGCGCGATCCAGCAAAATAGAGAGATAAAACTCTTTCACGGGGTTAGGGCCGGGATAATATACATCCTGGGCAATCAGGATCTTACTCACTTTCTTACCTGCAGGGCCGGTTTGGATGGTGACCAACGTACCGCCAAGGATATTTTTGGCAATATTGGTAATGTCTTCTGCACTTTTGGCTACAGCCACACCACGCTGCTCGGTTCCTTCAATTTTACCCTTACCGCGTCCACCGGCGTGTATCTGGGCTTTCACTACGGCAAAATTATTGCCTGTCTGTGTCTTAATCTGGCGATATGCTTCCTCAGCTGCCATTACGGTATCTACCGCAATACCCTCCTGGGTGGGGACATTGTATTTACTGAGTAATTCTTTGGCCTGGTACTCATGGAGATTCATAATCGGAACAATTTTTGCGAAGATAAGCGAAACCGAAATGCGGAATTAATACTTTTAAATTGTTGTTGTAACATTAATTCCCTTATTTTTGTAAAGTCATTATCAAACTAAACCAATTAAACACCATGAAAAAAATCGTTTTTGCGCTGTTGGGAACAGCATTTGTAGCGGGTTTGTATTCTTTCTCTCCAGTTAAATCTGTAAAGGAAGTGGTAACCTATTCAGTAGATGCTTCAAAGAGCCGTGTAGACTGGGTTGGCTCCAAGAAAAATGATTTCCACACTGGTTACTTCACTGTAAAAAGCGGATCTGTACAAGTAGACGGCGGTAAATTAACCGGCGGTGAATTTGTAATTGATCTGGCTAACGTAAAAGTAACGGATGGCGCTGGTGAAAAACTGGCCGGACACCTGAAATCTGCTGATTTCTTTGATGTAGCCAAGTTTAGCGAAGCTACTTACACCATCACCGGAGTAAGCTACACCAACGAAAGTACAGCTACCATCAACGGTACCCTGAACCTGAAAGGTGCTGCTTTGCCTGTAGGCTTCACTGCAGCAATCCGCAGTGCAAATGAAAAAGGTTTCTTTGCAGAAGCTTTCTTCAGCCTCGACAGAACCTTGTTTGGTGTGAACTACGGTATCGGTAACGTAGCGAAAGATGTACAGATTGCAGTGCACCTGTACGGTAAGAAGTAATTTCAACTCCCCCAATAATGGAAAAGTCCTGTTTCGGTATCTGCCGGAACGGGACTTTCTGATTTTATGGGCTGTGCTAACTTAGAGGTATCTTGTTTCGATCACTTCTTTGTGGTGCAGCATATGACCAAAGATGATGAATCCAATTGCCAGCGCTGTTGTTCTGTGGGCATTGGCAGTTCCGGCATTGTTGAGCTGCGCTTCAGTGAAGGAATGCAGTAAGAGATCGGTGGATTTTCGCAGAGCTAGAAATTCTTGCTTCAGCGACTCAAAACTTCTGGAAGAAGCATCCGCCTGAAGTGCGTAAGTATTCTCGTCAAATCCCGGAAGCGGAGTGTTGTCTTTGCGTGCAAGCCGGAGTATTCTGTAGCTCATGATCCGCTCTGTATCTATCACATGCTGCAGCAGATCTTTCAGGCTCCATTTGCCCGTTTCGTAACGGTAATCGGCTTTTGCTTCCGGCAAACTGCTGTAGAAGCTGTTCAGCTCTTCTGCATGCCGCTCAATGGCTTCTCGAAGGCTGTTCCCCTGTACTTTTTGTACATAATTTTCATAAAAATTTCCATAATCTCCGGGTTGAGGTCGGGCCATTATTTTTTTACTTTTAAAGGTTTGGCAATTGGTTTTTGCGGTGTTTTGATTACCGTGGTTTCTGTAATATGGCTGGCAATGTTTACGGCATTGTAGGCATTGATGATTCCTCCGCTTCTGCAAAGATCGCTCAGGGTAAGGGGATCTCCTTTCATGCCTGGTTTAATGCAGGGTACCAGCGCATCAGGTCTTGAAACGGATTGTTCAATGATTTTTTTGACCTCTACGGCGCTGAGCGATGGATAATAGGAGCGGAGCAATGCAGCCACGCCTGATACAATCGGGGTAGCCATACTGGTTCCCTTTAAATTTCCATATTGATTGCCACCTGGTATGGTGGAGTAAATTTTTACGCCGGGTGCAAATACATCCACAGATTCCTTTCCGTAGTTACTGAACTCTGCGGCAATACTGTTGCCCAGGCGAACATCGCTGCTCGCGCCAACTGTAATAAAATTGGTGGCTTTGGTTTTCCATTGCTCCAGCCAGGGACTTGGATAGTTTTCCCTGGTGTCTATATCTTCCGCATCGTTTCCGGAAGCATGAATCAGTAATACATCGTGCTGTTCCGCATACCGTACCGCACTGTCTACCCAGCTCTTTTCGGGCGAATAGGATTTGCCAAAACTCATATTGATCACTTTGGCGCCATTGTCTACCGCATAACGGATGGCCAGGGCTACATCCTTATCGTATTCGTCTCCGTCGGGCACTACCCGCAGGGTCATGATCTTAACCAGGTCGGCTACGCCGTCTACCCCCAGGTTGTTGTTTCTTTGTGCAGCAATGATGCCTGTTACATGGGTTCCGTGCATGGGTCCCGGCCCCATCACATCGTTGTTGCCGTAATAGCGATCTGCAAAATTATCGTAGTTGTCCTGAACGATCTCGGCCCTGTAGTTGTAGGGGGCTTTATCCTTCGATTCAAAACTGCTTTTCTTTCCTTCTATATACTCATCCAGTTCGCTGAGGGTATTGATATTCTTTTCTTCCGGATCAATTCCCATCATTTTGATGCAGGTAAGGTAGCCGATTTTGGCATCACGTCCTGTTTTGGTAACGGGTTCAAATTGTTCCAGCTGCTCACAGGTATATTCCTCCCGGGCCATTTCCTGCCGAATAACTTTATCGTGCCGGCGCATGGCTTTGGCAGTAAGTTCTATGAACATAACATCCATCTGCTCTTCCTGGCTGAAATTCATTCCGGCAGCAGCTTTCGTCCAAATATGGTAGTTCTCTTTTTCTTTTTTGCCCAACTGGTTGGTGTCGATGCTTTTTCCGGTGAACAGGTCTTTCCAGCGATGGTATACCCGGGCTTTTTCGTCTGCGGCTTTCTTAATGCTTCTGCCATCTTTTCCACCCAGGAAATTCCAGCCATAAATATCATCGATGTATCCGTTTTTGTCGTCGTCGATGCCGTTGCCGGGAATTTCCTTTGGATTGATCCAGAGATTATTTTTCAGGTCTTCATGGGTGGTATCCACGCCGGAATCCAGTACGGCTACTACTACTGTTTGCGGATTTTTCTTTTTGATCTGCAGAAACTGATAGGCTTTGTTTAAGCTGATTCCATAAAAGGAATCCTGTGCGGAGTCCAGTAAATGCCATCCTTTTGGCGCGTCGGTTTGTGCAAAAACATCACAGGTACATACAACTGCAAAAAGCAGCGAAAAGGCAAGTCCACGAATCATTTTTGAGTAAATTTTCTATCCCTACAAATTTGCAGAATCATTCGTATAAAAATACCAATAAATTCCTTTTTAAGAAAATGTTATATCTGTTTTGAATCAGGAATGCAAATTTTATGTTAAAGCGAAAGACAGGTGCAGCTATTCTTCGAGGTTGCGGTGCTGACTGTAGTTGCGCCATTTCTCAATCACCTGTTGCATGTCTTCCGGTACGGGCGACTCAAAGAAAATTTCCTGTCCGGTTACGGGATGAATGAACCCCAGTGTTTGGGCATGAAGGGCACAACGGTTGCAGATATCAAAACAGTTGTCTACAAATTGCTTGTATTTGGAATAGATGGTGCCTTTCAGAATCTTATCACCTCCGTATTCCCAGTCGTTGAACAAAGTGTGGCCAATATGCTTCATGTGTACCCGAATCTGGTGGGTTCTGCCGGTTTCCAGGATACATTCCACCAGGGTCACGTAGTTGAATCGTTCAAGTACTTTATAGTGGGTGATGGCATGTTTACCCGTTTCTCCATCTGGATACGCATCAAACATTTTACGGAAATACCGGTGTCTGGCTATATGTGCATTGATCGTTCCCTCGTCCTCCTCTACATTGCCCCAAACCAGTGCCACATACTTTCTTTTTACCGTATGGCTGAAGAATTGTTTGGCAAGATGGGCTGCAGATTCACCGGTTTTGGCAACCACAATCAAGCCAGTGGTATTTTTGTCTATGCGGTGTACCAGCCCGAATCTGGGCAGGTTTTCTTCGTCGATGGCCGGGTTCTGCTGGCGGAGATAATAGGCAACGCCATTCAGCAGGGTCCCGCTGAAATTGCCAACACCGGGGTGCACCACCATATTGGCGGGCTTGTTGATGACCATCAGGGCGGCATCCTCGTACACAATATTCAGTGGAATATTTTCCTCTTTCAGGATGGTATGGTCGGGGTTAATCAGGCTCATGACCACAATTTCATCGCCCGGCCTGATCTTATAATTGCTTTTTACAGGCTTCCCGTTCACGGTCAGGAACCCCGCATCAATACCCTGTTGTATTTTATTCCGGGTAGAACCCTCCATGTGCATATGCACCCATTTGTCTATCCGGAAAGGCTCCTGGCCCCGGTCTACCACAAATGTTTTTTTCTCGTAAAGGTTCTCCGACTGCTCTTCGGAGAACAATTCTGTGTCTACCTGCATACTGCAAAAGTATTGTATTTTCGTGCCATGCAACAACAAGTACTATTCGAAGATCTGGGCGTAAAGCAATACAAAACAGTTTGGGACTACCAGGAGCAATTGCTGAAGCAGAATGCAGACATCAAACTCCTGTTTCGCTATACCAACGATGTAAAAGCCCCGGAGCATGAATTGCCTACCTCCAGTCATTTGTTGTTTGTAGAGCATCCCCCTGTTTATACACTTGGCAAGAATGGGAAAGAAGCGCATGTGCTCATCAGTGAGCAGGAACGGATGGAGAAAGGGATTGAATATTACCATATCAACCGGGGAGGCGATATCACTTTTCACGGGCCCGGACAACTGGTAGGATACCCGATTCTGGACCTGGAAAAGTTTAAAACCGATCTGGGCTGGTACCTCCGTACACTGGAGGAAGTGATCATTCAAACCATGGCGGAATACGGGTTAAAAGGAGAGCGGAGTGCCGGAGAAACCGGTGTGTGGATGGATGCAAACATCAAGGGAATGGAGCGGAAAATCTGCGCCATGGGCATCAAGTGCAGCCGTTGGATTACCATGCATGGGTTCGCCTTCAACGTAAATACCAATCTCGATTATTTCAATCATATTGTACCCTGTGGCATTGCCAACAAGGCGGTTACTTCTCTTCAGCAGGAACTCGGACATGCGGTGGATATGGAAGAAGTAAAATACCGCGTGAAGAAAAATTTTGAGCAACTGTTTGGTTGTGTACTCATCAGTCACTGATTACCTCTGCTGCCGGCTACTGAATGTAAAATCGGTTTTGCTCCATCAGAAGCCCGTTTTCGAATAATTCAAAGTTGAACCACCCGGAGTGCAGGAAGTTTACTTTTTCTACAATCAGTTCCGGTTCGCGGATATGTTCAATGGTAAATAGTCTGCTGCCATCTGTGTCGTAAATAATGAGTTTATACTGGTTCATAGCCACTTTGGGCAGGGAAATGTTCAGGTAGCCCTTAGCATCGGTGTACACGTATCTGGAAGGTTTCTTATTCAGAAAAGGATTTGCAGGCACAACTATTTTAGGAGGCACGATGCTGTCTTTTTTAATTTCGGTAGCAGCAGGTTTGGGAATACTCAATGCTGCTTTTTTAACGACTGTTGTTTTTCCCTTTGTTTCAGAAACTGCATTGGGTAGTTCTGCCAGAACCGGCTTAGACACTTCCGGTTGGGCAATGGCTTTTTGCGCACGGAGTACCGGTGTAAAGAAATAGTTGCCGCCTTCCAAGGTTAAAAAAATCCGGTAGAACACTGGTATATCGTGCGGTGCGGTATGATCTGTAAATCCATTGATTTCCAGTGCAGGGTTTTGTGCAGAAAGAATTGTTCTGAAGTTTCGGATACTGTCGGCAGATCGTTGTACAGCCAGTTGAATAGTCTTTTTGTAAGGATTTTTCCAGCTGATGTGAAACAGGCCGGGACTCAGTTCAGTTGCAGAAAATTGAAACAGTTTTTGCGGAACAGCTGTTGTTTGTGCTGTTCCGTTTGTTGCTGTGAACAAACAAAAATATATTCCCCAACATGCAATTAACCATTTCATTGAAGCAAATATACTGGTGGCATATGAATAAATATGTCGGGCTATTGTTAATAAATCAGGCTGCCCCCGGGCAAGGACGCGTTGCCCTGCAACCCTCCGCTGTGGATCAGGAGTAGCCGGCTTCCTGAGCAAAAAAAATCTTTCCGGATCAGATCGGCAACAGCAAAGAACAATTTACCGGTATACACAATATCTGTAGGAATTTGTTCCTGCATGTACAGTTGGTTCATGAATCGGATCAGCTCCGGCGGATGTTTGGCGTATCCGTCAAAATGATATTGCTGAATAAACCGGTAATTTTTATTCCTTTGGGTGGCTGTTAACAGGGCTTCAGTTTCTTGCTGAAGCGATTCATGGCCCTTCAGTACGCTGATGCCGATTACCTGCTGATGGGGCAAACAGGCTTTGATGCATCCGGCCATCATGGTGCCGGTTCCTGTAGCACAAATTATATGGGTATAAATGCTGAAATCGGTAGTGTTGAGCAGGGTAGCAGCGCCTTCGGCTCCCATGATGCCGTATCCGCCTTCTCCAACCCAGTACCATCCCGGCCGATCCAGTCTCTGTTGTAATTGTGCCTTGTTTCTGTATGCTTCCCGGCTTACAAAAATGAGCTCCAGGCCATAGCTGGTTGCGGCCAGCAGTGTATGGGATAGCACAGCAGGAGCTTCTCCGCGGATAATACCCACTGAGCAAAGTCCAGCTTTTTTGCAGGCATATGCAGTGGCTACAATGTGGTTGGAATAAGCTCCACCAAAACTGGCAATGGTTGTTTTTTGCTGAATAAGGGCATCCTGCAGATAGAACCTCAGTTTAAACCATTTATTGCCGCTCACCACCGGATGTAAGAGGTCCAGCCGAAGCACATCTACCTGCACTGACCCGGTGCTCCATCCTTCCATTTTTTGGGTAATAATATTTTTATAGGCTTCCTGCATCCGGTGTATGGGTGAATGATTTATGAGTTAACTTTGTAATCTGTAAATGTACACTATGAAACCAACTCTTGTAATTTTAGCCGCCGGAATGGCCAGCCGATATGGAAGTATGAAGCAGATTCAATCATTCGGGCCTGCAGGCGAAACAATCATGGATTACTCTATTTATGATGCAATACAGGCCGGGTTCGGCAAGGTAGTCTTTATCATCAGGGAAGAATTCGCAGAACAGTTTAAGCAGATTTTTGAACCCAAACTGAAGGGTAAAATTGCTACAGATTACGTTTACCAGCACCTGCTCGATTATACCGAAGGATATAATGTACCTGCTGAAAGAGCAAAGCCCTGGGGTACAGCGCATGCGGTGCTTTGTTGCAAGGGTAAGGTAAATGAACCCTTTGCTGTTATTAATGCCGATGATTACTATGGCAGCGATGCTTTTGTGAAAGCTGTGGAATTTCTGAAAGGAGCATGCAATGAGCAAACCTATGCACTGGTTGGTTATGAGCTTCAGAAAACCCTCAGTGAAAATGGAAGTGTAAGCAGGGGTGTTTGTGCAGCCGATGCATCACAGAACCTGACCAGTATCACAGAAAGAACCAAGATATACAGAAAAGATGGCGGAGTGGTTTTTGAAGATGAAACCGGTGTTCATCCACTTCCCATGACCAGCCTGGTGAGCATGAACTATTTCTGCTTCGCACCCGGATTCATCGACTGGTGCGGTGAATTATTTAAAACATTCCTTGCCAACCACGGACAGGAACTGAAATCTGAATTTTATATTCCATTTGCCGCTAATGAATTTATTCAGCAGGGTAAAGGCGTGGTGAAGGTACTGCCCACCGAAGCGCAATGGTTTGGCGTAACCTACAAGGAGGATGCACCTTCCGTACAGGAGTCTATTCATGAACTGGTTGCAAAAGGAGTATACCCTGCGTCGCTTTGGGGATAAGCGTCCGGCTTATTTGCCGTATGCTTTTACATAGTAAACGTAGTCTTCTACCTTGCTGATCTGTACTTTCCTGTTTTCACCTTTCAGGGTGGATCTGGTAGGGAGTTTCAGTTTTTCAAACGAGGTATCACTTTTCTTCAGGTCGTTTACCACCGCATAGATGTTGCGGGATTTAACAGCAAATGCTACACCGTCTGCCTGGGCCTGCCTTGTACTCAGGATACCAATGATATCCCCGTTCTGGTTGAAAACAGGTGCTCCGGAGTTACCTGGATTGGCACTGATCTGGATCTGGTAAGACAATGAATCCCCATTGAATCCGGACTTGGCACTCAGGTAGCCCATGCCATATACGATCTCATTTCTGGGATAGCCCAACGTGAAAATTTCTTCTCCGAGATCTGCATTGCTTTTCTGAATACTGTAAGGGATGGATTTGGCCGGGTTGTATTCGTCATCGGTAATTTTAAGTATGGCCAGGTCTTTCTGCTCATCAATGTGAACAATGGAAGATTTGAATTCCTTGCCCTTGCTGTTGATGACAATGGCGCCGGTACCTCTTAAAACGTGGGCATTGGTAATGATGTAGCCCTTTGTATCGATCAGGAAACCCGAACCACCGCTCAGTAAACGGGCGTTCACGGGAATCTTGCTTTTAACTTCGTTGATAATGGACCCCTGGTATTGCTGGCTTTTCTTTACTTCTTCCAGGTCTTTACCCAGTTGCTGCAGTTTGGGGTCGTTTACAGCAGATGAAAAATAAACGGTCAGACCGCTGATGAACAGGGCAATTACACCGCCTACGGATGCAGCAATGGCAGTAACGCGCTTGTATTTATTCCAGAACTGGATCAGTTTGCCCCTGGTAGGAATTTCGCCACCTTCGTTCAGGTCGCCTCTTTCCAGCAGGTAAGTGTGCGCATTGTGCAGGGTATGTTTGATGTTGGTATGGGCTACATAGGCGTCCATCTGATGCAGGAACATGTTGTGCTCCACCACCAGCTGATCTACCTCAGGGGTGCTTTTGCGAAGGTTCTCAAAGTGCTCCCGCTCCTGAGGAGCCATTTCCCCGTTGAGGTACCTTTCTACCGCGTCTAGTAATAAAATATCATCCATAATAGTTACTCCCCGATATTATATTGCGAGAAGAATAATTTCTTCAGCCGCATTAAACATTTGTATTTCTGGTTTTTGGCATTGTCTGCATTGGTGTAACCAAATTCTCTCGCCAGTGCATTCATGTCCATCTTTTTAAGATAATACCCTTCCAACAAACTCTTACAAGGTTCACCAAGGCTGTTTAAGGCCCTGTCCATAATGGCAAATTCCACGTTCCGTTTTTCATGCGCCTCCAGATCTTCCGACACTGCTACCGTTTCTTCCATGCTATCAACCTGTGTTGTATAGCGGCCCAGCTGTTGCAACCTTTTGAGCCAAAGTCGTCTGCAGATAGAATAGATGTACGTTTTGATCTGACAGGTTAAAACAAATGATTCGGTCTGTGCTTTTTCGTACAGGGCAATCATTGCTTCCTGAAATATATCCCTGGCTTCATCGTACGACCCATTATTATTTAAAATAAAGGATTGAACCATATTAAAGTTTTCTTTATATATAGTTTCAATGGCCTTTGAGTCGTTGTGCGCCAATCCTTTTAATAATGCTTGTTCGTTCGTATCGCCTTTCACTATCTGTGAGTTTAATACTGTTGGGGTGTTAAAAGTAACCCAAAATAGGGCTAAAAATATTTTTAAAAAAAATCCCTGGGGCCGGGTTACCTTTTTACCCCACCCGGTATAAACACCAAATCATTCAAAATTAAAAAAAACAAAAAATGAAAAAGCTGTTATTCGTTTTAGCATTAGGCGCTTTCGTAGCCTGCAAATCTGGTGAGAACACTGAAGTTAAAGCTGACACTGCTGCTGCAACTGTAGACACTGCTGCTGTAACTGTTGATACTGCTGCTGCAACTGTTGATACTGCAAAAGCTGCGGTTGACACAACTGTTAAGAAGTAATTCGATTAATCTACTGGTGAATTTGATCCTGTGAATCCAGCTTGCGGACAGAACAGTAGACAGAAAAGTTTTCATATGGCAAGCAATCGTTAGAGGCCGCTCCGTTTCCACGGAGGGGCTTTTTTTTTAGATGGATATGCTGTAACTCATGCCTCGGTAGGGTTTGCGCAATTACCCTGATCAGCTAAAAACTAACGAACCTTAGTTTAAAAAATGGAAAAAAGTTTTTTTGCTTTCTGATCATTAACTATATTTGACCATCATGCAAACAATCAACAACCTGTTTTACTTTTTCTTTTACTTCTACTTTAGAACAAGTAGCCGGGTCCAGTTTGCAAAAGCGTAAAACTTTTTTAAAGTCAAAATATGGTCCCGGTTAATTCCGGGACTTTTTTTTTGCCGCCCGCCCAGCGGAATCCGGATTGCACCGGAAAAAGGGCAACAAGTATATGCCTACAAAAAGAACAACTGAAACTGCATCAGCAACAGGCGCCCGTGCCGCCGCAGAAGGTATTTGTATACAAGGTTTTGAAGGTTGCTTTCACCAGGTAGCTGCCAGACAGTTTTTTGGAAAACAGGTGCAGGTGATACCTTGCTCTTCGTTCCGGGAACTGGTCCGCATTGCCTCCGATGCCAAACAGGCTGCAGGTGCTGTCATGGCTATTGAAAATTCCATTGCAGGAAGCATTCTCCCCAACTACAATCTGCTGCAGCAATCTAACCTGAAAGTGATCGGCGAAGTGTACCTCTCCATCAGTCAGAACCTGATGGTGAACAGAGGGGTACAGTTAAAGGATATTAAAGAAGTACACAGTCATCCTATGGCCATTTTACAATGCCTGGATTTTCTGGAGAAGTACAACTGGAAACTGATCGAAACAGAAGATACTGCGTTGAGTGCAAAAAATGTTCAGCAGCACAAAAGCAAACATATTGCCGCTATTGCCAGTAAACTGGCAGCAGAACTGTTCGACCTGGACATTATTGGCCCGGATATACAAACACAGAAAACCAACATCACCCGTTTTCTGATTCTGAAAAGGGCCAAGGAAGTAAAGGAGATACCTGGTGCAGATAAAGCGTCACTATACTTTCAGACGAACCATTCCAAGGGAATACTGGCACAGGTACTCATGGCCATTGCAAAGGAAGATGTGAACCTCAGCAAATTGCAGAGCATGCCTATTCCCGGCAGCAAATTCAAATACGGTTTTTATGCCGATATGGAATTTGAAGACAAAGCACAGTTGAACCGTGTATTGAAAGCAATGGAATCATTAACCAATAACGTAAAAATATTTGGTGTTTATAAAAAAGGCAAACTGGTAAAAGGATAAGCTATGCAGATCGAGAAAGCAAAAAGATTGTCGGGAATCGGAGAATATTATTTTTCTCAGAAACTCCGTGAAATTGATACCCTGAATCAGCAGGGGAAAAACATTATTAACCTGGGTATCGGAAGTCCGGATTTACCTCCGCATCCTTCTGTAATAGGCGTGTTGCAACAGGAGGCTGCCAAGCCCAACGTACATGCTTATCAGTCTTATAAAGGATCACCAGTTCTCCGGAACGCTATTGCTCATTGGTATGCCAGCTGGTACAATGTGCAGCTGAATCCGGATACTGAAATTCTGCCGCTGATCGGCAGTAAGGAAGGTATTATGCATATTTGCATGACTTACCTCAACGAAGGCGATCAGGTGCTGATTCCCAACCCGGGGTATCCCACATACAGCAGTGCGGTGAAACTGGCCGGCGGTGTTCCGGTATATTTTGAGCTTACAGAAGCCAATGGGTGGGAACCCGATTTTGATGCGCTGGAGCAAATGGATTTATCTAAAGTAAAGCTGATGTGGGTAAACTATCCGCAGATGCCTACCGGCAAACTGCCTTCAGCACATTTGTTTGAACGGCTGGTTGCTTTCGGCATTCAGCACGGAATATTGATTTGTCACGACAATCCATACAGTTTTATATTAAACGATCATCCGCAAAGTCTCTTGTCTGTACCCGGTGCAAAAGAAGTAGTGATCGAACTGAATTCGCTCAGTAAAAGCCAGAATATGGCCGGCTGGAGAGTAGGCATGATCTGTGCAGCAAAGGAAAGAGTGGATGAAATCCTCACGTTTAAAAGCAATATGGACAGCGGTATGTTTTTGCCCATTCAGCTGGCCGCTGCCGCTGCGCTTGGTTTGGGAAAAGACTGGTACGATGAAGTGAATGCGGTATACCGTTTACGCAGAGAGAAAGTATTTGAATTGCTGAACGCGTTGAACTGTACCTATTCCAAAGACCAGGTAGGTATGTTTGTTTGGGCAAAGATACCGGCAGGGGTAAAAGACGGATACGAACTCAGCGACCGGGTATTGTACAACAACAATGTGTTCATTACGCCCGGCGGCATATTCGGATCGGCCGGAAACGGATATATAAGGATCAGTTTATGCGGCAGTATAGACAAGTTTGATACAGCAATCGGCAGAATAAAGAATTAAAGAATCGTTATGACAATCGCAATAATTGGTGTGGGTTTGATCGGAGGTTCCATGGCGCTGGTATTGAAAGAAAAAGGGCTGGTACAAAAAGTGATTGGGGTGGATGCCAATCCGGAACACGCGAAACAAGCCGTTGAACTGGGGTTGGTGGATGAATGTACTACACTCGAAAAAGCAGTGGACGAATCGGATCTGGTATTACTGGCTACCCCCATGGGCGCTTCAGAAAAATTATTGCCGCAGATCCTGGATCGGGTACAAAAGCAGGTGGTCTTCGACGTGGGTTCCACCAAAAACAGCATTTGTACTGTTGTTGCAGACCATCCGAACCGGAAGAGATTTGTGGCAACGCACCCTATGTGGGGTACGGAAAACAGCGGTCCTGTAGCGGCGGAAAAAACAGCTTTTGCTAAAAAAGCAACCGTAATCTGCAACAAAGCAGACAGTGACGCCGATGCCGTTGCACTGGTAGAAAAAATATATGGATTGTTGCAAATGCATATTCTGTATATGGATGCGGCAGATCACGACACGCATGTGGCATATATCAGTCATATTTCACATATAACTTCTTTTGCCCTGGCGAACACCGTTTTGGAGAAAGAACGTGAAGAAGATGCCATTTTTGAGTTGGCGAGTGGTGGTTTTGAAAGTACTGTACGACTGGCGAAGAGTAATCCGGACATGTGGGTGCCCATTTTTATGCAAAACAGGGACAATGTGCTGGATGTGTTGAACGAACTGATTGTACAATTGAGGAAGTTCAAGTCTTGTTTGGAGAAAGAGAATTACACTTATTTGGAAGAATTGATTAAAAACGCAAACGGGATCAGGCGGATTCTGAAGTAAAAAAACGAGCAAAGCCCTATATATAGAGTACCTTTGCACAAATTTTAAATTAAATGATGACATTCGAAGGGTTGGGAATTGATGAAAGATTGATTCGAGCAACCACAGAGTTGGGGTATGTGAACCCAACCGCAATTCAGGAACAAGCGATACCGGTTTTATTAAGCGGTACCACAGATTTTATCGGTTTGGCCCAAACCGGAACAGGAAAAACAGCAGCATTTGGTTTACCGCTGCTTCATGTAATTGATGCAGCTGCGAAATATCCCCAGGCACTGGTGGTATGTCCTACCCGTGAACTTTGCCTGCAAATTGTAAAAGAGATCGAGCTCTTTAAGAAATACATGACCGGAATTTCTGTACTGGCAGTATATGGAGGTTCTTCTATTGGACTCCAGATCCGCGACCTTAAAAGGGGTGTGCAGATTGTAGTGGCTACGCCGGGCAGACTGATCGATTTGATTGAGCGTAAAGCAATCAATCTGGAACAGATTAAATATGTAGTACTGGACGAAGCAGATGAAATGCTGAATATGGGATTCCAGGATGATATTGAGTTTATCCTGAAGAATACACCGCAGCGAGACAGTACATGGTTGTTCAGTGCAACCATGCCACCGGAAATCCGTAAAGTGAGCAAGCGCTACATGAAGGATCCGAAGGAAGTGACAGTCGGTAAGGTAAATATGGCCAACAAAAGCATTGATCACCAGTATTACCTCACCACGGCACAGCACCGTTACGAAACACTGAAGCGGATCATCGATTTTAATCCGGGTATTTATGGGATCATTTTTACCAGGACCAAGATGGATGCACAGGATATTTCCGAAAAGCTGACCAGGGAAGGATACGATATTGATGCCCTGCACGGAGACCTTACACAAGGTCAACGGGACAAAGTGATGGGACAGTTCCGCGATAAGAGCCTTCAGTTACTGATTGCAACCGATGTTGCTGCAAGAGGAATTGATGTACAGGGAATTACCCATGTAATCAATTATGAGTTGCCCGACGATGTGGAAGTGTACACACACCGCAGCGGCCGTACCGGAAGGGCCGGAAACCAGGGAATCTGTATTTCGATCATTCATGCCAAAGAAGCGTACAAGCTGAAGCAGATTGAAAGAATCAATAATTCACAGTTCCATAAACTGGATATTCCTTCCGGAAAAGATGTATGCCGCAAGCAGTTCTTCCATTTTATGGATAAGCTGCTCAGTACCGATATCAGCCATGGCGATTATGAAACCTATGTGCCCATGCTGTCAGAGCGCTTTGCAGATGTAACTAAGGAGGATGTATTGAAGCGGGTAGCCGCGATGGAATTCGATCGCTTCCTGAAATACTATGAAAATGCAGAAGACCTGAACCTGCGCGACAAGGGCAGAAGAGATATTACTGAAAGAAGCGGAGACAGAAACAAGAGCAGAGATGGTGGCAGGGGAGATGGAAGAAAGGAATACAGCAGAGGTGGTGGCAGTGGTTACACAAGATTGTTTGTGAACCTCGGAACCAAGGATGGATTCTTCAAAGCCAGTTTCCTTCAGTTCATCCTCGATATGAGTGATCTTAAAAAAGAAGTACTCGGAAGAATTGATATGAAGGATATGAACAGCTGGATTGAAATTGAAAAAGGAGTTGCACAGCAGATGATTCGTTCACTTGATGGTAAAAACTACAAGGGTAGAAGGATCAGGATGAATGATGCAGATACCGGTGGAAGAAGATAATTTTTTTAATCAGGAGATTGCCAATTTCAGAATATAGAACAAAGATCAATTTATGGAACAGACCGTTCAACAGGCAGTTGATATTAAGCAACTGCTGACCAAGAGGCCGCTGATTATTTCCGGCCCATGCAGTGCAGAAACCGAAGAACAGGTAATGCAGACTGCTATTCGTTTAGCTGCAACAGGAAAAGTGGACATTATGCGTGCAGGTATCTGGAAACCGAGAACCCGCCCCGGCAGTTTTGAAGGTGTTGGAACCAAGGGGTTGCCCTGGTTACAGCAGGCTCGTAAAACAACAGGGCTGCCTGTAGCCGTAGAAGTGGCAACCGGAAAACAGGTGGAAGATGCATTGCATTTTGGCGTGGATGTTTTATGGATTGGCGCTAGAACTACTGTAAACCCCTTCAGTGTTCAGGATGTGGCAGACGCACTGAAAGGTGTGGATGTACCCGTACTGATCAAAAATCCGATCAATCCCGATCTGGAATTGTGGATTGGCGCAGTGGAGCGTGTAGCAAAAGCCGGTATTCAAAACATCGGTTTGATTCATCGCGGATTCAGTTCTTATGGAAATACGGAATACCGTAATGCCCCCATGTGGCATCTGGCAATTGAAATGAAACGTCGTAACCCGGGCATGCTGATGATCAACGATCCGTCACATATCTGTGGCAGAAGAGATATTCTCTCTGCTGTGGCTCAGAAGGCCATTGATCTCGATTTCGACGGACTCATCATCGAAAGTCATATTGATCCGGATAATGCATGGAGCGATGCCAAACAGCAGATTACTCCTGAGCGTCTGGCCGAAATGCTCAACGGAATTAAATGGAGAAGAGAAGACATCAACTCCGAAGAATTGCATGCGCAAATGGAAAAAATGCGTTCACAGATCAATCACCTGGATGATGAATTGATGCAATTGCTGGGACAGCGTATGAAAGTGGCAGAACAAATTGGTCAGTATAAGAAAGACAACAATATCACCATATTGCAAACCAATCGCTGGAATGAAATTCTGGAGCGGGCATTTGTGAAAGGCGAGCAACTGGGTCTGGGTAAAGAATTTATTACCAAGTATTTTGATGCGGTACATATGGAAAGCATCAATCATCAGAATAAGATCATGAATTCATAGTATGCAGAAGAAGACAATATCATTTTCTACCAGGCAAACTGCTTTCTATTTTGACGCTTCTTTTTCCCATCTGGGAAAACTGGTTTCAAAAGAGAAAGCAGTGATTGTTACCGATGAAAATCTGTTTAATGCACATAAAAGCAAGCTGAAGGGATGGAATACGATTGTACTCAAGCCCGGGGAGCAGTTTAAAGTGCAGCAAACAGTAGACGTTGTAATAGGCCAGCTGATTGCGCTCGGAGCCGACCGCCAGTCTGTACTGATTGGTTTTGGCGGTGGGGTGATTACGGATATTACCGGTTATGTGGCCGGCATTTACATGCGTGGAATTGAATTTGGTTTTGTGCCAACTTCTGTATTGGCCATGGTAGATGCAGCCATCGGAGGTAAGAACGGTATAGATGTTGGGGTATATAAAAATATGGTTGGCCTGATCCGGCAACCGGCTTTTCTGCTCTACGATTATACTTTGTTGAAAACGCTTCCATTGACTGAATGGCAAAATGGATTTGCAGAAATCATTAAGCATGCGGCCATTAAAGATGCGGCCATGTTTAAAGAACTGGAATCCAACAGCCTGGCAAAATACAGGAACAACAAGTTGTTGCTGGCCAAACTCATTCAGCGGAATGCCATGATTAAGATTAAGGTGGTGGTGAACGATGAGTTTGAAAAAGGAGAACGCAGATTGCTCAACTTCGGGCATACCCTCGGGCATGCTATTGAGAATATGTACGAATTGAGTCACGGACAAGCCATCAGCATAGGTATGACCTATGCGGCGCTGATGTCTGAACAGCTGAAATTCTTTACTGGAGCAAAGCAATTGATTGCTTTGCTGAACAAATACGGCTTGCCAACCCTGGTGGAGTTTGATGCGAAGAAGGCATTCAAAGTATTGCTCAAAGACAAGAAGAAAGAAAATGTTTCCATCAACTATATTCTTCTTCAGAAAATCGGGAAGGGGGTGATACAACCCTTACTTCTTGTTCAGTTACAAGACATATTCAGGAAATTTTAAAATAAGTGGAATAGGCAGCTATGCATGTGATCATTTATCCATCTGAGATAGGAGGAAATATTCGCGCGGCAGCAGGCAAGAGCAGTATGCAGCGGGCCTGTGCAGCTGCATTGTTGCGCACTGGCGTTACCCGTATTGTAAATCCGGGAAACAGCAATGATGATCTGGCCGCCATGGATGTAATTCAGAAACTGGGTGCAACCATTCAATACGATACCAATGGAGACCTGCTCATACGTTCAGCAGGAGTACATCCTGTGTCCGGTGAAATGAATTGCGGAGAAAGCGGGCTCGGTATCCGGATGTTTACCCCGCTGGCAGCACTCAGCAGCAGTGCACTCACGATCAGCGGATCCGGAAGTTTACAAACAAGACCCATGCATTTCTTTGATGAAGTGCTTCCCCAATTGGGCGTGAAAGTTCAGTCGAATGAAGGAAAATTACCGCTGAAAATACAGGGGCCGTTGACTCCTGCAGATATTGAAATTGACGGTTCTTTAAGCTCGCAGTTTTTAACAGGACTGCTCATGGCTTATGGCGCGGCCGGTGCAAAAGATGCAGTGATTCGGGTAAAAGACCTGAAGAGTAAACCTTATATCGATCTCACATTGCAGATGATGCAATATTTTGGATGGGGGGTAGAGCATGAGGACTATAAAATATTTCGCTTTACCGGAAAATCGCCCAAGGCGAATGCATCCGAAACAGAAGCGTTTACTTACCATGTAGAGGGCGACTGGAGCGGGGCAGCATTCCTGCTGGTAGCAGGTGCCGTAGCCGGAACTGTAGAAGTGGAAGGGCTGGACCTGGATTCCACCCAGGCAGATAAAGCCATCCTGCAGGCCTTAGGCAGTGCAGGTTGCGCTCTTTCGATCCGTGAAAAGTCCATCCGGGTAGGGCCCCTTCCATTGAAAGCATTTCATTTTAATGCAACTGATTGTCCAGACCTGTTTCCACCCCTGGTAGCCCTGGCCAGTTATTGTGAAGGAACGACCGTTATTGAAGGTGTAAACAGACTGGCACACAAAGAAAGCGACCGCGGACTAACCTTACAGGAAGAGTTTGGCAAGCTGGGAATAGAAATTGAACTGCAAAACGATCTGATGTTGGTGAAAGGACATGCAGCAGGAACAGTGCAAAGCGCAAACGTGCATTCCCGTCACGATCACCGTATAGCCATGGCGTGCGCCATTGCAGCGCTGAGAGCAAAGGGGCCTGTACAGATTGAAGCGGCGGATGCCATCAATAAATCCTATCCTGATTTTTACAGGCATTTACAGCAATTGGGCGCCAAAGTGGAAGGATTGCATTAAATTGAGTCCCCTTAAACCTTGCGGAATAAGTTAACAACATAAACGAACCACGTGAACTCACTCGGACAATTATTCAGGATTCATATTTTCGGCGAATCACACGGCGAAAGTGCAGGCATTGTTATTGATGGCTGTCCTGCCGGATTGCCCCTCAGTGCAGCGGATTTTACAGAAGATATTGAAAGAAGAAAAGGCGGTGTTCAGAAAGGAACCACTCCCCGGAAAGAAGACGACCTGCCCATATTCAAAAGCGGTCTCTTCAATGGTAAAACCACCGGTGCGCCCATTACCATATTATTCGAAAACAACAATACCCGCAGCGGCGATTATGAAAAGCAGCGTGCAGTACCCCGACCTGGCCATGCCGATTTCACCGCACATGTGAAATACGGTGGACATGAGGACTTCCGGGGAGGCGGCCATTTCAGCGGAAGACTGACCGTTTGCCTGGTGGCAGCGGGCGTTATCGCTAAAAAATTATTAGCCACTACAGGTATAACCACTGTAGCTAAGATTACAGAGATTGGCGGAGAGGCAGATCCGGAAAAAGGGTTGGATAAAGCCATTGAAGCCAAAGACAGTGTTGGCGGGATTGTGGAATGTACTGCAACCGGCCTGCCTGTAGGATTGGGAGAACATTTTTTCGATTCGGTTGAATCCCTGATCAGCCATGCCGCATTTGCCATTCCTGCGGTGCGGGGCATAGAGTTTGGGACCGGATTTGCAGCTGCCAGAATGTTTGGTGTGGAACACAATGATCCAATTGCGGATGCAAGCGGAAAAACTACCACCAATCATGCAGGTGGGGTAGTTGGGGGAATAACCAACGGAAACGATCTGGTATACCGGGTCGCCATCAAGCCTACTTCCTCCACGCCTAAGGAGCAGCTGTCCTGGAACCGGGAAACCAACCAGGTAGAGCCATTTTCGGTAAAAGGCCGACACGATCTCTGTATAGCCCTCCGTGTTCCGGTAATACTGGAAGCGGTGACTGCAATAATTTTGACCGATTTGATGTTATTAGAACAACGGATTAAAAGAATCATTTAAACAAGCAACATGAATTCAGATTACATATATCATATTACGACCCGAAAAGCCTGGGAAGAAGCACAGCAAAAAGGACAATACGAAGCAGATACCCTGGAAACAGAAGGATTTATGCATTGCAGCACCGAGGACCAGGTTCCTGGTGTGATGCAACGGTATTATGCCGGAAAAACAGGGCTGGTAAAGCTTAAAATTGAAAAAGAAAAGGTAGACAGGCCCCTGGTTTTTGAACTGGCTGGTTCAATCGATGAAGTATTTCCCCACATTCATGGGGCACTGAACCTGAATGCAGTGGTAGAAGTAACCGACATTGCATAAGCAATGTTAACTGTATGTCTATTGATAATCAACTGATTATACTGAAAAATCAAAATAAACTCACCTTATTTTACCCTTTGGCATAATATTTGGCTAATGGGGGTATTCAACGGAACCTTCGGGTTTATCCATTTAGTTGGTTAAATTGAACAAGGGGCCGATCTTTAAGTTAAGTTTATTTTTAATATGTTTAGACTCCTATTTTTTCTAATATCCCTTGGTTCGCTGTACCTGGTACCAGCGCAGCAGAATCAACAGATGAAGGCAGGTTTTACAGATACCATTCCCCTTTCAACAGATACCCTGCATATTTCGGACTCCCTGCAGAAAGCGGATTCCCTCCGGTTAGGTGATTCATTAAAAGCCGTTACCGATTCAGGCATGTTGTCGCCAGATTCTGTCCGGCCTACCGGGAAGGTAATCATAGGTATTGCCAGTTATTACAGCGCCCGGTTAGACGGCACCAAAACTTCTACCGGTGAAATTTACCGAAATAAGAAATTCACCGGTGCCAGTAACAACCTGAAACTCAATACCTGGGTGCGGGTAACCAACCTCAGAAACGGTAAAACGGTGGTGGTGAGAATCAACGACCGGATGCATCCCAACATGAAAAAGAAGGGCCGGGTGATCGATTTGAGCCGTGTGGCAGCACAAAAACTCGATTTTATGGCCAGAGGACTGACAAAAGTGAAGCTGGAAGTAATCGAAAAGCCTGTAACGCCCTGAAATTTATCAAAAAGATAAATTTATCTTAATTTTCTAAAGTCAAATTCTAGCTGTATTTTCGCACCAATTAATAAAAAACTGATTATGAAGAAAGTTTTATTTTCTTTAGTAGTTGTTGCTTTAGCGCTTACCGCGACGGCCCAAACTCCTACAAGTTATAAGAAAGGCCCAAGTTTAGGCATTTCATTTTTTCTGAACGACATGCACACTGCTGAAAGAATCAGTAAGACATCTCTTTCCAGCGTCTTACGCGATAAACAATGGGCAAAAGGTACAGAAATGACCCCAGGTCTGAGTGTACAGTACGTAAACGGACTGACTGAGCATATCGACTTTATGGGAAGTCTGGCAGGTACTTTTACCCCATACTCTTTCTATCCTAAATCCGGTGTTGCTCCCTCCAAGAACAATAAATTCCTACTGGAAGCTGATGCAAACCTGAACATTAAGTTATTGACCGATAAATACCTCGTAGTACCTTACCTGACTTTAGGTCTGGGTGCTTCCATGTACGGTGGTACCTATTTTGCTGCCCAGGGTAATACCGGTTTGGGTCTGCAGGTAGGATTGGGTGAGGGTACATTTGTAACCACTCAGATGTTATACCGTCCTGCAATTTCCAACCTGGCTGTAAACCACATGGCTTATACCCTTGGTATCCTTTCTCCACTGAAAGAAAAAGCAAAGCCTGTTCTGGCTCCACCTCCACCTCCACCGGTTGTTGAAAAAGATACCGATGGCGACGGAATCCTCGATAAAGACGACAAATGTCCTACTGTTCCAGGTGTAGCTAAGTACCAGGGTTGTCCTGTACCAGATACAGATGGAGATGGCATCAACGACGAAAATGATAAGTGTCCTACTGTAAAAGGTATCGCTAAATATCAGGGTTGTCCTATTCCTGATACAGATAAAGATGGTATCAACGATGAAGAAGATAAGTGTCCTACCGTACCGGGTCTTGCCCGCTACCAGGGATGTCCTATTCCTGATACCGATGGTGATGGTGTAAACGACGAAGAAGACAAGTGTCCTACTGTTAAAGGAACTGTTGCCAACAACGGATGTCCTGAATTACAAACTCAGTATAAGTTTGACTACAAGCAAGTACAGTTTGTAACAGGAAGCGCTACACTGACTAAAGTATCTAAGAAAGAACTGGATAAAGTAGTTCGTGCAATGAGCGATTATCCTACACTGAAACTGTATGTAGACGGTCACACAGATAACACTGGTTCCGACAAGATCAACAATCCATTGTCTCTGAAGCGTGCAAACGCTGTGAAGAGCTACCTGATGAGCAAGAAAATTGATGGATCAAGACTGATCACCGATGGTTTCGGAAGCGCTAAGCCAATCGATACCAACAAAACTGCTAAAGGCAGACAGCAAAACAGAAGAGTTGAATTCAGAGTACAGGAGATGTAATCTGAACTACCGATAAATAAAGAACCTCCGATGAAAATCGGAGGTTCTTTATTTTAATGAATCCGGTCGCCTCTTAGTTTGAGGTGTTTCATGATATCTATTTCATGCGCCAGCCATTCTTTCCAGCGGGCCCGTACTTTTTCTTTGGGAATATAATTTTCTGCAAGGGTGATGAAAAGGGTGTAATGCCCTGCCTCACTTTCCATGAATTTCCGGTAGAAATTGCGCAGGTATTCATCTTCAAGGCCCTCGCTCAATCGTTTAAAACGCTCACAGCTTCTGGCTTCAATCAGTGCCATGGTCAGTAATTGGTCCAGTAAGCGATCTTCTATATGGCCTCCTTTTTTCTGAAACAGGAGTAGTTGATTTACATACTCGTCTTTACGCTGTTTGCCAAGAGTTAAACCTCGTTTATTCAGCTCGGCCAATACCTGCCTGAAGTGCCCCCATTCCTCGGTAACTATGGGCGCCAGTTCTTCCACCAGCTCTTTTCTGTCGGAATAGCGTTGTATATAGGAGATACAGGTGAGGGCAGCTTTCTGCTCGCAATAAGCATGATCTGTAAGAATGGCTTCCAGTGAAATGGAAGCAAGATCCACCCAGCGCGGATCGGTTGGGAGCTGAAGTCCCAGTATATTTTTGGTGTGCTGGGAAAGCGGACTGTTCATATGCGTATACTAAAAATTATTGTTCAAAATAGGCGAGGCTGCCACCGACCCAGGTTTTATCCTGGTTGTATCTTACGCCGATCATTTTACCCTTGCTGAGTCTGGCCAGGTTATTAACAGCTATGGGCCTGGCTGCATCTTCTTTCCAGAAATAAAATATCCGGAGTTCTGCTTTGGCTGGTTCATCCGGTGTTTCAATTACTGCGGCATAGTTCACTTTACGCTGCAAAATCCAATTCTCCTGATCCGTGATTCGTTCAATATCACCGGCTGTTACATCAATAACTACTCCCTGACCGGCAAAAGAAAACAAGGGTTTCAGTACATAATTTTCGAGGTCGGAAGGGGTCGTTTTGAGTTCATTCAGAAAAAAGGTTTCAGGAACATAAGGGTGTTGTATAAAGGGCAGCGTGAATTTGCTGATCCGGTAAAACCAGTTTGGATGGGTGATCCATTCCACATCCAGTTCCTCCTGAAATATTTTACCCTTTTCCCGAATGGCTTTGTCCTGCTGCTGCAGATCGTCCGAAATCACCCGATTGTAAATTCGTTTAATCCGGATTTTACGGCCGTCTTTAATGTAATAAAGCTTCCTTCCTTCTTGTATCAGTTCGGTTAAACATACAACCTGAATGCCGATATAATCTGAAGTACAGTAAAAATCTATTTTCGTTTTTTGCTGGTGTGGTAAAATTTCCAGCAAGATCACTTCTTCCGGATTGTTTTGCCCTACAATGATTTCCTTCAGTAATGAAATATAGGATGCACGATCCAATCCGTTGAGATAAGTGCTGTATCCTTCGGGAATCTTGTACTGATTCCGGACAGCCTCTTCGTACAATATCTGAAAAGCAAACAGGGTAGGGAATCCCTGCATTTCGATCAGTTGGGGTTCCAGCTCACCGGCTGCGTTTTGGCAGATGCCAAAGTCGAAAGCAATAAAGTGTGTATGCGCATTTTCCGCAGGCACATATTCATTTTTGGGTATTGCCCTTTCGGTCAGTGATTTAAAATCGGGAGCAGTAATTACATCTACAATTGCCTCACAAGCAGAAAGGATTTTTTCCTTAAAATCGATGTTTACAAAAACAGGTGTTTCCGCTATCCTGAACTCAATAGCACCGGGATGCCCGGACTGCAGCTCCTGCAATAGGGCAGCATATTTTTCACCGGAGAAGGATAGGTTATAGCTTTTGCGAATACTGGGTATCATAGTGGCAGGGATTAACTGATCAATATTTATCTGCAGATGCCAAATTCAGAAAATTGGACAATACATGATCGTGTGTCCAGGTAATTTTTTCCGGATCCAGTAATTGCTCTACCATGCTTTGCCATTTGGCTTCCCCATGGTTTTCGATCACGGTTTGTTTTTTATCTGCCCGTTGAAGGTACATGGCCATACCAATGGCATCCGCTTCCGGATGAAACTGTGTTCCGATGAACCATTCATTAAATCGAATGGCCATGATGGCTCTTTCGAGGGGCACATGTGGTCGTTCTTTTTCGATGGCCAGAATATGACCACCCATTTTTTTGAGTTGCGCATGATCCGGTTCTATCACCTGGTAATCCCGGCTGTCTACGCTGTAAAAAGGATCACGCAGGCCGTTAAAAACCCTTTCCTGGCTGCCTTCTTCCAGCATATGGATGGGAAATACTCCAAAGGCTGTAGACTTTCTTTTGCAAACACGGGCAATTTTAAAGTAACGGGAGGCCAGTTGAAAACTATGGCAGATAAAGAAAATATGCTTTTTGGGAAAATTGTTTTCGTTGCGGTTCCAATCCTCCACTGTTTTTATCCAGTTGAAGTAATTGTTCTCCCAGTCGGAACCCTCAGATTCCAGCGGAGAACCGGGTCCACCGCTGGAAATGAAGATATCGTACTGAAGTTCCGGAACCTCCTTTTGAAGCCTTACATCAAATTCTGTAACGCTTACTTCAAAACGACCGGAGGCGCCCCAGTCCTGAATGATTTCCCGGATGCAACGCATTCCTTCATTGGCAGCACCCTCATACAGATCGAGGATGGCTATCTTTATTTGTCTGCGTTCGGGATAACTCATTACAGGTATTTCAGGTTTGTTTTTGGTGTTAAGGTTAACAAAGTTTCATACATCAGGCGAATGGTATCGTTGATATCGCTCTTGTGCAGCATTTCGACTGTAGTATGCATATACCTGAGTGGAATGGAGATCAGTACAGAAGGACATCCGTCGTTGGCATAAGCAAAGCTGTCGGTGTCTGTACCAGTACTTCTGCTGAGAGAATGTTTCTGAACAGCAATCTTATTTTTTTCTGCAACATCTTCTACCAACTCCAGCAATTTGTTGTGGATGGCCGGTGCAAAAGAAAGGGTAGGCCCTTTGCCGCACTGAATGTCCCCTTCCAGAATCTTACTGATCATCGGGGTGCTGGTATCGTGTGTAACATCTGTAATAATTGCCACATCTGGTTTGATTCTGCGCGCAATCATTTCCGCACCGCGCAGGCCGATTTCCTCCTGAACTGCATTCACTACATATAGTGCAAAAGGCAGTTTTTTCTTGTTCTCTTTTAACAAACGTGCCACTTCCGCAATCATGAATCCGCCAACACGGTTGTCAAAAGCACGGCCAATCAGGTAGTCGTATGCCAGTTCATCAAACCCTTCTTCGTAGGTTACAACAGAGCCGATACGGATGCCCAGCTCTTCCACTTCTTTTTTGGTTCTGGCACCGCAATCAAGACAAAGATTTTCAATCTTTGGATTAGGTTCTTTTTGTTCAGGATTGCCCAAACGGGTATGAATGGCGGGCCATCCGAATACCGCTTTTACAGGTCCTTTTTTTCCGTGAATCCAAACTCTCTTGGCAGGAGCAATCTGGTGGTCTACACCTCCGTTTCTTTTCAGGTAAATCAGCCCCTGATCATTGATGTAGTTCACAAACCAGCTGATTTCGTCGGCATGCGCTTCAATGACCACTTTAAAGGGAGCTGTAGGATTGATAACCCCTACTGCTGTTCCATAAGGATCGGTGAAAGTGGTATCTACAAAAGGTTTTATATATTCCATCCACAGTTTCTGCCCACTGCTTTCAAATCCTACCGGAGATGCAGTGTTGATGTAGTTTTTAAGAAAATTCATGGATGTTTCCGTAACTACAGATTTGGATTTAACCGATTTAGCCGGTTTAACTGATTTAGCTTTTGCCATAGTAATGTTATTTTAGAACGACCATGCCAATAATACCACAAGCGGCTTTTACCAGCATCAGTCCGTCAATAATTGCAAGATAATAGAGAATCGTTTTACGTTGGTACATAGAGTAGCAAACAGTTATCAACAAAAGGAAGGGGATGGCGTTGATTAATATTCTTGCCAGGGGATAATTTCCTGCAATAACGACCAGGATGATGCAGCACCAACTGGCAACAGCCATGGGGAGGATGATTTCGAAAAGGGTTTTCCGGAGTCCGAACCGGACCACAAAAGTCTTTAGTTGCAGATTGTGGTCTTCCGCATAATCCTTGATGTCGAACAAAATGCACAGAATAGAAATATACAACCAGTTTTTAATCAGCAGGAACAGGGAGGTGCTGCTGAACAGCACGGTTGTATGATGGGTGAGATCATGGAAAAAGACCGGTAATACAGAAACGGTTCCCGCCCAGATCATGCCAATCAGGAAGGGTTTGATCAGCCCGATACTTCTCAGCGACAGTAATCCTTTGCCCGGAAGCTCAATACCATAATAAAAAGCAGTCAGCATAGCAAAAGCGCACAAAATGACCCAGGAAGCCCTGGGGATTTGCCTTAAATCGGCGGCATATTGTACTGCCAGCAACACAGCTGCGCAGAGGACTGTTGCAGACAATATAACCTGTGTATACGGCAATATGTGCCGATTCCGGTAATACCACCAGGTACGTTCATTGGCGCTTTCGCGGACCGCTAAGTACTGGTTCCGGTAGGCATGCGTATAATAGACAACAGTAATCCCAAAAATCACCAGATAGAACAGGGGGCTGGCTAAGGGAATTTGTTGCTGAAAAGCCGTTTCAACAGAAAGTGCTACTGCACAAAATCCATAAAATACATTGCTGAAAAGTATCCCTTTAATGAGGTTCGCGGGATTCATTTATTTGACCAGAATAATGTCCGGAGAAGCAATGGTGTCGCTTCTGTTATTGGCCTTGTCTTTCAGCCAGAACCGGAAATAAGAAGTATCATTTTTATTGCTGCAGCCGATGATCGAGGAAACACCGGGCACATTTGCATTGTAAACAAAGCTGATTTCCAGTTTGCCATCCAGGTTGGAAGTAGCGGTAAAATTGGGCACTTTGTTTTTGCTGATGAACTGTACCCCAGGGGTGGTAGGACAGGTACGGGAAATTTTTTCCACCCAGAGGGTGTCCTGGATATCTCCTTCCTTATCGGTAAAATCCAATTGGAAAGTAACAATGTTCCCCTGGTAAAGAACAGTTGAGTTTACACTATTGAAACTGATCTGAGGCCTGGTGGTATAGGAACTCTTTTTACATCCATAAAAAAAGGTGGCAAATGTCAACAGGATCAATAATTTTGTTCTCATCAGATTGCTTTCTCTTTCAAATTTAGTTAAAACAATACAATACTAACCGGTGCATTCATTGGATATTAACAATATTTTTTTTGACCCGGCCAGCCGGTTCAACCAGTATTGCACCGATTGGTTTGCATTTCAATACAAGGAGAACAAGGTTTATCGTGCATGGGTAGATCTGGTATATCCCCGTTTCCATGATCAAAAGACACCCCATTTAATTCCTGCGTTGCCCATAGGTTTTTTTAAGGAAACCAGGGTGGTTTGCGGTGAATTTGAACCAGAGAAAGTTTTTGAAAGCAGCGGAACAACCGGTATGGTCACCAGTCGGCATCATGTAAAATCACTGGATTTGTATGAGCGTTCCTTTAAGGCTGGATTTACCCATTTTTTTGGGGATATTCAGGACTGGTGTGTGCTGGCATTGCTTCCGGCCTACCTGGAGCGGGCCAACTCCTCATTGGTTTACATGGCAGATAGCCTGATCCGGGCTAGCGGGCATCCGGACAGCGGATTTTACCTCTATAATTACGGGGAGCTTTCGCAAACCATTCAAAAACTGGAAAAAGTAGGGCAGAAAACCATTTTGCTGGGTGTAACATTTGCCCTGCTCGATTTTTCGGAAGCCTATCCCCAACAGCTGAAACATAGCATCGTTATGGAAACTGGTGGAATGAAGGGCAGGGGGAAGGAATTGACCCGGGAAGAATTGCATGTAACCCTCTGCGAGCGGCTGGGGGTAAAAAAAATTTTTGCAGAATATGGCATGACCGAGCTGTTGAGCCAGGCATATTCTTTGGGGGATGGGAGGTACCAGTGCCCACCCTGGATGAAGGTGTATGTAAGGAGTGAAGATGACCCCTTATCCATATCTGTAAAGGGTTCGGGGATTATTCAGGTAGTAGATCTCGCCAATATTTTTAGCTGTTCTTTTATTGCAACGCAGGATGTCGGAACCGTGTTTGAGGACGGAACTTTTGAAATTTTAGGAAGATTAGATAATTCTGACCTGAGAGGTTGTAGTTTATTAATAGTTTAACCCTATATTTGCATCCCTGAAACACTAAAAATGCCCAGATGGCGAAATTGGTAGACGCACTGTGTTCAGGTCGCAGCGCTCGCAAGGGTGTGCTGGTTCGAATCCAGTTCTGGGCACAAAAAACCTCGTAAT
>JAQTZD010000050.1:0-15319 GCA_028687975.1 Sediminibacterium sp.
TACACTTCTGTACGGGCATTGAAACCAAAATCAGCCTTTCCTTCTTTAATTTTCTGAACCACGATAGAACCTTCAATACCGCTGTTGATCACGATCTGACGCAGTGGCTCTTCGATAGCTCTTTTTACAATCTGGATACCGGTTACTTCATCTTCGTTGGAACCTTTCAGTTTTTCCAGGGTTTCAACGGCACGGATGTAAGCAACACCACCACCTGGTACGATACCTTCTTCAACAGCCGCTCTGGTAGCGTGTAAAGCATCGTCTACACGGTCTTTCTTCTCTTTCATTTCAACTTCAGTTGCAGCACCAACATACAGTACAGCAACACCACCGCTCAATTTAGCCAGACGCTCCTGTAATTTTTCACGATCGTAGTCGGAAGTGGTATTTTCTACCTGTGCCTTGATTTGGTTTACTCTTGCAAGGATATCTGCTTTTTTACCTTTACCACCTACTACAATGGTATTGTCTTTGTCGATGGTGATGGAAGCCGCCTGACCCAGATAGCTCAGGTCTGCGTTCTCCAGTTTAAAGCCCTGCTCTTCGCTGATTACAGTACCTGCAGTGAGGATGGCAATATCGGTCAGCATTTCTTTTCTGCGGTCGCCAAAGCCAGGAGCTTTTACAGCAGCCACTTTCAGAGTGCCACGTAATTTATTTACAACCAGGGTAGCCAGTGCTTCACCTTCCAGGTCTTCTGCAATGATCGCCAGCGGACGACCGGTCTGAGCTACTTTTTCCAGGATATGCAGGATGTCTTTCATAGCGCTGATCTTCTTGTCGTAGATCAGGATATATGGATTCTGTAATTCAGCTTCCATTTTTTCGCTGTTGGTAACAAAGTAAGGAGAAATATAACCACGGTCGAACTGCATACCTTCTACCACATCTACAGTTGTATCGGTACCTTTTGCTTCTTCAACAGTAATTACACCTTCTTTTCCTACTTTGGCCATTGCGGTGGCAATCAGCTTACCGATTTCATTATCGCTGTTAGCGGAAATAGTAGCTACCTGCTCAATTTTCTTGGTATCGTTACCAACTGCCTGAGACTGTGCTTTCAGGCTTTCAACCACCTTGGCAACCGCCTTATCAATACCGCGCTTCAGGTCCATTGGGTTGGCACCTGCAGCAACGTTTTTCAGTCCTTCGCTGATGATTGCCTGAGCAAGAACGGTAGCAGTAGTAGTACCATCACCTGCAATATCTGCGGTTTTGGAAGCCACTTCTTTCACCATCTGTGCGCCCATGTTTTCAATAGCGTCTTCCAGTTCAATTTCTTTGGCAACGGAAACACCATCCTTGGTTACGGAAGGAGCTCCGAATTTCTTTTCAATAACCACGTTGCGGCCTTTAGGTCCCAGGGTTACTTTAACGGCGTTGGCAAGGGTGTCAACACCTTTTTTCATCTTATTTCTAGCTTCAATATCAAAAAATATCTGCTTAGCCATATGTTTTGTTTTGTGATTTGGTTAAAATAAATAGGTAATTAAATAATTGCCAGGATATCGCTTTCGCGCATGATCAGCAGGTCCTGACCTTCAATCGTAACCTCCGTTCCGGCATATTTGCCATACAATACGGTGTCGCCTACTTTTACAGTCATTGGTTCGTCTGCTTTACCTTTACCGGCAGCTACGATTACACCACGCTGTGGCTTTTCTTTAGCTGTATCTGGGATGATGATTCCACCGGCTGTTTTTTCTTCAGCAGCAGCAGGCTTTACAAGAACTCTGTCGTGCAGAGGAGTAACGTTGATTTTCTTAGCCATACGTTATTGATTTTGATTAAATTAGATTAATTTTTCCTCGATAGATCGATAATTATGCCAGACGCCGGTTTAAGCCAATTTTTCAGTTTGGCCTGCATTTTGGAATGGGGAGATGCGCAGCCTGACAGTTCGGGGAGACCAGTAGGTTCAGATTGTGTCAAATTTGCATTTAACTGCTTATAATATGGATAAAACCGTACCTTCGCGCAGCCCAAAAAGTTCTTGTTCATGATCAGTAGAAGAAATATCCGTGTTAAAGTGATGCAGTTGCTCTATATGATTGAGTCCGCGGATTCAGGTAACACATTTAAACAGCCCGTACAAAACCTCGAAAAACAGCTGGATAAAAGCCGCGAGCTCTTTATCTACCTGGTTTATTTCCTGGCAGAAGTAGCCCGGTATGCCGAAACCAATGCGCTGAAGCGGGCTTCCAAGAACCTGCCTTCAGCCAGTGACCTGAACGTGAACATCAAAATTGCCGGTAACGATTTTATCTGGGCGCTCCTGGAAAACAAATCTTATCAAAAAGCCATTGAAAAAGACCTTCCTGAGCGGATCATAGATATGGATCTGGTAAAGAAGATCTATAATGAACTGATCGAAACCCCTGAATACAAGCAGTATATCCTGGAAGAAAGCCGCGATAAAGCCCGCGAGCGGGAGATCATCAAGCTGATTTTTACCAGGCTGATGCTGCCAAACCAAGATTTCATCACCCACATCGAAGAGCATTTCAACAACTGGGACGACGATGCCGACATGATGGATCAACTGGTACTGTCTTATATCCAGAAACCGGCCAGCGTGCAGATGGATCAGCTCATGAGCGCCGATAAATGGGATTTTGCCCGAACCCTGTTGCTGACTGCAATCGAAAAAAAGGAATTCTGTTCTACCCTCATCAAACCCAAGCTGAAAAACTGGGATGCTGAGCGGATTGCCCAGCTGGATATGATCCTGATGCGCATGGGTATTTGCGAACTCCTGTATTTCGAAACCATCCCCACCAAGGTTACCATCAACGAATACATTGATCTGGCCAAGGAATACAGTACCCCGCAAAGTGGTCAGTTCGTGAATGGTATCCTGGACAGCATTCACAAAGAGCTGTCTGCTGAAGGAAAAATCAATAAAATCAGTTTTAAAAAATAAACCGGTTGTTATGAAAAAACTTGCATTGGGGCTTTTACTGATGACTGGAATACTGTCATGCAATAATACCACCCAGGAAACACCTGTGCAGGCTGCTGCCGATTCAGCTGCATTAACCACTATCAGTTATACAGATACAGTGGTCAACTTTGGCACCATCAATATGGGAGAACAGGCACAGATCAGATTTGATTTCACCAATACCGGCAATCATCCGCTCTACCTGACCGAAGTGAAGCCAGGCTGCGGTTGCACGGTTGCTGAATATACCAAAGGGGCGATCGCTCCCGGAGGAAAAGGATCCATCGTTGCCGCATTCGACAGCAACAAAGCACATCCCGGTACCGTAAGCAAAAGCATTTATGTTACTTCCAATACCAGCAATGGGGCCATTCATACCCTCAGTTTTAACGGAGAAATCAGGGAACAGCCAGCTGTTCCAGCAAATTAATTCCTATTTTCGCAAATCAATTCTAAAATAGACCATATGTTCAGTTTAGCATCAATTCTTTTATCTGCCGATCCAAAACAAGGCGGAACCGTTCAGTTAGTTATGATGGGTGCCATCATTCTCGTTTTCTGGTTATTCATGATCCGTCCACAAGCTAAAAAAGCGAAAGAACAAAAGAAGTTCGTAGACAATATGCAAAAAGGTGATAAGATCGTTACCATCGCAGGTATTCATGGTACCGTGAATAAAATCAACGAAGACAACACCATTCAACTGGAAGTAAGTCCGGGCAGCTACCTGAAGATCGAAAAATCTTCTATCAGCATGGAATGGACTGCTGCTATCAATAAGGTGGCAACTGCTGATAAAAAATAGCAGGTATCGTTTAATCCAGTAAATTTATTGCCGGTAATCTTGTATTACCGGCTTTTTTATGTCTATGCTTACAATAGGACTTACCGGTGGCATCGGCAGTGGCAAATCCACTGTAGCAGCTGTATTTTCGCTGTTGGGGGTACCCGTACTGCAGGCCGATCAATTGGCCAAAACCATTATGCAGGAAAACAGGCAGGTACGGAGCGAGCTGATTGCGGCGTTTGGAGAAGCAACCTACCTCAACGACCAGCTGAACACAGCACATATTGCCAATATTGTATTCAAAGATCCCTTTCAACTGTCTGTACTCAATTCCATTGTACACCCGGTAACCATTGCTGAAAGCATTGCCTGGGCCAACCGGCAACAGGCGCCTTATGTAATAAAAGAAGCTGCCTTGTTTTTTGAATCGGGCTCCTCTCAGGGGCTCAACGGTATCATTGGGGTAAGTGCTCCGGGATCGCTACGCATCAAACGGGTGATGGACAGGGATGGTGTTTCCCGTCAACAGGTCATTGACCGCATGCAGCAACAGATCAATGCCGATCTGAAAATGAAACTTTGTGACTGGGTGATTTTAAACGACGAACTACAGCTGATTATTCCACAGGTACTTTCGCTGCACAACACATTGCTTGCACTGGCCGCTGCCTAGCTTTTGACGATCTCAAAACACCAGCGTTTCAATTTTCCTTCAAAATCGAATGGGGTAGTGGCTCTTGTAATATCCCTGATCTGTTCGGAGTGGATTTGTTCGCGGTCTATCTGAAACCGGGTAAAATTGGTACTGAAAATAAGCGTACCTCCGGAACGCATGGCCGCCAGTACATCATTGATCAGTTCCACATGATCGCGCTGAATGTCGAGGATGTCCTTCATTCTTTTGCTGTTGCTGAATGTAGGAGGGTCCATGATCACCAGATCAAAACTGTTGGGCTGCAGGGTTTTCAGGTACTGCTTTACATCTGCATGTACAAAGTGATATTGATCTTTGTTTTTATACAGGTTGATGGCCATATTGTTTTCGGCCCAACCCAGGTAAGTTTTAGACAGGTCTACAGAGGTTACTGAAGCGGCTCCGCCGGCAGCTGCATACACCGAAAAAGAACCGGTATAACAAAAGAGGTTTAACACGTCTTTTCCATTACAACTGTTCCGGACTTTATTACGGGTAATGCGGTGATCCAGGAACAATCCGGTATCGAGGTAATCGGTCAGGTTCACCAGAAATTTTAGGCCATCTTCCATGACCGTAAAATACTGTTGCTCCTCAGACAATTTTTCGTACTGCCCTTCTCTGTGCGATTGACGTTTTCGCTGTTTACAGTACATATTGCTCACCGGTACCTGGGTAACCGACTCGATCATATTCATACAGTTGGTTAACCATGCATCATGTTGCTCCTCATCCATACCATGCCTGCGGAGGTATTCCGCTATATAGATATTGGTTTCGTACAGCTCAATACTGAACGGAAACTCGGGCAAATCGTGATCGTATATTCTGTAACAGGTAATGCCCTGCCGTTTAGCCAGCTTACTCTTGTGCCTGAACACTTTGGTCAGGCGGTTAACGAACATTTCTGTTTTTACCGGATCAATCATTCAGTGGTATTACTTCAGTAAAGCCAGCGCAGCTGCAATGCGCTTCCATGCACGTTCAATGTTTTCCATACTGTTGGCAAAGGAGAAACGCACACAGTTGGGTTCTCCGAATGCATCTCCCATTACAGAAGAAACATGCGCCGTATTCAGCAAATACATGCTCAGGTCCGAGGCATTCTTAATCACATCCACACCGTTTGATTTACCGTAGTATGAACTTACATCGGGGAATACATAGAATGCACCTTCGGGCTCAAAGCATTTGAATCCGGGTATTTCGCTTACCAGTTCAAGGGTTCTTTTTCTTCTGCGGGTAAACTCTTCGGTCATTTCCTGCGAAGGACGCAGGTCACCGGTAAGTGCTGCTATGGCTGCTTTTTGTGTAATGGAGCAGGTACCACTGGTAAACTGTCCCTGAATTTTTTCACAGGCTTTTGCAATGGCCGCAGTAGATGCGGTATATCCCAAACGCCAGCCCGTCATGGCAAATCCCTTACTTAATCCGTTGATCACCACCACGCGGTCTTTGATATCTGCAAACTGTGCTATGCTCTCGTGCTTGTTTACAAAGTTGATGTATTCATAAATTTCATCGGAGATGATGATCACCTGCGGATGCTTTCTGAATACTTCCACCAGCGCTTCCAACTCGGCCTTGCTGTACACGGCACCGGATGGATTGCAGGGCGAAGAGAACATGAATACTTTGGTGCGGGGTGTAATGGCAGCTTCCACCTGTTCCGGGGTAGCTTTGAATTTATTACCTACAGTGGTTCTGATTTCCACCACTTTACCGCGGGCAATTTTCACCAGTTCGGAATATGTAACCCAGTAAGGGGTTGGTATGATCACTTCATCATCCTCATCCACCAGGGCAAGGATGGTATTGGCCAGACTTTGCTTGGCACCTGTTGAAGTAACAATATGTTCTGGTTTGTAATCCAGATCATTGTCTCTGAATAATTTGGTACAAACTGCTTCTCTTAAATCGAGGAATCCCGGTACGGGTGTATAATGACTCCAGTTATCGTTAATAGCTTTGATGGCGGCATCCTTCACATGCTGTGGCGTATCAAAATCTGGTTCGCCAAGACTCAGGTCGATCACATCAATTCCACTGGCGCGTAATTCGCGTCCCAGTTTAGCCATTTTAAGGGTTTCAGGCTCATTAAACCGGTTCAATAGAGAAGAAAGTTCCATGCTGTTAGAGAATTATTTAGGTTCAAAAGAGGGCCTAAGTTCGGAAAAACATTCCTAACACGTGTAAGTATTCTCTCAATATTGCAACACAAACGACTGAAGATCCGGCAGATATCTGCGTTTTCTTTGTAATTCGTAGCGATGCACCGCCCTGCCCAATTCCTTCAGAAATGGATATCCCAGGGTTTCATAGTCGTACCGATCGTCGTTGTAGATGCCGTCGCTGTTGCAGGATATGGTGGCGCTGAGCAGGTATTCCACTTTATTTTCAAGGTCCACGACATAAGCCACATCTACCAGAAAACCATATGCACCGCCAATCTTATTGAATATGCGAATCTGCGGCTCTGCCTTATTTCCTGCTCCGTAATACAACGCCTTGTTGTTTGCGGAGAGGGTTTTAGCGGTATCGTATGGGGAAAATATTCCTTCTTCGGGATAGGCTCCCATCCATTTGCGGATAAACCCGTAATCGGCTTCTGTTAATTTAAACCGTTTCTTTTTGGGAGTAGTTTCAGGGAACATCACCGCTTGCATCATATGATGAAAATCCTGCAAATACACCCGGTTTTTCTGGTTAAATGAGAAGGGGCTGTTCACCAGTTTTCCGTTACTGTAATATCCTTTGCCCAATGATGCATCAACAGCCGGATGTACCGCTTTACTGGTTTGAGCAGGCTGGCTGTACAGCAGGTTACCCGAAGTGTCGTAAAAACGGATGGCGTTGGTCACTGCATTTTGTTCCGGTGTTCTGCTGATCTGCAACCGATGACGGATGATGGCATCGGGGTATCCTTTCTCGCGCAGCTTTTGCTGGATGTATTCCTGCCCTAAAAATTCATACAGCCGATTGAATGCATCATTGCTGCTGACCAGGAATATTTGCTGGATGTAATTGGCAATGGTGGGTCTTCCATCAGAAGACTGTGGTTGATTGTACACATAATCCTCTGTCGGGGCAGAACTGTCTGTAATCATGGTGGAATTCATATCCAGCCCCGGTATATTCAATTCATTCAGTTTTTCCAGGGCCAGCAAGGCAACAGGCATTTTTACCGTACTTGCCGGATAGAAATATGTTTGGTTGTTCAGGTTGTAGCTGTATTCTGTGAAGCTGGCTTTGTTATTCCTTTTTCGGTTGATGGCTGTATATACAATCTGCACACGAAATGAATCCTTATTGCGGAGGATATGATCAAAAGCGGCGGGATTAGACTTAAGTATTACCTCCAATGGATTTTCTTCAGCAACATTCCGGTTCTGTGCCTGCACCAGTTGAAATTGAAACAGCAAAACGGATAACAAAAAGTACTTTCTCATCAACCAAACTTACAGAAAAATGATCAGCCTGTACAGTCTTTGAGATGTTGATAAACTATTAACTTTACGATATGCCACACGAATCAATTTCCGTTTTTGATATGTTCAAAACAGGCGTAGGCCCTTCCAGTTCCCATACACTTGGGCCCTGGAGAGCCGCACTGCGCTGCATCGAAACCATACGAACCAGGAGCAGTACCGATCAGATTGCAATGGTTACGGTTTTGCTGTATGGCTCGCTGGCCAAAACCGGTAAGGGGCATGGTACCGATATTGCCGTGCTGATGGGTTTGAGCGGCGAAGATCCGGTAACCATCGATGTAAACAGCATATCGCCCAAGGTTAAAGCAATCGAAACCACCCAACAACTCCTACTGGGCAGTGAAACGTATATTCCTTTTTCCATTCAGCAGCAGGTACAGTTTCTTTACCACGATTCGCTGGCCTATCATCCCAACGGGCTGAGTTTTCTGGTAGAAACCAAGACAGGTGAGCAGTGGAGCGAAACTTTTTTCTCCATCGGGGGAGGCTTTGTAGTAAAAGAAGGTGAGAAAGGCGGGGGCAAGGGAACGGTGGATCTTCCGTTTCCTGTGAACACTGCCGATGACCTGTTGCACTGGTGCAGAAAAACCGGCATGCAGATCAGTGAAGTGGTATTGGAAAATGAAACCGTATGGCAGTCGGAAGCAGCTACCAGAAAAGGCGTGCTCGATATCTGGCATACCATGCGCGATTGTATTTACAGGGGATGCCATACCAGGGGTGAACTGCCCGGCGGACTGCAGGTGCGCAGAAGGGCTTTTGAACTGAATAAAAAACTGTTGAAAGATACGCCTTACAGCGACCAGGAAGGCTGGCTGAACGCCATACGAAACGGGGGCGGGGGCTTTCAGTATATCCTGGACTGGGTCAGCTGTTTTGCACTTGCCGTGAATGAAGAAAACGCTTCTTTTGGAAGGGTGGTTACCGCACCTACCAACGGAGCAGCCGGTGTAATACCTGCTGTTCTGCAATACTATATTGCTTTCTGTGAGGGCGTTACAGAAGACAAGATCATCAACTTCCTGTTAACAGCTTCAGAAATTGGCAGTATTTTTAAGAAAGGTGCTACCATCTCGGCAGCAATGGGCGGATGCCAGGCCGAAATCGGGGTATCTTCTGCCATGGCAGCGGCAGGGCTTACCGAATGCATGGGTGGAACCCAACGACAGGCCCTGATGGCAGCTGAAATAGCCATGGAACATCATCTGGGACTTACCTGTGATCCGGTTGGCGGACTGGTGCAGATTCCCTGCATCGAAAGAAATACCATGGGCGCCATCAAAGCCATCACCGCTTCGCAACTGGCCCTTCAAAGCACACCGGATTTTGCCCTGGTAAGCCTGGACAAAGTCATTGCTACCATGTGGACAACCGCACTGGATATGAACAGCAAATACAAAGAAACTGCCGATGGCGGATTGGCTGTACAGATTCCGTTGGGATTAAGCGAATGCTAATGCATTTAATTTAACTGCGGATCCAGTTCCAAAACTGCTGGATCTACATTGGTGTAATCCCTGATTTCGTTGTAGAGGGTTCCCCTTTCGATGGGCTGGCGTTTTACCTGCTGAATTAATCTTACCAGGTCTGCAGTACTCATGGCAGGATTCTGCTCTTCGCTGCCCGCCATTGCATAAATCTTGGTAGAATCATCGATGGTTCCGTCAATATCATTTACCCCAAACGAAAGGGTCAGTTGGGCGTTTTGGCGACCCAGCATAGGCCAGTATGCTTTAATATGCGGGAAGTTGTCCATGTAAATTCTGGACACTGCATACATTTTCATGTCTTCCACAATACTGCTCTCGGGCACATCGCTCATATCGTTGTCCATGTTACGGAACTTCAGCGGTATAAAAGTGTTGAAGCCTCCTGTCTGATCCTGCAGACTGCGGAGTCTTTCCATATGATCAATGCGGTGCACATAAGATTCAATATGTCCATAGAGCAAAGTGGCATTGCTGTGCATGCCCAGTTCGTGTGCGGTCTGGTGAATTTTCAACCAGCCTTCCGCATCCACTTTATCCGCACAAATTTTTTGGCGGATTTCCGGATGGAAAATTTCAGCGCCACCACCGGGCAGTGAATCCAGTCCTGCTTCGTGCGCCATTTTCATTCCTTCCTCAACACTTACATTGGCTTTGCGGAACATATAATCCAGTTCAACCGGCGTAAAGGCTTTGATGTGTAAATCCGGACGATGTGCTTTGATGGTACGAAGCAATTCCAGGAAAAAGGAGAGGGTCATTTTGGGATGTACACCACCCACAATATGCACTTCGGTAACCGGTTTGCCATCGTAGCTTTTGATGATTTGCATCATCTGTTCAATACTGAGTTCCCAACCTTCCTCTCTGTTGGAATACAAACGGGAATAGGAACAGAATGCGCAGGAGAACACGCATACATTGGTTGGTTCAATATGAAAATTGCGATTAAAATACGTTTTGTCGCCGTGCATTTCTTCGCGCACCCAGTTGGCCAGCGCTCCTACATAAGAAAGGGAACCTTTCTCAAATAACTGAACGCCTTCCTCAAAACTGATTCTTTCTCTGGCGATAACTTTTTTTCCGATGGCTTGTAAAATGGGATCCTTTTCCGCACTCACTAAAACTGAAATAGCTGCATTACTCATCGTGTTGGATTTGAATGCAAAACTACGAAAGAGTTGGCTAAATCAACCCAAATAATCTGGTGTTTTAAGACATCAGGATTCCTGCAATGGTTGCAGAAAGATAGGAGGCAAGTGTACCGCAGAGCAAGGCTTTCAGACCCAGTTTTGCCAGATCACCCCGGCGGGTGGGAGCCAGTTCTCCAATACCACCAATCTGCATTCCCACACTGCTGAAATTGGCAAATCCGCAAATGGCAATGCTCACAATCAGCAGCCCTTTTTCTGTTACAATCGGAACTGCTTTGGTGGTCAGATTATTGAAGGCAACAAACTCGTTTACGGTCAGCTTTTGTCCGAGCAGGGAAGCTGCATTGCCAATATCCTGAGAGGGTACACCCATGGCCCAGGTCATTGGATAAAATATTTTACTGAAAATTACATCCAGGGTAACGCCTGGAATCAACTGCCCGATCAGCCAGTTCAGCAAAGCAATCAGGGCTATGAAACCAATCAGCATGGCAATTACATTCACTGCTATTTTCATACCATCGCTGGCGCCATGTGAAATGGCATCAATGATGTTGCTGTAAGGACTTTTTACTTCCAGTTTCACCTTACCCATGGTCTGGGATTCTTCGGTTTCGGGGAATACGATTTTTGAAATTACCAGTGCTCCGGGTGCGGCCATCAAACTGGCAGTAAGCAGGTATTCTGCCTTGGCGCCCATGTTGGCATATACGATCAGGATACCACCGGCAATACAGGCAAGGCTTCCGCTCATGCTGGCCAGCAGTTCACTCTTGGTCATGGTACTTAAATAAGGGCGAATCATTACCTGTGCTTCTACCTGGCCAACAAATGCACTGGCCACATTGCTGAGAGCTTCTGCACCGCTTACACGCATGATAAAATTCATGGCTTTGGCAATGATAGATACAATGAACTGCATCACACCAAAATGATACAATATAGCTACCAGTACACAAACTAAAATAATGGTGGAAGTAACACTGAAGGCAAATACAAAACCGCCCTGGTTGAAATTCATCACACCACCCGGCGCATCAACCATTACCCCTCCGTATACAAAAGCTACACCTTCACGTGCAAAACGTTCAATTTTTTCCATACCATGTCCCAGCATCTGAAAGAAACGGGTTACCGGCGGCACTTTCAGTACCATCACGGCAATAAAGATCTGGAGCAGGATTCCGCTGATGACCAGCCTGTAATTAATCCTCTTTTTATTATTGGAAAATAAAAATGCAATGCCTAAAATAAGAATCACACCCAATAATCCCTGAAACCTTTCCATAAGCAATTAGTTCGCAGACTTTTAAAGCATGTAAGATAGTTAAATAAGGATTAGAAAATGATGTTTTTGTTAAGTTTTAGCAAAATGGGGATTCTTCATTGAAAGGCATAAAAAAAGGCCCTTTACGGGCCTTTTCTGTCATATTAAATATCAATATCTTATAAATGAGATTTGATTTTTTTATCCAGTACAGACTTGGGAACAGCGCCAATCTGCTTGTCTACAATCTGACCACCCTTAATAAAAAGGATTGCAGGAATGGAGGTAATACCATAATTCACACTCAGGTTGGGATTGTTATCCACATTCACTTTTCCTACATTGATTTGTCCGTCGTACTCCTTGGCCAGCTCTTCAATAACGGGTCCGATTGCACGACAAGGTCCGCACCATTCTGCCCAGAAATCCACTACCGTTAATTTATCACTATCCAGTACAGTTGACTGAAAATTTGCGTCTGTTAATTCTAAAGCCATTTTTATCAATTTTAGTTTTAAGGTTTCCAATGTTGAACCGGACTGTCCGGGAACGGATCCGATTGTAATTAGCAGATCAAATTTAAGCCCAATCAATTCTTTCTGCTTAATTGACTTTTCCACCTATGTGATTAGCAGTTTCGGACTGACTTTCTGACAACTGGTCAGCCGATTACAGCTTCAATGGATAGAAACGGAAATAGGTGGCAGAGCGCCAAAGCCACTCCACAGGCCCATACTGGTAACGTTTAAGCCACCACCTGCAAAAAACGACCTGAGCAACAAAAAAAAGCATGCCCAGCAGCCAGTTCAGTGCGGGATGCGTATGCCCCACCAATCCCAATCCTACTCCATAAAACAACCCTAATCCAAATATTGTTTGAGACAGATAACAGGTCAGCGCCATTTTGCCAATGGGGGCGAACCAGCTTCCTACGGTCTGCCAGCTGTTTTTTTGAAGCAACAGGGCAAATCCGGTTATATAAACCATCACAAGTGCCCCATTAAACAGGTTATAGATGATGCCAAAAATCAGGCTTATCGCCCGGTTTTGCTGCCAGTTGAGTTGAAACAGTTCATTGGCCCCAAACATACTGAGGGCCACCAGCAGGCAAGCCAGGGTCAGCCAGAACATGTTTCTGCATATTTTCCGGAAAACCGGCACCGCATAACTCATGCGATTGAACCAGTTTTGTCGGCCGAAATACATCCCCAGCAAGAAGAACCCAAACGTGATGTAGATCCTTCCGCTGTTGAACTGAAAATTGAATTTTTCGGGAAGATTGCGCAGATTGTCTTTCCAGAGATTGATCCAGTTGTCTCCGGTATAGATGGCATAGAATGCCTTCGATTGTGCTTCAAAATTGGTCATGTCTGGCATACCCGGCATACCAGTGGTTCCAGGGGTAAGTAGCTTGATGGTTTCGATGAGCACCAGAGGAATATTCGCTGCAAAAAATATACCTGTGAACAGGATCCATCGGTTGCTCCATTTTCGGGTAAGCAGCAAGATAAAACCCAGTGGCGCATAAATGGAAAGTATATCGCCCCGCCAGAATGCATGGTGTATCAATCCGATGATTCCCATGATGGCAATTCTCCAGCCGTACCTGAATACAAAATGTTTTTGTTGCGCATTGCGACTCATCTGCAGATAAAAACTCAGGCCAAACAGAAAGGAGAAAAATGCAAAGAATTTTCCGGAGATCAGTACCTCATTCAGGATATTCACAACCGTGCTGCCAGCATCTGAATACCGCTTAAATATTTCTTCCGGTAATGGTCCGGCATTGTACCAGAAACACATATGCGCCAGTAAGATTCCCAACAGCGCAATTCCTCTTAAAGCATCCACCGTAAGTATCCGATCCTTTTTAACAAGATGTTCCATGCAAACAGATTTATTGCAATAAATGCAATATCTGTTCAAGGCTGCTCGTAATTGGGATGAGCGTTCAGATTCAGGGTTAACTGCGCAAATACTTAGATCAACTTAACCCACAAGGCCCACTTTCACCTCTATATCGGGATTGTTCATCAGGAAATCGGCCATTTCCTCGTTCATCTGGAAGCCCCGTTCAATGGTATACATACTGATCCGCAGATTCTCCTTGGGTTCCACCACATTGAAGCGCAAAGTGGATTTTCCGGGATAGGAGCGGAGGTTTTTTTCGAGGAACTGCACCATTTGTTCGTTCACCGCTGCCGGATGCATATTGATTTCCACACTGCGGGTGAGGTTTTGTTTTACCGTTTCCAGCAGCGACATGCTGTTGATTTTGAACTCAAATACATTGGGCTGGTTGTAGCGGTTCCGGAAGAATCCGTTCAGCAGAATATTCTGTCCTTTTTCGAGGTAATTCTGAAACTTCACATAATCTTCGCTCCAAAGCACATACTCGGTTTTGCCACTGAAATCCTCGATGGTAAACGATCCGAAATTTTTTCCTGTTTTGGTAACGCGATGCTGTACATCTGTTACCAAACCGGCCACCCGAAGCATCCTGCCCGGATTCGGCTGAAGGGCAATGCTATCTTTTATTTCGTTGAAGTCTGCAATACTGGTGATTTCATAATGCTTCAGTTCGAACTTGAAATGATCCAGCGGATGACCACTCATGAACATGCCCGTTACTTCCTTTTCATAATTCAGGAGTTCGGTTAATGTCCAGGGTTCACAGTTCGGGATTTTAGGAACAGGTACGGTCATTGCACCCGGCAAATCGCCGAACAGGGTATTGGTATTGCCAGTGGCCATGCTTTGCTGCTGCTGCCCGTATGCAATGATCTTTTCCAGTCCCGTTACCCGCTCGCCATCGGCCATATTGAAATATTGCGCCCGGTGAAATGCAGGGAAACAATCAAATGCACCTGAATAAGCAAGGCTTTCCAGTGATTTCTTGTTTACACTTTTCTGCAAGACCCGTTTCACAAAATCAAAAATATCTTTATAGAGACCATTTTTCTGTCGTTCGCTGATAATGGCTTCGATGGCCATTTCACCCACACCTTTCAAACCACCCAGGCCAAAGCGTATTTCGCCCTTGCTGTTCACCGCAAATCCTTTGAGCGATTCATTGATATCCGGCCCCAGTACTTTAATGCCCATCCGCTTGCACTCTTCCATGAAGAACGTGATCTTTTCGATATTGCCCTGGTGGTTCAATACACCAGACATATATTCTCCCGGATAGTGTGCTTTCAGATAAGCGGTCTGATAAGCTACAAATGCATAGCAGGTAGAGTGTGATTTGTTGAACGCGTATTGTGCAAAAGCTTCCCAGTCGGTCCAGATTTTTTCCAGCTTATCTGCCGGATGGCCTTTCTCTGTGGCACCTTCCACAAATTTCCCTTTCATTTTATCCAGGGTCTTGCGGTCCTTTTTACCCATGGCTTTACGCAACACATCGGCATCTCCCTTGCTGAACCCGCCAATTTTCTGAGACAGCAACATCACCTGCTCCTGGTATACCGTAATTCCATACGTATCTGCCAG
>JAQTZD010000050.1:15419-20512 GCA_028687975.1 Sediminibacterium sp.
GTTCCGGGTTTGTCCGGTACCAGCTTGGCCAGCATATTGCTTTCTGCCAATGGCAGGTCCATTACCCGGGCCACATCCTTGATACTCATTTTGGCAGCCATGGTACCATAGGTCACAATCTGCGCTACCTGGCTCTTGCCATACTTGTCTACCACATAGTCGATCACCCGCTGACGACCTTCATCATCAAAGTCCGTATCGATATCGGGCATGCTCTTCCGGTCCGGATTAAGGAAACGCTCGAACAGGAGATTGTATTTAATGGGATCAATATTGGTAATGCCAATACAATAGGCTACTACACTGCCCGCAGCTGAACCACGACCGGGGCCAATAAATACGCCCATTTCACGACCTGCTTTAATAAAGTCGCTTACAATCAGGAAGTAGCCGGCAAAACCCATGGTCCGGATGGTGAACAATTCAAAGTCGATCCGCTCTTGTATTTCCGGCGTTACATCGTTGTACCGCCTGTGAGCACCTTCGTAGGTCAGGTGTTTCAGAAATTCCCACTGGTTGAGGTTGGAATCTCCGTGTACCTGAAACTCTTTGGGAATAGGGAAGGCCGGAAGCAAAATATCTTTCTTCAGATTAAGGATCTCTACCTTGTCTACTATCTGGTTGGTATTATCGAGCGATTCCGGAATATCATGGAAGAGTTGTTGCATCTCTTCCGGTGTTTTAAAATAAAACTGATCGTTCGGAAACTTAAACCGTCTGTTTTTGATCTGTACCTCATCATTCACAAAATCATCAAATCCGGGCGTGCTTTGCTTTTCACCTGTATTGATGCAAAGCAGGATATCGTGTGCGTTGGCATCTTCCTTGTCTACATAATGACTGTCGTTGGTGGCAATCACCGGTACATTGTACTTCTTGGAGAACTTCAGCAGGGTCTGGTTGATGATTTCCTGCTCTTTGATATTGTGTCGCTGAATCTCTATATAATAATCCTCCCCAAATAAATCCAGCCACCACTTAAATTCGGCTTCGGCTTTTTCTTGGCCCTGGTGCAAAATGGTTTGTGGCACGTATGCACCGATACAACAGGTGGTGGCAATGAGTCCTTCGTGGTATTTTTCGATCAGTTCTTTATCAATACGGGGATACTTGCTGTACAATCCCTCAATATATCCGAGTGAAGTAAGCTTAACAAGGTTCTGGTAACCCACTTTGTTCTTGGCCAGCAATACCTGGTGATACCGGTTGTCTTTTACATCCTTGGTAAAGGATTTGATGTGGCGGTCTTTTACTACATAAAACTCACAGCCTACAATCGGCTTTACCTCCGGCTCAAGGATGTCTTTTCCGGAATCATCCTTGCCCACCACCTTGGTTTTTTTCCAGGCCTGGCTCACAAATTCAAAGGCCCCAAACATGTTGCCATGATCTGTAATAGCCACTGCGGGCATTTTATGATCAATTGCTTTCTGGTATAAATCACTGATCGGAGCGGCTCCGTCCAATAAGGAATATTGGGTATGAACATGTAAATGGGAAAACTGACACATTGCGGCGAAGTTCGGAGTTCTTCCTCAATTTTAAAAATTGCACCGCTTTGATTGCGCATTAACAGGCTACGCTTAAATTGCAGATCATATGCGATTGAATTTATATATAACATTGCTTGGTTCCCTGGTATTTTTAGCCAGTTGCAGCACCGTGCGGAAGATGACCAATAAAGACAAAAGTGCCAATACGGTTGTTAGCAAAAAATATGGTACAGAAAAAAGGGAGTTCCTGAATGGCATCCAGGTAACACTGGGTACAGTAACTACCACCCGGCAAAAAACAAAAAGTGTGGCCACCGGTTCGGGTAAAGCAGGAAATTCCGGCGAAACAACCGCCGGCAAAGCCGATATTGAAAAAGCCAACTGGTTACAACTCAAATATGCCGTTGTGATTGATGCACCGGTAGAAAACCTTACCAATATTCCTTTACTGGAACAAATTGACCGTTGGTGGGGAGTACGCTACTGCATTGGTGGTAGCACGGAAAACTGTATCGATTGCTCTGCCTATACACAAATTCTGATGCGGGAAGTGTTTAAAGTAACGCTGCCCAGAACAGCCCAGGAGCAATACAACCAGGCACAAAGGATTGAACTTGAAGACCTGCAGGAGGGTGATCTTGTTTTTTTCAGCACGGGCGGGGGACGGGCTATTTCGCATGTGGGCATTTATTTACAGAATAATAAGTTCACCCATGCGTCTACATCGGGAGGGGTTACCATCACTGATCTGAACGATAAATACTGGAGCCCTAAATTCAGGGGTGGCGGACGCTTTCAGCAATAATTCCGGAGCATGCGGGCTATTGGCGCAGGTACTTCTGTTTGAAATTATCGTAAAGCTGCATTGCGTCCGGAGTGAGCTTCAGTGCAAAAACCGAAGCGATCATGGTGCCGGAAAAAACAACCGTACGCAGTATGATGCCAGTCCATCCGGACACTTCGCCCAGCACAAAATAACAGCAGGCATAAGCGGCTCCGGCCACCAGCAACGATAACACGGTTTTTTGGTCGAAGGGCTGCATATTGAATTTCCTGCGCAGGAATTCGAAGCGGATGAAATTGTAAATACTGTATGCCACCAGTTCTGCAAATGCAGAACCAATGATGCCATAGTTCTTGATCAGAAAATAGGTAAGGGGCAGCCGGAATGCCAGCAATACCACACCACTCAGAAAATCGAACCGCCAATAGGTGGAGGTATTGATCACCACGGCATTCAGACCCGTACCCGCATCAATAATCCTGACCATTCCCAAAATAAAAATAACCCCAAGCCCGTCCTGGTAGGCTTTCTGGATATTCATGAGTTCCATACCCTGTTGCACATTCAGCCAGAGGTTGCCGAAAATAAATAAAGCCATCAGTAGCAGGTTGATGCAGGAGCGCTGATAAATGCGTTTGATTTCAGGATAATTTTTGTCTTTCCAGGCCCTGGACAATACACCGGTGGAAACAGCCTGTATGCTGCGCTGCGGAACCTGTACCAGGTTGGCGGCATACTGTGCCAGCCCAAATACAGCTACTACGGCCAGTCCCTGAAATTTTGCAATGATAAAACTGTCGATGGTGGCTGCAATGGATGCAATAAGGGTTCCGCTGTATATCAGCAGTTGCATACCCACCATTTTTTTCCAGAATTTCCGGGTAACCCGGCTCAGTTTCAGCGGAAAATGCAGGTGACCTGACCGGAACAATACAATGGCCAGCACCACAAAAATAATCAGGAATAAAAAAGTAAAGAGCTGCACAAACACATCGAAGTTGATCAGCTTAAAATAGTAGAGCAGAATGAACAGCAGGGTAACAATTCTTAATCCGGTTTCCTTCAGAAAATTGGATATAATGGTTTTCTGCAATGCCCAGGCAAACCCCTCCATTACATTAAACAGCAATGAACCCAATGCAAAGGGGAACATCCAGTAATAGTAGTCTACAATCAGTTTGGATTTCTCCGAGAACTGTTGCACAAACACCGGGCGAAAAAACCACCCAAGCGTGATCACCAGCAGAAACCCTACCAGTGCTGCCACCATTCCCCAGGTCATCAGGTCGATCTTATGTGTTTCCAGGTTGTCTTTGTAATAAGGATAGAATTTATGGATCACCGGAATAATACCCAGTGCGCCAAATGCACTTACATTCTGTGCAAAATCAAAAAAGATCCTGGTGAGTGCATATTCTTCAGGAGAAAAAGAACCGTTCATCGTATAGAAATACGTATTGATGGCTCCCAGGAAAAATCCAAAGTATACCAGTATGCTCGAAATAATTGTTTGTTTCCTGATCGTACCCATCTGCTAGTTCATTTTGATCACCATTTCCTTTTTTTCCAGTGTCTGAATATAAAAGTATTTATTCATATCCTTTAACCGAAGCATTTCGGCCTGACCGGGCTTCAATGAAAGCTCCTGCCATTGATTAGCTTTAGGCCTGATCCGGATGGTATCACCGCCAGCCGGAATCCACAGTGGGAGATCGAACCCCTCCACCGCATCAATCCAGCGGTAAACCAGCTTATCCTTTTGATAAGACAGGTAATACTCCAGCACCGGTACCTGAATACCGCGAAGGTATTGATCAAAAATTCCTTTAACAGAAAAACCGGTATAAAGCGGCATGAATTGCTCCAAATCGGAAGTGGAGACCGTTCCATGCCAGTATTTGCGATTCATGGCCCGCAGCATTGCCCGGAATTTTTCGTCGTTGTTCATGGCCATGCGAATACTGTGAATCATGGATGATGCTTTATAATACATGTCTCCGCTTCCGGTTGCCTGCACCTGGTAGGGTGCAATAATTGGCCGGTCGTTCTGAATATTTTTCCGGCTGCCGAAATTATAGTCGTTGCCTGCCTCTTTTCCATCCAGCCATTCCGTAAACAAGGTTTCGCTGTAATTGGTGAACCCTTCGTGAATCCACATATCTGCAATGTCTCTGGAAGTAATGTTATTGCCGAACCATTCGTGACCACTTTCATGAACGATGATAAAATCCCATTTCAGTCCCCAGCCCGTTCCGGACAAATCCTTTCCGAGATACCCGTTTTTGAACTTGTTTCCATAGGCCACATTGCTCTGGTGTTCCATGCCCAGATAAGGCACTTCTACCAGTTTGTATCCGTCTTTATAAAAAGGATAAGAGCCAAACCAGTGTTCAAAACATTGCAGCATGGGTTTTACCTGTTTTAATTGCTGCAATACGCCGTCTTTTCCGGGCTGCAGCACATAGTAATCCAGGCTCAGCATGCCAGATGCTCCTTTGAATTGCTCTTTAATGAGGCTGTACTTTCCAATATTCATACTCACCCCATAATTGTTAATCGGGCTTTTTACTTCCCATACCCAGGTTTTGGTACGATCCCGGTGTTGAATCTGTTGTTTCAGCCGGCCGTTGGATACTGCAGTAAGGGTATCCGGAACACGGATCGAAATCAGCATCCCTGCATCGGGCTCATCTGCCTGATGAACTTTACAGGGCCACCAGGAACTGGCGCCCAGACCCTGACAGGAAGTGGCTACAAACGGGGAACCACTGGCATCTTTTTTCCAGCTTACCCCACCGTCCCATGGGGGGTGCACT
>JAQTZD010000051.1 GCA_028687975.1 Sediminibacterium sp.
AACCACGCATCTTAATAAAATACTACTATGACCCGGCATTGGAGAATAGGTACCCGCGACAGCCAGTTAGCCATGTGGCAGGCGAGTTGGGTTAAAGACCTGCTTACACAACAGGGAACAGCCACCGAACTGGTTCCCATAAAATCGGAAGGGGATATAGATCTTACAACCCCCCTTTACGAAATGGGCGTGCAGGGCATTTTTACCAAAACCCTGGATGCGGCTCTGTTAAAAGGAGAAATTGATATTGCGGTTCATTCCATGAAAGATGTGCCAACCCAGCTGGCAAAAGGCCTGGTTCAGGCAGCGGTATTGCCCCGGGCGGCATACGAAGATGTATTGGTACTGAACCATGCACTTCCAGATAACAGTTGTAACGAAGCCATTGGAAACGATGCCGGACTTACAGACATGCAGCATCCGCTGGTGATTGCTACCAGCAGCGTGCGCAGAAGGGCCCAATGGCTGCACCGTTTTCCGCAGCACCAGCTGGAGTCGCTGAGGGGAAATGTGAATTCGAGATTACAGAAAGTATACAACAGCCAGTGGAACGGAGCCATTTTTGCAAGAGCCGGACTGGAAAGAATCGGTGTGCTGCCACAAAATGCCATTACCCTGGAATGGATGCTGCCTGCACCCGCACAAGGCGCCGTGGTAGTGGTTACCAGAGCGGATCAGACCGAACTGATTGAGCTGCTCCGGAAACTGAACGATGAAAACACCGCTTTGTGTACCCAAATAGAAAGGGCTTTTTTAAGAGCACTGCAGGGTGGTTGTACTACCCCCATCAGTGCACTGGCAAAAGTGATCGATGGGCATGTTGCTTTTACCGGTCAGCTGATGTCGCTGGATGGCGGGGAAAAAATTGAAGTGAAGCGGTTGGTGCCGGTAGAGGCTGCTGCCACGATTGGTACAGATGCCGCAGCGGAAGTGCTGGAACTCGGAGGCGCTCCCATCATTGAACAAATTAAACAACTTGGATAATCCGGTACATATATTATACACAGGTCTGGCTACTGATATAGAACGGACCGCTTCCATGCCTGCGGGTATGGAAATGGATTGTATTCCCTTTATCCGTACCGTGCCCAACGATGATCCCGAAACCCTGGCACAGCTGAAAGATCTATCGGCTGCCGAAGCAACGGTAGTACTCACCAGTCCCAAGGCCGTTGACTGGGTATTTGCGCATGTTCCAGTAAAACCCAACTGGCAGATTGCCTGTATGGAAGGGACCACTTTTAAAAAATTGCAGGACCAGGGATGGGGTTCTATGGTAAAATATACTGCCGGTAACGGTGCTGCACTGGCCAAAGAAATGATCGCTGACCCCGCGGTGAAAGCAGTTGTTTTTATGGGAAGCAAACTGCGGCTCGCGAATCTACCCGATGCACTTGCTAAGTCGGGTATTGCCTTGAAAGAACTGGTGGCGTATCAAACCCTTCCGGTACATCAGGAACTCAACAAAAGCTATGATGGAATTGTATTCCTGAGCCCGAGTGCAGTAGACAGTTTTTTTGAACAGTATGAAACAGACGGCACCACCGTATTCTTTGCCATTGGCGAAACCACGGCGGCTGCAGTTAAAAAATATACCAACAACAAGGTGATTGTAGCAGCAGATGTACAGCGGGAAACCTTGTTGCAAACCATTTATAATTACTATTACCAATCATGACAAATCTGAAGAACGATTTATTGTTAAGAGCCCTGCGTGGTGAATCTGTTGAACGGGTACCCGTATGGATGATGCGGCAGGCAGGAAGGTATCTTCCCGAATACATTGCCATCCGGAACAAGTATGGTTTTTTTGAAAGATGTCAAACTCCTGAACTGGCTGCAGAAATCACCATTCAGCCGGTAGATATTGTGGGCGTGGACGCGGCTATTTTGTTCTCCGATATCCTGGTAGTGCCACAGGCCATGGGGCTGGAAGTGCAGTTGATCGAATCTAAAGGGCCGGTGCTTCCGGACCCGATCAAAACTGTGGCGGATGTAAAAAGAATTCATGTGCCGGAGGTAGAAGATAAACTGGGTTATGTAATGGATGCTATTAAACTGATCAAATCACGCCTCGATGGTCGTGTTCCCCTGATTGGTTTTGCCGGCGCACCCTGGACCCTCCTGTGTTATATGGTACAGGGCAAGGGCAGCAAGACCTTTGATGAAGCAAAGGCATTTTGCTATACACAGCCCGAACTGGCACACCAGGTATTGCAGATGATTACCGATACCACCATCCAATACCTGCAGGCGCAGATCAAGGCCGGTGCAGATACCGTTCAGCTCTTCGACAGCTGGGGTGGATTGCTCGGACCTGCCGACTTCGAAAACTTCTCCCTGAAATACATGCGCCAGATTGTAGCAGCCGTGAAAGACCTGGCGCCCATCATCGTATTTGCAAAAGGCGCATGGCATTCGCTGGAAGCCATGAGTAAAACAGGCGCTGCAGGATTGGGCGTCGACTGGTGTGTACCTGCCGGTATGGCCCGACAGCTGGCTGGTGATAAAGTTTGTTTGCAGGGTAATTTTGATCCTGCCAAATTATTGTCTCCTATTCCGGTGATCGTGAAAGAAACAGAAGAGATGATCCGTGCATTCGGAAAGCAACGTTATATTGCGAACCTCGGACACGGTATATTACCCAATGTACCGGTAGATCATGCCAAAGCATTTGTGAATACAGTTAAGAACTTCGACTATTCAACTTTATAAGATGATTTTACAAAGACGCAACAGGATTTTAAGACAGAGTGCATCCATCCGTGCGCTGGTGGCAGAAAACCGGCTTACCCCCGATGATTTTATTGCTCCGTTGTTTATTGAAGACGGTACCGGCCTTGCAACCGAAATTCCTTCTATGAAGGGCTATTACCGCTATTCGCTCGACAAAACCATTGAGGAAGTAAAACTCCTGTGGTCGCTGGGCATTAAGAGTGTCCTGATCTTTGTAAAATCGCCCGATCATTTAAAAGACAATACAGGTAAGGAAGCCTGGAACCCTGATGGTATTATGCAAAGAAGCATCAAAGCCATCAAGGATGCGGTTCCGGAAATGGTGGTGATGACCGATGTGGCCCTGGACCCTTATTCTTCTTACGGCCATGATGGTATTGTGAAGGATGGAGAAATCCTGAACGATGAAACCGTGGAGGCACTGGTAAAAATGAGTCTGAGCCATGCCGCGGCAGGTGTGGATTTTCTGGCACCCAGCGATATGATGGACGGAAGAATCGGCGCCATCCGTTCTGCACTGGAACAAAACGGATATACCCGCACCGGCATTTTGAGTTACAGCGCCAAATATGCTTCCTGCTTTTATGGCCCGTTCAGAGACGCGCTCGACAGTGCGCCCGGATTTGGCGATAAGAAAACCTACCAGATGAATTATGCCAACCGTGTGGAAGCCGTAAAGGAAACCCTGATGGATATTGAAGAAGGTGCGGATATTGTGATGGTGAAACCTGCAATGGCCTACCTCGACATCATCCGAGAAATCAAAAACGCGGTACAGGTTCCTGTAAGTGTCTATCATGTGAGTGGCGAATACGCCATGATCAAAGCCGCTGCGGAAAGGGGCTGGATCGATGAAAACAAAGCCATCATCGAAAGCCTTACTTCCATCAAGCGGGCAGGCGCAGACCTGATTGCCACTTATTTTGCCAAAGACGCTGCCAAATTGTTGCAGCAATAAATAGTAGAAAAATGTTTCAGTTAACCAGCAGCAAAGCCCTGTTCGAAAGAGCACAGAAAAATATTCCCGGGGGAGTGAATTCTCCGGTTCGTGCGTTTAAAAGTGTTGGTGGTACGCCCGTGTTCATCCGGTCTGCCAAAGGCGCTTACCTGTTTGATGAAGACGGCAACCGCTATATAGATTATATTGCCTCCTGGGGTCCGATGATTTTAGGACATGCTGTTCCCGAAGTGGTGAAAGCCATACAGGAGCAGGTCGCGAATTCCACTTCTTACGGTGCACCCACCGTGCTCGAAATTGAAATGGCAGAATTGGTGAACTCCATGGTTCCCAATGTAGACCTGATCCGCATGGTGAGCAGCGGCACAGAAGCTTGTATGAGCGCCATAAGACTGGCCCGCGGCTATACCGGAAAAAACAAGATCATCAAGTTCGAAGGATGTTATCACGGACATGCAGATAGCTTTCTGGTGAAAGCCGGAAGCGGACTGGCCACCTTCGATATCCAAACTGTACCGGGTGTTACAGCCGGTGTGAGTGTAGACACATTAACCTGCGCCTACAACGATGTGGAAGGGGTTCAACAACTGGTGGCCGAACACAAAGGACATATAGCTGCCATCATTGTTGAACCGGTTGCGGGCAACATGGGTTGTATACTTCCTGCTCCCGGATTCCTGGAAAGCCTGCGGCAGATTTGTGATGAAGAAAAGATGGTGTTGATTTTTGATGAAGTGATGACCGGATTCCGCCTGGCCAAGGGTGGTGCACAGGAAAAACTGCAGATCAAAGCAGATCTGGTTACCTATGGTAAAGTGATTGGCGGTGGTATGCCGGTGGGTGCATTTGGTGGTAAGCTCGAAATCATGCAGCATATTGCCCCGCTGGGTAAAGTGTACCAGGCAGGAACCCTGAGTGGCAATCCGATTGCCATGCGTGCAGGAATTACCCTGTTGCAGCTCCTGAACAAAGAAGATCATTACAGTTCACTGGAAAAGAAAACAACTTACCTGAAAGCCGGACTGGAAAAAGTATTGGCCAAAGCCGGTGTTCCGTTTGTAGTAAATCAGTTTGGTTCTATGATCAGCGTGCATTTCAGCAGCCAGCCGGTAACAGATTTCGCCAGCGCTGCTACGGCTGATAACGCTTTGTTCAACCGTTTTTTCCATGCCATGCTGCAAAGAGGCGTTTATCTTCCTCCTTCAGCATTTGAAAGCTGGTTCCTGAATGATGCACTGAGTTACGAAGACCTCGATTATACCATTGGTGCTGCGGAAGAAAGTATTTTGTCACTCGTTTAAAATTTGGATATGGAAGTTGCTACTGCGCTCTTGAATAAATACAATGTACCCATCCCCCGGTATACCAGTTACCCCACGGTTCCTTATTGGGATGAAACCATTGATGTTGAAAAATGGCAGCACTTGTTTGTGAAGCGATTCAATGAGTGCAACGACAAGGAAGGCATCAGCCTGTACCTGCACCTTCCGTTCTGTGAAAAGCTCTGCACCTTCTGCGGATGCAATAAAAAGATTACCACCAACCACGATGTAGAGGAAGAATATTTACAGGTGTTGCTGAAAGAGTGGAAACTTTACCGCAACCTGATGGGTAAGCAACCCGTGCTGCGAGAACTGCATATTGGTGGCGGTACGCCTACTTTCTTTTCTCCGGAAAATTTAAAACGAATTTTTACCACCATATTCGAAGATGCCATTGTTCCGGAAGAACATGAGTTCAGCTTCGAAGGCCATCCCAACAATACTACTTACGAGCACCTGAAAACCTTGTTCGATCTGGGTTTCAACCGGGTAAGCTATGGTATGCAAGACAGCAACCCCGAAGTGCAGACCGTGATCAACCGGATTCAGCCGCACGAAAATGTGGTAAGGGTAGTACAGTGGGCCAGGGAAATCGGATACGACTCCGTGAACCTCGACCTGGTATACGGACTTCCTTTACAGAACCCGGAGCGCATGGCAAAAACCATCAACGACGCACTGTCTGTAAAACCCGACCGGCTTGCTTTTTACAGTTATGCGCATGTGCCCTGGACCAGTAAGGCACAACGCTTGTTCGATGAAAACGACTTGCCTACAACCGAAATGAAAATGCAACTGTATCAGTTGGGTAAAAAAATGTTTACCGAAAACGGCTACGACGATATTGGCATGGACCATTTTGCACTGCCTACCGATTTAATGGTGAAAGCGGCCAAACAGGGAACACTGCACCGCAACTTCATGGGATATACGGTTCAGCAAACCGGTTTGTTGCTGGGTCTTGGCGTATCCAGCATCAGCGATATTTATTATGGTTTTGCGCAGAACAAAAAAACCATTCACGAATACTACGATCAGGTGGAAAAAGGAACACTGGCCGTGTTTAAGGGGTATTTTCTCACCGATGAAGACCAGGCTATGCGGCAGTATATCCTGGACGTGGCCTGTATGGGAAAAACAAGCTTTCATCCGGAACACCTGAGTCTGCTGCGCAAATATTCGTTCCCGGTACTGGCCGAGCTGGAAAAAGATGCATTGGTAGAATGGAATGAACAGGGGCTGCAACTGACGCCACTGGGCAAACATTTCATCCGCAATGTTTGCAAGGCTTTTGACCTGAAACTCTTGTCTGCAGAACACCAGAAGCAGACCTTCAGTAAAGCGGTATAATTATACTTTCAGGAATATTTTTTTCTCGTAGAGTATGCGGAGGAAAATCCATTTGATGGTAACGTAACTGATGGCAATCACTACGGGGTAGAAAGCTTCACCAGACAATTCTGCCAGCCAGCCTGCAACTGCTTTGGCGCTGTATTCCCAGTCGATGAATTTTTCTGAGATGTAAATCAGTATGGAGTTCATGCCGATTACTTTAAAAAAGAAAGCCCATTTCCGGTATCCCAGTACATCAATGATATAATAGAACAATGCCAGCAGCAGTAAGCTGATACCGCCTGCCTGCAACACAAAAGAACTGCTCCACAGGTTTTTGTTAATCGGGAAATCGAGGTTCCATATCTGTGCAATCACTATGCAGACCAGTCCGGTCAGGGCCAGGGAAACCGCTTTTTGTTGTTTGCTTTGTACACCGCTTTTAAGTAATGTGCCTGCCAAAATTCCCAACAGGCCGGTACTGATAGCCGGGATCGTGGAGAACAATCCTTCGGGATCATGAATGCCCCGGTACAGCCTGCCGGGTATAATCAGCCGGTCTATATACGATGCAAAATTGCCTTCCATCGTAAGATCTCCGGGTGCAAAATCCGGAGCTGCCGCAAACTTCAGGAGCAGCCAGTAGCCTGCAATCAATCCCAGAAACCAGGCTGCCTGCGCCCTGTGGCCGCTATACAGATAAATGATATTGGCAAATAAATATGCCAGGCCAATTCTTCCCAGTACAGAAGAAAAACGAATTTCATTGAATGGCGTAAGCTGAGAGAGTCCGTTGTTGTAGAATATACCCAGTATTACCAGGATCATGGATCTTTTGAATACCCTCAGCAACAATTGTTGTTTCGTTTTTCCCTGCTCTAGCTCGCGCCCTACCGAATAGGGGGTGGCAACGCCTGCCAGGAAAAGAAACAAAGGAAATATAAGATCGTATAAAGCAAAGCCGTTCCATTCGGGGTGAGTGAGCTGATGGGAAACAGCGCCGGCAAGTGGAGACCCTGTGGCCTTATACAAGGCATGGGCGATTTCCTCAGCGCCCATGATCCAGAACATATCAAAGCCTCTGAGCGCATCCAGCGAATACAATCTTTCTGTTTTTTGGGTTTCTGCGGTTGTGTTGAGAGGCTGGATCATTTAAAAATATTTGCAGGAAATTATTGAAATAATGATTTCCGCTCACATTCTTTTACCAACAAACCTGCATTTCCGGCCAAAAACAACTTTGGCTGGATGTTCGGAATGGTATCCGAACGGTATCCAGCCAAAGTCCGGTAAAATCAGGAATAAATTCTCAGGGTTGTTCCTGTTAATGCAGTATTGTAAATCGTAAGTCCTTTGGAGGCATTCCCATTTCCACTCACACCGGTTCCATTGATGTTGAATGCGGCGCCATGCGCAGTGCAATACCACTGATTGTTGTTGCTTCGGTAAGTGATCTGCTGTTTTCCTTCATGACTGCAGATCACGGTTGCCGCCGCATAGCCATTGACTGTTTTGGCAATCACTACTGCATTGGTAATTACATATCCGCCGGTGGTTGCCAGTGCGGCGTTGGCTGCATCATTCAGGTTGATGGTGAAGTCTACCGGCCCGGAGGGCGTAGTGGCTTCTTTCTTGCAGGATCCCAGGCAGGTGGCGGTGAGCGCAAATGCTGCTCCGAATCCGATCTTGTTCAAAAATTCTTTCCGGTCCATGGTGTTGATTGATTTGTTTAAGAAGATTTTGCTTTTTTCAATTGGAATATCCTGGAGAGGTTGAAGCCAAAACGCAGGTCTACTTTTTCCCAGGTATTGGTGGTTTCGGTGATGAATGCACGTTCGTTCATACCGGCTGCATTGGAAAAATGAAGCTGGAAAACGTGCCCGCCTGTTTCTATGTCTACACCCACTGATAGCGGGTTATAGTTCACGCCTTTCTCCAGACCATTGATGTTGTAGAAATAATCCCAGGTAAACGCTACCCGCTGACTGGCTTTGATTCTGCCGCCGAAACCAACTGCATATACATCATTGGGCTGGTTAGCAAGAGGCACGAGGTTATGGTGTACCATGGTTGGAGTAAGCTGCAGAGAAATGCGATCGCTCAATTTTCTGCCGATGATGGTCTGTACATAGTAAGCAACCCTCGAAGAAAAATAATTGGTTCTGGTGGGATCTGCAAATGGCAGGGTATTGATGGTAGCGCCTCCAATCAGTGCAATGGTTACCGGAAATGCGTGATCTCCGGTAGACTGCCGCAGGGGTGCATATTTAATATACCCATCCAGTTCTTTTTTAAAGGTGCTGCGTCCTATACCCAGCTGCAATTTTTTGGTGACGCCAAAATCCAGACCCAGGCGCATACTCGCCTGATCCAGTCCAAAGAGATTCTTGGTTCCCTGGTTCATTTGTCCGAACCGGTGCAGGATCCTGAAATCCATGGTGCCGGGCGCCAGAAATTCCATGGAATGTCCGTTGATGATGCGAATGGATTTGAATGCGTTGGTCACCATAGTATTGGGCGTTTTACCATCGTCTACCAGGTCCAGCAAGTCTTTCTCCTGAGCCTTTGCGCCAGCTGAACAGACCATTACGGCAAGGATGGTCATAACGCGCTTGAATTGTTGTTTCATATTGAGTTCATTAGTAAATGAGCAGTAGTTGGTTATTTGGTGAGTGGGTCCAGTGTACAGTCCACGGTAATTTTAGCCGTTTTGGCTACTTTGTCTGCCACCAGTTGCGGTATGCCGACTTTGTAATCGGATAAGAGTGCAGGAAAGGTTGCCGACACCATCACCTTTCCGTTTTTAATGGTGATGGTTCCTGCTGTTTCGATCTCTTTGGTTTCTCCGTGCATGCTTAATTTCCCTTTCACTTTTGCAGGGTAACTTCCATCCTTTGTATAATTAATGGCACTGTTGTTTACAATATTGCCTTTGAAGGTGGTTTTGGGGAACTTGTCGCTCTCCACATAATTTTCGTTGAAGTGCTCCATCATTAGTGCACGGTCAAATTCAAACCCCTTCATCAGTACAGAAAATTGGATATCACCGGTTTGGGCATCCAGTACACAGGTGGAGTTTTTATTGATGCCATCTATGTTCTCCGGAGATTTAGAGGTGGTTGCATCAAAACTGATTTTGCCTGTTTTGGTAAAAAAGCGGTTCTGTGCCTCTGCTGCAGTGAAGCATCCAAACAGAGCAATCAGGATAAGTACTTGTTTCATTGTGTTGAGTTTTAAGTGAGGAGTATGTTGTTGAGTAGTTATTTATTGCTGAACGGGAACACACCGGGTGAGGATTACGTCCGATCCGATTCCCAGATCGTCTGCCATGAACCCGGTGCAGATACCTTTAACGGTAATCGGGCTGCCGGGCTTTAATGGTTCCTGAAGGCTGTGAAGGCTGTCCAGGCTGCATCTTATGGAAGACATGGAATCGGGATCTCCCAATACCAGGATATTGTTTCCTTTTTCGTCCTGATCCATTTTTTTGAGGGTACCGCTGATTTCAATGATCTGGGAAAGGTATTTGGCATTGCTTTCCGTTTCATTGGCAGCAAAAGAATTGATCAGTTCTGTAGCGCTAATCTTGTGTGCAGCTGTTGCATCGCTGAGATCCACCGCTTTTCTATTGAACTCTTTATAGGCATAGAATGCAGTTCCTGATGCGAGAATGAAGACCGCAAGTACAAACAGTAGTAAGTTTTTTTTCTTCTTATTCATGTTGTGTTGATTTAATTGTTGGGACTGCCTGCATCAATCCATTTTTTGATGGTGGCAATTTCGCAGGTGGTCATTTTAGCTGCGCCTTTGGGCATGGGCGAATAACCGTTGGCATGATTGATGCTGCCGTACAGTGAACCATTTACTGCGGTGGCTTTATCGGTGGCATAGGTGCTCATGGCCACATTTCCGGAAGGGAAAGAAATACTGTGGCAGCTGTAACATTTTTGTTGCAGTATCGGAACCACTTTGGCTGAGTAGGAAACGGTGCCAATGGTATCGCAGTTGGATAATGCTCCGGTAGGGTAGAGCAGTTCTTCTTTGTCGTAATAGCACGAGCTGAACAGGATGATGCCTGTTAACAGCATCACCAGGTGAAATCTATTTTTCATTTTTTCTTTTTTTTAATTGTTTAAAGCACCTGCTTCAATCCATTTTCTGATCTGGGTGATCTGGCAATCCTGCATCTTGGATCCTTTAGGCATGGGTGAATAACCTGTTGCATAACTGATGGTCCCCAGCAGTCTTCCGTTACTGGCATAGGTTTTTACCTGTGCGTAAGAGGAAAGATCAATTCCACCTCCTGGGCTGGCAGCATTGTGGCAACCGGTGCAATAAGTTTGCATCAGGGGTTGAACAGCTGCGGTATAGGTAATATTCGTGGTGTCACAACCGCCGGTACAGGCATTGTTTTTAGCGCCCTGATTAATCCATTTTTGCACTTTGGCAATCTGGTCTGCAGTAAATGCGGGTAATGGAGGGAGCGGCATCCGCTCACTGCCCGACTTGACCAATACCTTGTAGAGCTTGCTTCTGGCCGCGTCTCCGGCACTCACATAGCCTCTTATTTTATCATAGCTGGATAGGTCCACTCCGTCTGCATGCGAAACCGCATCGTGACAGCCCGAAGTATTACAGCCGGAGTTGATCAGCGGAAACAGATCGTTCTGGAAATACACTGTATCCGCACTGCAAGTGGAGTTGCCACCTGTATTATTACCAGGGGTACCAGGCGTGGGGGTTGGTGTTGGCGTTGGGGACGGTGTGATAACTACATTGGGTGGTGTAGGAATTTCGTGCTTACAGGAAAGCATCAGGAGGGGCATGGCTACACAGCCAAGCACAATGGTGGATACGACTTTTTTCATTTTTGTGTGTTGTAGAGTAATAAGAGTGTATAAGTCTATCCATTGGCAGTGATATAGAAAAAATCATGCCATGGAAAAAAATATCGCCAATTTTTTTATTGCTTTAACTTTCTTTTACGAAAGTCGTAGACCCAGCCAGCGTAAATCCCCTTGCTGATGATGGGTGATTGTCCTTTTCCAATTCCGGAGATCGGAAGGTTGAGATAAGGTTCAATTCGGATGCTTCCTATTTTTCCTAACCTGAATTGGTACCCCAAACTGAAGTTGATGGTAGAAAACAGGTTACTCGTTGTTTTGGTAAATGTTACACTGCTTTTTTGTATAACTCCATATACTTCCTCTTCGTATTCGAAGTCTTCCCGGTTGACTATATAGGAAGACAAGCCTGCTGTTGCAAATAAGTTGTGCCTGTTTTTGCGCAACACATCATATTTTATTGTGAGCGGTATTTCCAGCAAACGGCTTTCGGATTCAATCCATAAAACACTTCCTGCTGCGTTCAGAAAATCCTTATTGGTATGTTGGCCGTTGGTATAATATTCCTTTTTCTCAATATGGATTCCGCTTTCGATGCTCCATCTTTTGGCGAAGCGGTAGCCTGCCAGCAGTTGCCAGCTAAACCCCCGTCCTTTGTTGGGCTCTAATCCGATGGAACTATGATCACTTGCGTATAAGATACCGGCATAAAAATTTTTGCTGCCCGGGGTTGCTGTTTTTTTGGTGCCCTGCTGCAAACCTTTGGTTGGTGCAGTGGCTGTACTGTCTGTTGAATCTGTTGCAGGTACTTCGGGTGCTGCAGCCGGAACAGTTGCCGGAACAGCTGCCGGCGTTGTTACTACAGTTGTATCGGTTTCTGTTGCTGCCAATGGTTTGTTCGCAGGCTGGTTCAATGCAAATGGATCTGCTGTTACAACAGGACCGGCTTTTGTTTTGTACTGCGGGGTTTTCTGTTGTGCTGTTGTTGGCAGTTTGCTGCGTTGCATGGTTGCAGGCTGCGGTTTTACGGATACCTGTTTGGTTGTTGCCTCTGCAGTCGCATTGCCTGCAGTAGCAGTTTGTGGCTTGTTCAGTGTTTCGATTACTTTCCGGTAAACCTGGTCTGCTATCTTTTTTTCTCTGCCGTTGATGGAATCTGCAGCAGATGTTTTTAGTTGTGTTGTGTTGTTTTTCTTTTCTGCCCGGTTCCAGACAATCAGACCGGTTACCAGCGATGAGATGGTTCCCACTGCCAGCAGCAGCAACAGCAGCAGCAAAGTGTTTCTTCTTTTGAAGAAAGCAACCGGCTTACGCTGATCGGTTTCGTTGAGTCTGCTTAAAACGCTGTCCCAGTCGGCACTATCCGTATCCAGCGGGAAGTGCTCGGCAGCCCTTTTAAACAGGTCCTCAAATTCTTTATCCTGGTTCTGACTCATAATTTTTTCGTTTCAAAAAAATCCGCAACTTTTTTCTGTAACAGTTCTTTTGCCCTGAACAGGTTAGACTTGGATGTGCCAACTGATATCTGCAGCATATCTGCTATTTCAGCATGGCTGTATCCGTCGATTACATATAAGTTGAATACCTTGTTGTATGCCGGAGGCAATTCTTTCAGGTAACAGATTAATTCTTTATACATCAGGCCTGCATCTGCCTGGTCGGGAGCAAAATGCTGCTCAGCCAATTCGGAATCAAAAGGAACTTCGGGAATTTCCCGGTTGCTTTTTCTCAGCACATCAATGGCGGTATGTACCACAATTCTTTTCAGCCAGCCCATGAACCGGAATTCGAGCAGGCTCTCCTCAGCGGTCAGTTCCTCGAACCGGTGCAGGTTCTTAAATGCTTTTACAAATGCGTCGTTGACCACCATTCTGGCATCATCGTACCCCGGAATGTACCTGAACGCAATTTTCAGGGCATAACCATAATAGGTTTCATAGAGCTCCCGCTGACTGTTCCGGTCAGATTTTAAGCTGTTTTTAAATATGGTTATAAATGTTGCCAAGTGGGTGAATCATCCTTTTCTATTAACCAATACGGGAAATGGTTGCAAAAGGTTGCGTGGTACGCTAATTTAATTTATTTCGGGACGTGCCGGTTTCCATTTGTTGTGATAAGTCTTAAAAAAGAGTATATTTAATCTCTTAAACAACATAATTATGCCTACCGGTACTGTAAAATGGTTCAACGATGCAAAAGGTTTTGGTTTCATTAAACCAGATGATGGTGGTGAAGACCTGTTTGCACATTTTTCTGCCATCAATATGGGTGGATTCAAATCGCTCAAAGAAGGTCAGAAAGTTACCTTTGAAATCGTAGACGGAAAAAAGGGCAAGCAGGCCGGAAATATCCAGAGCGCTGAATAATACCTACCTCGTTACACAATCCAGTCTGGTACCATAGTTCCTTTTCCGGAAGGGGTGTATGCTGAGCATGATATAGCCGCCTCCGTTGAGGGAAGGGTCCTTTTTCAGAAGGCCGATATGGTGTATTCCTGCAATCAGCGGGCCAGCCTTGAATGCGGCTCCCATCCACCATTGTCCCTGTGCATTGTATTGTACAGGCAGGTAGAATCCCCAGTTCAGGGTTTCCCATCTTGGGGTAATGCTGATGAGGTTCAATTCTCGTGTATTCAATTGATCGAACCTGAACGTGCTCCGCAGGTTCAGGCTCAGCTGTGCATTAATATAAAAATGATTTCCCAGGTTCCGGTCTGCATTCAGGATAATCCTTGAAGGACCGGCAATGCTGAATTGGGAAGGCAGGGCGGTGACGGTTTGAAAAACGGTAGCCATTGAATCTCTCAGGCTCCTGGCCGAATTGATCGACTGAAATTTATGGTAAAGCTCCTGGTTGGTGACCGACTGGTCGGGATTGCTGAACTGCCCGGTGTACCTGCTGTTGGTGTATGCGTTCTTGCCGATGTCCATCAGGCTGATTCCCAGTTTCCACAGGTAAGGAGCGGGTTCCCCCTCCCCGGTTACTGCTTCTTGGTCGTAAATCAGGTATTCCATACCTATGCTGATGCCGATGCTGCTCAGCGATTGTTTCAAAACTGTTTTTATATTGTCTGCAGTACCGGCATTGGTGTTGGTGGCATCGTAGTTGGCCGAATATCCAAAACTGCCTGTACCATCCACCAGTGAATACATTGTGTCGCCCGGAAGAATGGTTTCCTGGTAGCTCAGTTTGTTGGCCCTCACAAAACTGCCCGAAATATTTTTCATGATTTGCAGGCTGATGCCTCCGCTCAGTTTTCCCCGGGCGTTTTCTTTGAATACACGACTGAAATTCAGGTTGCCTTCTATCCATCCGCTGTGGATGCCTGTGCCCTGCATGGCTTCTGTTTTGCGGTTGTTGATCAGAAAACCCTTGAGGGTGTTGGTGGAGTCCTGCACATTCACTGCACTGGTTCTGATGTGGTCGTAGAGCCGAATTCTCAGTCCGCCTGCCAGGCTGGTTCTGGAATTGATCTTGTACATGGCATTCAGCAGGTCCAGGTCCATTTGCTGGTGGAGCCATCTTTCCCGGGTGCCCGGGGTAATCCGGATGCTTGCTCCTGCCAGCGCCGGAATCCGGCCATTTTGGATAGAAACGCTGTTGGTGGAATTGGCCAGTTGAAACGAAAACAGGTTAAGATCCCATCGGTGAACGCTGTTTACCGGGGATGCGGGGTTGTTGAACATACTGGCCGCACCTGCGTAAGAGGACCCGTGCAGTGCATGGTAATGCTGGGATATCCCGTTTTGGGGGATGACCAAAAAACACAACAGTGCCGAAATCAGGAGAATGGGGGGGATTTTATACATAACTGTTCCGCTAGAATAACGGATTTCATCCTCAAATATGCAAAACCCGGTTCAATTTTTCCTTAAAAGAAGAATCCCCTCGTAGAAACGAAGGGATTTTTTCGATTGCTTGCCATTATAAGAGAGTCTTTATCTGCTGTTTGAGCCATAAATATAGGACTTGATTCGCAGAAAATCCGATTTTTTTATAAAAAACCGAAAAAATAATCTTGAAAGACCCAAAAAAATGATGTTTTGATAACAAAAACGTAACATGTAATTAATCGTAATATGAAAATACCCCTAAAGGATTTCTAATTATTTTTTTCCGGGGTACTGCCTTAAGGCTACCTCCAGGCAATCCATGGCTTTATCTATATCGGAAAGATTTAATACATAAGCCAGCCGAACTTCCTGTTTGCCCAGCCCCGGGGTTCCGTAAAATCCGGTAGCAGGAGCCAGCATCACCGTCTGGTTCTCGTAGCTGAATTCCTCCAGCAACCACTGGCAAAATTGGTCGGCATCGTTTATGGGTAGTTTGGCCATTGCATAAAAAGCACCTCCCGGATTGGGGCAGAACACCCCTTCCATGGCGTTCAGTCTTTTTACAATCAGGTCTCTTCTGGATTGGTATTCGGCCTTGGGAGCTTTAAAATAATCCGCAGGGAGGTCAATGGCGGCTTCGGCTGCAATCTGCGCAAAGCTGGGCGGGCTCAGTCTTGCCTGTGCAAACTTCATCACCGCATCCAGTACCCGCTGGTTTTTGGTTACAAAGGCACCAATCCTTCCTCCGCAGGCGCTGTAACGCTTGCTGATGGTATCCATGATGATTACATGCTCGTCTACGCCGGTTAAGTGCATGGCACTGACCTGCTCACCTCCGTAACAAAATTCGCGGTAAGCTTCGTCGGAAAACAGGTAAAGGTCGTGTTTCAGGATCAGTTCCTTCAGCTGTTCCATTTCCTCGCGGCTGTAGAGATAGCCGGTGGGATTGTTGGGGTTACAGATAACGATCGCCTTGGTTCTTGGGGTAATTTTTGCCTCAAAATCGGCGATGGGCGGAAGCGCAAATCCGTTTTCGATGCGGGAAGTGATGGGAACAACCTTTACGCCGGCTGCTACTGCAAATCCATTGTAGTTGGCATAAAAAGGTTCCGGAATAATTACTTCGTCTCCGGCATCGAGGCAGGCCATGAATCCAAACTGAATGGCTTCACTGCCCCCGGTGGTTACAATGATCTGCTGGTGGTTCACCGAAATGCCCACCGATTGATAATAGTCTACCAGTTTTTTTCTATAACTCTCGTTTCCTGCACTGTGGCTGTATTCCAGCACTTTAAAATCGCTGTGTCTTACGGCATCTAAAATGGCCGGCGGCGTTTCAATATCCGGCTGACCAATATTTAAATGATATACTTTGATTCCTTTTTTCTTGGCAGCTTCTGCATAAGGTACCAGTTTCCGGATGGGTGAAGCGGGCATCTCTATGCCTCTCTGACTGATTGATAGCATGTTTCTTATTTAGTCTTGGTCTTGGGCTCTACAACTTCTCCGTCGATGGTTAAAGTGTAAGGCTGGTTGGAATGAGCAAATTTTACATCTACATTCTTCTTGAATGTACCCACAGTAGCTGCATTGTAAGTTACCCGAATGGTACCGCTTTTGCCTCTTGCAATGGCCGTTTTGGGATAAATAGGAGTGGTGCATCCGCACTCGGCATTCGCAAACTCAATCGCTACCGGCTTGGTGGCATTGTTGGTAAACGTGAAGGTGTAGGTTGCCGGAACATTCTTTTTGATTTTACCAAAACTGTGTTTGGTTTCTATGAATCTGATGTCTGTTTGTGCAAACAAACTTACTCCGGAAGTTAGGCACAATGCCAGTAAAAATGATTTCATACTTTATTGATTTTTTGTTTTAGGTGCTGCTGTTTCCTGTACGCCTTCTCCGCTGAAGCTAACCTGCTTCACTATTCCTCCGGAAAAAACCAGGTCGGTGAAACGGGTGAAATTTCCCAACACAGAACCGTTGAATACAATATTCACTTTTACGATTTGTCCGGGACCAAATTTCTGGTTGGGCGTAAAATTGGGTGTGGTACAACCACATCCTGCGCGGGCTGTTTCCATGGTAAGGGTATCTTTTCCTGTATTGGTGATTTCCACTACGTATTCCACCGGCTTTCCATAAGGAATTTTTCCCATCTGGTATTTCTCGTTCTTGATCGAAACTGTTTGTGCATTCAGGCCAGAGCTTATGGCAAAAAGGGCAGATATTAACAATAATTGTTTCATATACATTCTTTAGCCGATAAAATTACACAATCTTATGACTAAAGATTTATCTTAGAATAAAATCAGGAGAATTTAACGATTCGCAAACCAACTGATGGATTAAATGGAATAATTGCAGGCTATTCGCCTCCTAACATTATTTTTGCCCTATGGAATCACCTACAGCTATTCAGTACAAAGAAGACATGCTATCTTTCGAAGGTTTTCGCAATACCATTCTGGAAGACTATAAAACTGCAGTGATCAGCCGCGAAGTAAGTTTGCTGGGAAGAAGAGAAGTACTTACCGGTAAAGCCAAGTTCGGCATCTTCGGAGATGGAAAGGAAGTGGCACAACTGGCCATGGCTAAGTTTTTTCAGCCGGGTGATTTCAGAAGCGGTTATTATCGCGATCAAACATTCATGTTCGCTGCCGGACTGGCCACGGTGGAACAATATTTTTCGCAGTTGTATGGCGATCCCGATGTAAAGAACGACCCATTCAGCGCAGGTCGTCAGATGAATGCGCATTTCGCCACCAAAATTGTAGACGAAAACGGCAACTGGCTCGACCTGGCCAACCGTAAAAATATTTCCGCCGACATGGCGCCTACGGCTTCCCAGATGCCTCGTGCACTGGGGCTGGCCTATGCCTCTAAATGTTTCAGGCAGGGGCAGCGTTTACGGGAATTCGATCACCTCAGTCACAACGGCAATGAAATTTGTTTCTGCACCATCGGTGATGCCAGTACCACCGAAGGACATTTCTGGGAAACCATGAATGCCGCCGGTGTGTTGCAGGTGCCACTGGCCGTTTTTGTATGGGATGATGGTTTTGGTATTTCGGTACCGAAAAATTTTCAAACCACCAAGGGATCTATCTCAGAGGCATTGAAAGGCCTGGAGAAGCAGGAAGATTCCAATGGTATCCGTATTTATAAACTGAAGGCATGGGATTATGCTGGCATGTGCCAGGTGTTCGAAGAAGCGTTGCAGCGTATGCGCGAAACACATGTACCTGCTTTGTTTCATATAGAAGAAGTTACACAGCCGCAGGGACATTCTACCAGCGGCAGCCATGAACGATACAAAACACCCGAAAGGCTGGCATGGGAAAGAGAATGGGACTGCATCAGGAAGATGAAGGAGTGGATGTTCGAGAACAACCTGGCCACCGGGGAAGAACTGGCCGATATTGAAGCTGCTGCAAAAGAGTATGTGCGGGAGTGCAGACTGAAAGCATGGGAAAAATACACGAACCCCATCAAAGAACAGGCGGCGAATTCGGCCACCCTTCTGCGGGAGGTTGTGGTGAACGATATGGAGAAGTACAATCAGCTGCAGCAGATGGCCAAAGAACTGGCCGGTTCTAAAGAACCGCTGCGCAGAGATGTATTGCGTTCCCTGGCGCTGGCCATTGAATTTGCACCGGATTCTCCTTCGATCAACGATGTGCGCCTGTTCTACGAAGAACTGCTTGCAGAAAACAAGAAACTGTACAACACGCATTTATACAACCAGGGACCCAAGAGCGCCCTGCTGGTGGATGAAATTAAGCCACTCGTTTCCTTCGACGCTCCGATGGTGAACGGCTATGAAGTGCTGAACAAATATTTTGATGCACTCTTTACACACAATCCAAAAGTATATGCATTTGGTGAGGATGTGGGGCATATCGGGGATGTGAACCAGGGCTTTGCCGGTTTGCAGGACAAACATGGTGCAGACCGTATTTCCGATACCGGTATCCGCGAACTGACCATCGTAGGACAGGCTGTGGGCCTTTCCCTGCGCGGATTGCGGCCGATTGCCGAAATTCAGTACCTGGATTACCTGTTGTATGGATTGCAGGTGCTGAGTGATGATGTTTCCACCACCCATTTCAGAACCAGGGGGCAGCAAAGTTGCCCGTTGATCATTCGAACCCGTGGACACCGCCTCGAAGGAATCTGGCACAGTGGTTCGCCGCTGGGCATGATCATCAACGCCCTGCGTGGCATGTACGTATGTGTGCCAAGGAATATGGTGCAGGCAGTTGGTATGTACAATACCCTGTTGTCTGCGAATGATCCGGCCCTGGTCATTGAATGCCTGAATGGTTATCGCCTGAAAGAAAAATTACCGGCCAACCTGCTGGAATATACTGTTCCGCTGGGCGTGCCCGAAGTAATCAGAGAAGGCTCCGATCTGACCATTGTTTCCTATGGTTCTATTTTAAGAATTATTCAGGATGCTACTGAGCGACTGGAAAAAGAAGGCATCAGTTGCGAAGTGATTGATGTACAGACCCTGCTTCCATTTGATACCCGCCACCTGATCCTCGAATCGTTGAAAAAAACCAACCGGATTCTATTTGTAGACGAAGATGTACCCGGTGGTGCAGCTGCCTACATGTACAACCAGGTGATAGAAGGTCAGCAGGCCTTTAAATGGCTGGATGTAAATCCTAGAACCCTTACTTCTCAGGCGCATCGTCCGAGCTATGGAAGCGACGGAGACTATTTCAGCAAACCCAATGCAGAAGACATTATTCGGGTAGTGCGTGAAATGATGCAGGAATAAGCTAACTGCGTGCTTTAGCTGATGAATAGGTCTTTTGCTTTGGCATCCGGAATCATACAGGCTTCCTGTTTTCCAAACAACCTGTAACGGTTGCGGGCAACCAGGTCATAAAAAGGATCTCTGAGAAAGGCTGGCAGGATGGTGAGTGCATACAATGCCGGCCATAACCCGCGCAGTTCTGCTGCGATCAGTAATGCAGCAGTTGATTTCCGATATAATTTTCCATTCTTCAACAGCAGCAGGGTACTCAGCTGGTTTGCAGGCAATCCTGCCTCTTGCAGTACCCGTTGGCCCAAACTGCTTTGCAGGGAAGCATACCTGAATTTTCGTTCGGGGTCGTTGCGCAGAATGAACTGTACACTCCGGTTGCAGAAATTGCATACACCATCGAAGAATACTATCGGGTGATCCGGATTGTTGATCATGCAGCGGTTGCTTTATGCCATATTGTGGAATACCTTGTTCACGTCTTCGTCCTGTTCAAGCCTTTCAATCAGTTTGCTGACATCTTCGGCCTGTTCGTC